>DASPTN010000091.1:0-6813 GCA_035623395.1 Gemmatimonadales bacterium | reverse complement strand
CGCCGGTCCAGTGGCCCGCGAGGATGGTGCGCCGCGGATGCGGGTAGGCGAGGGCGAGGATCCGCATCGCCTCCAGCATCACGATGGTGCCGGTGCCGTTGTCGAGGGCGCCGGAGCCGCCATCCCACGAATCGAGATGCGCGGAGAGCACCACGTACTCGCTCGGCAGCTCGCCACCCCTCAGCTCGGCGATGACGTTGTAGACGGGGACCTCGCCGCCCGCCTCGGCCTGCGCCGCGAGCTCCACCACCGGCCCCTGGCGGTGCTCGGCGAGCCGCGCCAGCAGCCCGTAGTCCTCGCACGAGACGTCCACGACCGGCGCGTCGCCCGCCTCGGAGCCGAAGATCCGGTCCGTGCCCCATCCCCGGGACCATTCGCTGGTCAGCAGTCCCGCGACGCCCGCCTGCGCGAGGCGGCGCAGCAGCGAGTGGCGGCCGTAGGCGAACGCGTAGCCGGTGCGCGCGATCCGCGCGTTCCAGGCCCGCAGCGCGGCCGCGCGCCGCGCCTTCAGCGAGTCCACGGTCGCCGGCGCGGCCCAGCGCTCCCAGCTGGCGTCGGGCCGGCAGGTGGGCTGCGGAAACGAGACCAGCACGAAGCTGCCGCGGGCCGCGGGCAGCCAGGCCGCGAACGCGGCGCTGTCGGCCACGTCGGGGAGCGCGACCACGGGCCCGCGCACGGCGCGGCCGCCCGGCGTGCCGGCGCTCCACGCCAGCATCTGGGCCTCGAGCGAGCGCACCCGCGGCGCCACGAGGTCGAGGTGGGTGATGCCGCGCCGCCAGGCGCGCCACGTGCCCGTCTGCTCGCGCCGCGCGGCGACCTGCCACCCGGCGTACGTCCGGAGCAGCCAGGCCTGCGCGGCCTCCATCCCGGGCGAGGCGGTGAGCCTCGGCCCGAGCGAATCGAGCAGCACCTGCGCCAGGGCCGGCGCCCCGGAGCTGTCGATCCCGAGGGCCCAGATGCGGCGCAGCACCGGGTTCTCGACGGCGAACCCGGTCGGCGGAACGAAGAAGTCCTGCGCGGCGGCCGGCGCCGCGGTCAGAACGAGGGAGCCAAGGAGGACGAGCGGGATGCGACGCACGAGGACGGACTCCGGGCAGAGGATCGAGGCACGCTCCCCGGCCGCGCTGCCGCCCCCGGGGATCCGCGCCCCGCGCTCAAGGTGCGCTTTGACAAATGATTCCACCAGACGTCTCTTGCTGGCGGGCGGCGCTCCGCGGCGGTCGCGGCGCGCGGCTCGCCCGGGAGACGGGGACCGATGGACATCAGCCGACGCGAGCTTCTCGCGGGCGCGGGCGGACTCGCCGCCGCGTCCGCGCTGCGATCCCTCCACCTTCCTCAGCGCGAGGTCCGCGTGAGCGACGCACGTGCCGGCACCCTGCCCGTTCGCGACGACTTCGCCATCCCCGCCGGCCAGACGTACCTCAACAGCGCGTTCATCCACCCGGTCCCGATCGCGGCCGCGGAAGCCGTGCGGCACTACCTCGACACCCGCACCTTCAGGGAGCCGCGCCTGAGGACCGGCGATTCGATCGCCGCCGAGGTGAAGGGCGAGTTCGCGCAGCTCGTCAACGCGCGGCCCGAGGAGATCTCCCTGGTGCCCAGCACCAGCGTGGGCGAGAACCTCGTCGTGAACGGCCTCGGAATCCCGGGCGGCGACGGGAACGTGGTGACGGACGCCCTGCACTTCGACGGATCGCTGGTGCTGTACGGGGAGCTGGCGAAGCGGGGGCTGGACCTGCGGATCGTGAGGCCGCGCGAGTGGCGCATCGCGATGGACGACCTGGCCAGCGCCGTGGACCGGCGCACCCGGCTCGTCGCGGTGTCGCTCGTCTCGTGGTACAACGGGTTCCAGCACGACCTCAAGGCGGTGTGCGACCTCGCGCACGCGCACGGGGCCCACGTGTACGCCGACATCGTGCAGGCGGCGGGGAACACGCCGATCGACGTCAAGGCCAGCGGCGTGGACTTCTGCGCCTGCTCCACCTTCAAGTGGCTGATGGGCGACTTCGGCCTGGGCTTCCTCTACGTCAGGCAGGAGCTGCTCGACACCGTGATCCGCCGCACCCAGGTGGGGTACGCGCAGGCCGACACGGAGATGCACTACCTCGCGTCCGATCCGCCCGCCGAGACGCCGGTCACGTGGACGCTGCACGGCGACGCGGCCGGACACTTCGAGGTCGGGACGTACGGGCAGGGCGCGGTGAACGCGCTGGCGGTGTCCCTGCCTTACCTCCGCCGCCTCGGCGTCGAGAACATCCAGGCGTACCGGCAGCCGCTGCTGCGCCGGCTCCACGAGGAGATGCCGCGCCTGGGCTTCACGGCCATCACGCCGCCCGAAACGCTGTCCGCGCTCGTCGCGTTCACCAGGACGGGCGCGGAGCGGCGCTTCGGCGAGCGGCTCAAGGCCGCCAGGGTGGCGGTGAGCCTCTACAGCGACCGGATCAGGATCGCACCCTCGATCTTCAACGACATGCGCGACATCGAGACGCTGCTCGGCGCGCTGAGCTGAACCAGGCCGGACGGCGCGCGAGCCTGGCGCGGGGCCGCGCCGCGCCGGCGGCTCATTCGTCGGGGCCCGGGAACGGCCGCGGCTCCGGCATCGGCATCGGCTCGGGCCGGGGCTCCGCGTGGCCGCCGCCCAGGGCGCGCGCCGCCCGCGCGCGCACCTCCGGATCCCCGTCCCGCAGCGCGTCGACGATCGCCGCGCGCGCGGCGTCGCTGTCGAGCTGGCCCAGCGCCCACAAGGCGGTACGCCGCACCTTCGACTCCGGGTCCGCCAGCGCCGTCTTCAGGGCCGGGACCGCGGCGGCGTCGCCGATCTGACCCAGCGCCCACGCCGCCTTCTCCCGCACCTCGGCCGTGTCGTGGGCCAGCGCCCGCACCAGCGCGTCGGGTGCGCGACGGGGACCGACCTGGCCGAGGGCCCAGGCGGCGACGGTGCGCACCTGCTCCGAGCTGTCGCTCAGCGCCCCGGCGAGGTCCGTCACGCTGCCGGCGTCCTCGATCTGCCCCAGGGACCACGCCGCCGTGCGCCGCACCTCCGCGTCGCCGTCGCCCCTGAGCGCGGCGCCGAGCGCACCGGCCGACGACTTGTCCTCGATCTGGCCCAGCGCCCACGCGGCCTTCCGCCGCACCGCGGGCCGGTCGTCGTGGCCGAGCCGCTCCACGAGCGGCGGCACGGCGGCCGCGTCCTCGATCTGGCCGAGCGCCCACACGGCCGTCTCGCGAACGTCCTCGTCCCCATCGGTCAGCGCGCGCGCCAGCGCGGCGACCGAGCCCTTGTCCTCGATCTGACCGAGCGCCCACGCCGCCGTGCGGCGCACCTGCACGCTCTGGTCGGCGAGCGCCGCCGCCAGCGCCGGCACCCCGCGCTTCGCCTCCATCCGCCCCAGCGCCTCCGCCGCCGCGACACGCACGTCCTCGCTGGCGTCGCTTCTGAGCGCGCGCGCGAGCGCGTCCACCGCGGCCGTGTCCTCCAGCTCGCCGAGGGATCGCGCCGCGGCCGCCCGCACGCCGGCGTCGGGGTCCCGCAGGACGCCGCGCAACGGCGGCACCGCGACGAGTGAGCCCACACGCCCCAGGGCCCACGCGGACGCCAGCCGCACCCGGGCCACCTCGTCGCCGAGGCGGGCGACCAGGGCGGCCGTCGCCGCCTCCGACTCGGCGAGGCCGAGCGCCACCGAGGCCGCGACCCGCGTGCCGGCCGCCGAGGAGCGCAGCAGCGGCACGACGGCCGCGTCGACCTCGGCCGCGGTCGCGCGGGCGATGAGGCGCGCGGCGACGCCGCGCACGCAGTCGTCGTCGTCCTCCATGCCGCGCGCCAGCACCGGCACCGCGATGTTGGCCGGGTGCCGCGCCGTCGCCCAGCGCCCCGCGCCCGAGACGTCCGACACGTCGTCGGGCGTGCCCCGGCCCCAGCCGCCCCAGCTCCCCTCGAGCGTGCGCTCCGCCAGCCGGCACATCACCGGCGCGGCGCCACGCGCGGACGCCAGCACGGCCACCGCCAGCGCCGAGTCGTCCGAAGCCGCGCGCGACGCCCCGGCCCGCGCCGCGACCCCGCCGCGCATCCCGGAGCCGAGCGCCAGTGCGCCGGCCACCGCCGCGATCACCGTCCCGTTCACGATCAGCCTCCACGTCATGGTGTGCCCCGTCGCCATGCTGACATTTCAGCACTATGCTGAATATTCAGCATAGCGCGCCGTGTGTCAAGCGGCACGGCCGGGGTGCGACGGCCGTCCGGTCCCCGGCGCGCGTCACGGCGGGCACGCGGGCCGGGCGACCCCGTCGACACCACCGCCCGGGGAGCCAAGGCTCACCCGGGCGGCGGGAGATAGGGTCTGGGGGGCGGCGCGCTAGCGGTTGAGCGGCATCGGCCAGGGCCACGGCCAGGGGCTGCCGCCGCTGCCGCCGAGCGCACGGGCGGCTTGCGCGCGCACCTCGGGGTCGGGGTTCTTCAACACCTCGACAAGCGCCTGACGTGCCTCCGGCGCGTCCATCCGTCCGAGGGCCCACACCATCGCCCGGCGGGCCTGGGCATCGGCGTCGCCGAGCGCCGCGGCGAGGGCGGGGGCCGCCCGCGGGTCCTCGATCTGGCCGAGGGCCCACGCCGCGCGGAGTCGCACGGCGGCCGAGGGGTCGCGCAGCGCGGCGATCAGCGCCGGCGGCGCCGGAGCGGCGCCGATGGTGCCCAGTGCCCAGGCGGCGCGGCCGCGCACCTCGTCGCTGGCGTCGGCCAGCACCGCCGCGAGGCCCGACACCGCGGCCGAATCCTCCACCTGGCCCAGCGCCCAGACCGCCATCGCCCGCACGTCCTCCGCCGCGTCGCCGCGAGCCGCGGCCACCAGCGACGCGGTGGCGTCATGACTCTCGATCTGGCCGAGGGCCCACGCCGCCATCACCCGCACCGACGGCGCCGCGTCGCGACGCAGGTGACCCGACAGCGCGCTCACCGCGCCGTGCGCCTCCAGCTGGCCGAGCGCGTACGCCGCGTCTTCCCGTACGGCGGCGACGGAATCCTCGAGCGCGCCGAGCAGCGCGGCGAGGGTGCGCGGATCGATGCTGTCGCCCGCCGGCTGGCCGTGCAGCGCCTCCGTGACGGCCCGCGAGGCGATGGTGGACAGCGCTTTCGACCAGTCCGCCTTCGCCGGCGCCGACGTCGTCGTCGTCACCCTCGTGGCGACCGACGTCCGCTGTGCGACCGCGGTGTCGGTCCGTGCGGGTTCCACCCGTGTCGACGCCTGCGGCGCCGGCCGCGGCTCGCCCTGCGCAGCCGGCCGGGGCTCGGGTGCGCCGGCCGGCGGCGCCTGGGCGAGTCCCATCGCCGCGAGCGGCAGTACGACGGCGAGCGCGAGCGCGGCCAGCGCCGCGGCGATCCGCCGCGACGGGGGGGTCCGCCGCGCGCCGAGCTCCAGGATGGCGAGCATCCGGCCCTCGAACTCGCGGCGCTCCGCCATTGGCAATGCGACCGCCGGCGAGCGCATCGAGCCCGCCAGGCACGCGATCTGGAGCAGGTGATCGGCGTACTCCGACGGCCGCGTGCCCACCTCGAGCACCAGGTCGTCGCAGGCGCGCTCGCTCTCGAGGCGCAGCCTCCGGGCGGCCACCCAGAACAGCGGGTGGAACCAGTACCCGGCGCAGCCCAGGCGGCTGAGGATCGTGAGGGCGAGATCGGAGCGCCGCACGTGCGCCAGCTCGTGGCACAGCACGGCCCGGCGCCGCTGCTCGGTCCATTCGCTCGCGTTCGCCGGGAGCACGATCGCCGGGTCGAGCACGCCGCACACGATGGGCATCAGCACCGCGTCGCTCGCCAGCAGCCGCGGCTCGCGCGGCAGCCCCAGCCGGTCCGCGGCTTCCATGAGCGGCTGGCGCCAGTCGGGCGACGTGAGCGCCACCGCACCGCGCCGGACCCGCCGCACCAGCACGGTCCCGCGCAGCAGCCGCGCCAGCACCACCAGCACGCCGGCGGCCCACACGATCGCGAGCCACCAGGCGGCCGAGATGCGCGCCGGCCACGGCCGCAGGTGGGCGCGCCCGGGCGCGCCCGCCGGCGCGCCGAGAGCGGCGCCCGGCGCGCTGCCCGCGGCCGACGCCCGCGGCCCGGTCGGAACAGCCGGCGAGGAGGCCGGCGATGCGACGTCCCGGGCGCCCGCCGCCGCCGGCACGGCCGCCACCGGCACCCGCACGACCGAGAGCCGCCACGGCAGCACCAGCGAGACGAGCGGCAGCGCGACCACCGCGACGATCCCGCCGCCCCAGACCAGGTGCCGCAGGCCGGCCGAGGAGCGGCGCACGACGGCCGCGACGAGGAACAGCGCCACCAGGAGCGCCGTCCCCTTGAGCAGGCTCCCCAGCGCCCAGGCGACGCCCTGGTTGGACAGCATCTGCAGCAGCCCCGCGGCGCTCATCGGCCCTCCTCGCGGGCCCGGCGGATCTCCCGGGCGAGCCGCTGTATCTGCCGTTCCGAAAGCTCGAGGTCCGAGCGGCGCAGCAGGGTCACCAGCGCGTGATCGGCCGAGCCGTCGAAGAAGGTGTCCACCACGTGGTTCAGGGCGGCGCGCTGCGCCGTCTCCCGGCCCACCGCCGGCACGTAGACGAACCGGGGCCCGTCCTCGCGGTGGCTCACGTGCCCCTTCTCCTCGAGGATGCGCAGCGTCGAGCGCACGGCCGAGTAGGTCGGCGGATCGGCCAGCTGCTCCATCACCTCCGCGACGGTGCCCTCCCCCGTGCGGTACAGCACGTCCATCACCTCGCGCTCGCGGCGGCTCAACGGGGGTCTGGCGCTGCTCATGGTTGCGGCCTCGCAAATGCTGAAAT
>DASPTN010000090.1:0-17113 GCA_035623395.1 Gemmatimonadales bacterium | reverse complement strand
CGGCGTTCTACGCGGGGCAGAAGGGCTCGCTGCTGCTGTGGGCGCTGGTGGTGTCCACGTTCGGGTCGGTGGCCCTGCTGGTGAACCGGGGCAAGTACCGTGAGCTGACGCCGTACGTGGCCGGGACCATCGCGATCGTGGTGGTGTTCTTCACCGCGACGATGGTGTTCGCGTCGAACCCGTTCGAGCGCCTGGGCTTCACGCCGGCCGACGGGCGCGGGCTCAACCCGCAGCTGCAGAACCCGGGCATGGTCTTCCACCCGCCGATGCTCTACCTCGGCTACACCAGCATCAGCGTGCCGTTCAGCTTCGCGGTGGCGGCGCTGATCTCGGGCCGGCTGGACACCGGGTGGCTGCACGCGATCCGCCGCTGGACGCTCGCGTCCTGGCTGTTCCTCTCGTGCGGGATCGTGCTGGGGATGTGGTGGGCGTACGTGGAGCTGGGCTGGGGCGGCTACTGGGCGTGGGACCCGGTGGAGAACGCCTCGTTCCTGCCGTGGCTGACGATGACCGCGTTCCTCCATTCGGTGATGATCCAGGAGAAGCGCGGGATGCTGAAGAAGTGGAACATCGGGCTGGTGGTGCTCTCGTTCCTGCTCTCGATCTTCGGCACGTTCCTCACCCGGAGCGGCGTCATCAGCTCGGTGCACAGCTTCGCCCAGTCGAACGTGGGGTGGTTCTTCCTCGTGTTCCTGGTGCTGGCGGCGGTGCTCGGCTTCGGGCTGCTGGCCTGGCGGTGGCCGATGCTCCAGGCGGAGGCGAAGCTCGAGTCGATGGTGAGCCGCGAGGGCGCGTTCCTGTTCAACAACCTGATCCTGATCGTGATCGCCTTCTCGGTGTTCTGGGGCACGCTGTTCCCGGTGATCTCCGAGGCGGTGCGCGGGACCAAGGTCACGGTCGGGCCGCCGTTCTTCAACCAGGTGAACGTGCCGCTGGGGATGATGCTGCTGCTCCTGACGGGGATCGGGCCGCTGATCGCGTGGCGGAAGGCGAGCCCCGAGAACCTGAAGCGGCAGTTCCTGTGGCCGACGACGGCCATGGTGGTGACCGCGGCGTCGCTCGCCGCGGTGCGGATGACCAACGCGTGGTCGATCGTCGCGTACGCGCTGGCGGCGTTCGTGGTGGGCACGGTGCTGCAGGAGTTCGTGCGCGGCACCCTGGCGCGGCACCGGCTGCACGCCGAGGCGTACCCGGTGGCGTTCCTGCGGCTGATGGGGCGCAACCGGCGGCGCTACGGCGGCTACGTCGTGCACCTGGGGATCGTGATGCTGTTCGCGGCGTTCGCCGGCCTCGCCTTCAAGAGCGAGCGCGAGGTGACGCTCAAGCCCGGGCAGTCGGTGGACGTGAAGGATCCCTACGGGGACACCTTCCACATCACGCACCAGGGCGTGTCGCAGTACGAGCAGCTCAATCGCTTCGTCACGGCGGCGAGCGTGGACGTGCTGCGGAACGGCAAGTACATCGGCACGATGAAGAGCGAGAAGCGGCAGCACCTCGACTCGCTCGGCCGGCCCACGTTCGAGCCCTCGACCGAGGTGGCCATCTGGAGCACCGCGCGGGAGGACCTGTACGTGGTCTTCGCGGGCGCGGTGAAGGGCACCGAGGAGGCGGTCTACAAGATCGTGATCAATCCGCTGGTGTGGTGGGTGTGGTACGGCGGGCTGGTGCTCGCCTTCGGCGGCCTGATCACGATGTGGCCGGGGGCGCAGGGGCCGACGGCGGCGAGCCGGCGGCGGGCGGAGCCCGCGGGCTATGTGGCGCAGGTCGGCGCCTAGCCTCGTCGCGCTGGCGCTGGCCGCGGCCGGCGGCCTCGCGGCGCAGGCGCCGCGCGACTCCGCGGTCGCGGCCGCGGCGCGCGCCCGCACCGGCGACTCGCTGGGGCGGCTCGCGGTCCCGGAGGCGGCGGGCCGGCCGGTGGCCGCCGCCACGGCGCGCGACGACGCCGCGCTGGTGCAGGCCATCGAGCACCAGATCCGCTGCACCTGCGGCTGCAACCTCGACGTGTTCACCTGCCGCACCACGGACTTCACCTGCACCACCTCGCCGGCGATGCACCAGCTGGTGCTCGCCCGCCTGGACTCGGGGCTGACCGAGGCGCAGGTGCTCGCGTCGTTCCAGCGCCAGTACGGCGAGATGATCTTCATGGCGCCGCCCAAGCGCGGGTTCAACTGGGCCGCCTACGTGATGCCCTACGTCGGGCTGGCGGTGGGCCTGGGCCTGGTGACCGCCGTGGCCCGCCGGCTCATCCGCGCCCGGGCCGCGGGCGCCGGCGCGGAGACCGCGGGCGCGCCGGTCGAGCCCGCGGCGGGCGGCGCGTCACCCGAGGAGCTCGAGAAGCTGAAGCGCGAGCTCGAGCGGTTCGAGGCCTGACGTGACCATCGTGATCGGCCTTCTCGTGGCCGTCGTCGCGGTGCTGGTGGTGCTGGAGCCCATCCTGCGCCCGGCCCCGGCCGCCCCGGCCCGGCCCGGTGTGTTCGACGAGCCGGAAGACGATCCCAAGGTCCAGCGCAAGGAGCTGGCGCTCGCCGCGCTGAAGGAGATCGAGTTCGACCGCGCGACCGGGAAGCTGTCCGAGTCCGACTACCAGGCGATGCTGAGCCGCTACACCAGGGAAGCGGTGCAGGCGCTGCGGGACGCCGATGCGGTCGCCGCCGCCGGCGGGAACGGCCACGCGCCGTCCGGCGCGCCCGCGGCGGGCGCGGCGGCGGGCCCCGACGACGACGCGGTGGAGCGGCTGATCGCCGAGACGCGGGCCGCGAGCCGGGGCCGCCGCTTCTGCAGCAACTGCGGCGCGCCGCTCGAGGGCACCGGACGCTTCTGCGTGGAGTGCGGCGAGCGCCTCTAGGACGCGAGCCGCAGGAGGCCGCCGCCCGGCGGCCGGCCGGAACGCCGACCTCTCCCCCCATCTGGCGGAACCCGCCTCCTCGCTTCAACTTGGCCGGCCGTCGCTGCGTAGCTCTAGGGTTTCGCCGCGTGGACACCGAACCACCACCTCCACATTCGGGATCCGTCCAATGACGTCACGCACGCTGCCCGCCGCTCTGCTCGGCGCCCTGTTCCTCGTCGGCGCCTCGAACCTCGACGCCCAGCGGCCGGGCGGGCCGCCGCCCCCACCCCAGCCGCCGTCGGGCGAGGGACAGGGACCTGGCAACGGCGCCCGCGGCCAGCAGCCGCAGGGCCCCAAACCGTACGCGCAGGTCGTCACCGACAAGGCGGTGTCCGACACCGGCGTCTTCATCGTCCACCGGATCGGCGACCAGCTGCTGTTCGAGATCCCGCGCGCCCAGCTCGGCAAGCCGTTCCTGCTGGTGGGCGACATGGCGGGAGCGCAGGACGGCACCGGGTACGCCGGCGTGGTGACCGTGAGCCGGGTGATCCGGTGGGAGCGGATGGGCAACCGGGTGCTGCTGCGCAACGTGGGCTACGACGTGGTGGCCGACAGCACCAGCCCGGTGAGCCGCGCCGTCCGCCTCAACAACGTCGAGCCCATCATCATGGCCTTCGACGTCGCGGCCTACAGCGCGGACAGCAACCCGGTGCTCGACGTCGGCAAGCTGTTCACCACCGACGTGCCGGAGCTGTCGGTGACCCGGGGCGGCGGCTTCGGGGCGCGGCCGGACCGCTCGCGCCGGTTCGACACCGCGCGGTCGCTCATCGCGGCCACGAAGGCCTTCCCGGCCAATCTCAACGTGCGCGCGTTGCACACCTGGTCGTCCGACAGCGTGCCCAACGATCGCAGCCTCGGCACCATCACCGAAGTGGTCCAGTACTCGATGGTGGCCCTGCCCGACCAGCCCGCGTCGCGCCGGCTGTGCGACAACCGGGTGGGCTTCTTCTCGACCGAGCAGGTGGACTACGGCACCAGCGAGCAGCGGGCCGCGCATCGCTGCTACATCGACCGCTGGCGGCTCGAGCCGAAGGATCCGGGCGCCGCGGTGTCCGACCCGGTCAAGCCGATCGTGTTCTACATCGACCCGGCGACGCCGGCGCAGTGGGTGCCGTGGCTCATCAAGGGGGTCGAGGACTGGCAGCCCGCGTTCCGCTACGCGGGGTTCAGCAACGCCATCGTCGCGCGGCGCGCCCCGACGGCGCAGGAGGACCCGAATTTCTCGATGGACGACGCGCGCTACTCGTACGTGCGCTGGCTGCCCTCGACCATCGAGAACGCGTTCGGCCCGCACGTCTCGGACCCGCGGACCGGCGAGATCCTTCAGTCGTCGATCGGCTACTTCCACAACGTGATGAACCTGCTCCGGGACTGGTACTTCGTGCAGGTGGGCCCGGTCGATCCGCGGGCCGCGACGCTGCCCCTGCCGGACTCGCTGATGGGCCGGATGCTGGAGTACGTGGTGGCGCACGAGGTGGGCCACACCCTCGGCTTCCCGCACAACTTCCACGCCTCGGCCACGATGCCGGTGGACTCGCTGCGCAGCCCGAGCTACACGGCGCGCTGGGGCGACACGCCGTCGATCATGGACTACGCGCGGTTCAACTACGTGGCGCAGCCGGGCGACGGCGCGGCGCTGATCCCGACCATCAGCGTGTACGACTCCTTCGCGGTGAACTGGGGCTACCGGCAAGCGCCGGGCGCCACGACGCCGGAGTCGGAGCGGCCGTTCCTCGACTCGCTGGCGCGGCAGCAGGACCAGAACCCGATGCTGCGGTTCGGCGACCTCGACGGGATCGACCCCAACTCGCAGCGCGAGGCGGTGGGCGACGACCCGGTCCGGGCCTCGACCTTCGGGATGATGAACCTGAAGCGGGTGATGGGCATGCTCCTCGGGGCCACGACCGCGAACAAGCTCGAGGACTACAGCGACCTGAGCGAGATGTACGACCGCGTGATCGGGCAGTGGCGGTTCGAGATGAGCGACGTCGTGACGATGATCGGCGGCGTGTACCGGGACGAGAAGTATCCGAGCCAGGCGGGCGTGATCCACGCGCCGGTGCCGCGCGCCCAGCAGGCGGCGGCGATGCGGTTTCTGGCCGAGAACGTGCTCGCCACGCCGCTGTGGATGTACGATCCGCAGATCCTGCGGCGCATCGAGCCGACCGGTTTCGAGGAGCGGATGCGCACCGCGCAGACGGCCTTCCTGCGGATGCTGTTCGACGACGCGCGGCTGGCGCGCCTGGCGGACCAGATGGCGACGGCCACGCCGGCCGCGCCGGCGTACGGGATCGGCGACCTGCTGGGCGACGTGCGGCGGGCGTCGTTCTCGGAGCTGGCGGCGCCGAGCGTGGCGGTCGACGCGTACCGCCGCAACCTGCAGCGCGCGTTCGTGGACCTGATGAACGAGAAGCTCAATCCGGCGCCCGCCGCCGCGCGGCCCGCCGGTCCGCTGCCGCCGAACTTCACGCCCCCGCCGCCGATGCCGGGCGACGCGCGGGCGCTGATCCGGGCGGAGCTGGTGGACCTGGACGGCGCCCTGCGCCTGGCGCTGCCGAAGGCGGCGAACCGGGAGACGCGGGCGCACATCGCGGATCTCAGGTACCGGATCGACCGGGCGCTGAATCCGAAGGCGTAGCCATCGCGGCGCGCCGGCCGGGGCGACCCGGCCGGCCGCCGCGCAACGGGGGGCCACGATGAGGCTCCGATCGGGACTGGTCGCGCTGGCGGCCGCGGCGCTGGCCGGCTGCGCCGGCGAGCGGAACGGCGCCGGCGCGGCTGAGGCGGTCCGCAACGCCGACATCGCCTTCGCGAGGGCGACGGCGGAGCGCGGCGTGGACGGCTGGGTGGGCTGGTTCGCCGACAGCGGCGTGATGGTGATCCCCGGCCGCACCGTGGTCGGCCGCACGGCCATCCGCGAGCTGATGACGCCGGAGCTGGGTGACACCACGGTGGCGCTGACCTGGCGGCCGGTGTCGGTCGAGGTCTCGCCCGGCGGGAAGCTCGGCTACACGATCGGACGGTGGGACCGGACGCCGCGCCCCGGCGCGGCGCCGGGCGCCACGGTGCGGCACGGCAGCTACGTCACCATCTGGCGCAAGCAGGGCGACGGCACCTGGAAGGTGGTGCTGGACATCGGCAACGCGGATCCGGCGCAGTAGGCGCGGGCGGCCGCGCCGCTGCCGGATTGCGCGCGGCCGCTTATCATCATCGCGTGGAGCCGCTCCAGCGCTATCTCGACTTCGCCACCGGGACCGCCTTCGAGGCGGGCCGGCTGACCCTGGGCTTCTTCCAGCGGCCGTTCGACGTGGAGACCAAGGCCGACGGCTCCCCGGTCACCGAGGCGGATCGCCAGGCCGAGGCGCTCATCCGGCGCAGGATCGAGCGGCAGTTCCCGTCGCACTCCGTGGCCGGCGAGGAGCAGGGCGCCGTCACGGGGAGCGACGCGGTCCATCGCTGGGTGATCGATCCGATCGACGGGACGCGGTCGTTCGTCCGCGGCATCCCGACCTACGCCGTGCTCCTCGGCCTCGAGATCGAGGGCGAGCCGCGCGTCGGCGTCGCGCACTTCCCGGCGCTCGGCGAGACGATCGCCGCGGCCGACGGCTGCGGATGCTGGTGGAACGGCCGCCGGGCGCGGGTGTCGGACGTGCGGGCGCTGCGCGACGCGTCGCTGGCGCACGCCGACGCCGCGTGCTTCGAGCGGCCGGGCCGGGCCGAGCCGTGGGCGCGGCTCCGGCAGCGCGTGCGGAGCTGCATCGGCAGCCCGGACGCCTACGGCTACGCGCTGGTCGCGACCGGCCGCGCGGAGCTCGCGCTGGACCCGGTGCTCGACGAGTGGGACTGCGCACCGTACCCGCCCATCATGCGCGAGGCCGGCGGCTTCTTCGGCGACTGGCGGGGCAGGCCGACCGTGCGCGGAGGGGAAGGCCTGGCCACCACGTCGGCCCTGCTCGCCGAGGTCCTGCAGGCGATCGCCGGATAGCGGACGGACGCTTCCGCGGGGCCCCCGTTGACCCGGCGGGCGGACCCGACTACAATGCTCCCCGATGACAATGTATCGGCACCACGCCCGGCATCACCATCACGGTCACGCCACGTGCCCGGGGGTCGTGCTGTAGCGTAGGGAGCCGATACGCCTTCACCAGCCCGCGGCACGTCAGGTGCGCGCGGGCCTTTTTTTGTCCTCGCTGTCCGGCCCGCCCGCCCCGACCGCGGCGCAACCACGAGAGGTGCAGCGATGGTGGATTTCGTCAAAGGCGACGGCCTCGTGCCCGCGATCGTGCAGGACGGCGCGAGCGGCGAGGTCCTGATGCTCGGCTACATGAACGCGGCGGCTCTGGAGGCGACGCTGGCCTCGGGGGACACGACGTTCTACAGCCGCTCGCGCGATCGGCTGTGGGTCAAGGGCGAGCAGAGCGGCCACACGCTCCGGGTGCGCGAGGTCCTGGTGGACTGCGACGCCGACACGGTGCTGGTCAAGGTGGACGCGCTCGGCCCCGGGGCCTGCCACGAGGGGTACCGCAGCTGCTTCTACCGGCGCCTCGACGCGAGCGGCTCGGCCCGGACCGTGGCGCAGCGCGCGTTCGACCCGGAGCGGGTGTACGGCCGCGGGGCGGCGCGATGAGCACGCTCAAGCTCGGCGTGCCGAAGGGGAGCCTGCAGGAGGCGACGCTGCAGCTGTTCGCGCGAGCCGGCTGGCGCATCAGCACCGACTCGCGCTCGTACTACCCGGCGGTGGACGATCCCGAGATCGAGTGCCTGATGGTGCGGGCGCAGGAGATGCCCCGCTACGTGGAGACGGGCGCGCTCGACGCCGGCCTCACCGGTCGCGACTGGATCGTGGAGACGGCCGTGAGCGTCACCGAGGTCGTGGACCTGATCTACGCCAAGACGGGCCTGGGCAAGGTGCGCTGGGTCCTCGCGGTGCCGGAGGAGTCCCCGGTCCGCGGCGTGCGCGACCTCGAGGGCAAGGTCATCGCGACGGAGGGCGTGCGGCTCACCGAAGCCTGGCTGGCCAAGCACGGCGTGCGCGCCCGGGTGGAGTTCTCGTGGGGCGCCACCGAGGTCAAGGTGCCCCGCCTCGCGGACGCCATCGTGGAGGTGACCGAGACCGGCGCCTCGCTGCGGGCGCACCGGCTGCGGGTGGTGGACACGGTGCTCGAGTCGAACACCAAGCTGATCGCCAACACGGCCGCGTGGCAGGACGCCTGGAAGCGCGAGAAGATCGGCAACATCGGCCTGCTGCTCACCGGTGCCATCGCGGCGTACAACAAGGTGGGCCTGATGCTGAACGTGCGGCGCGACGCGCTGCCCGCGGTGGTGGCCGAGCTCCCGGCGCTCAAGATGCCGACGGTGTCTCCGCTCTACGACTCCGACTGGCTCGCCGTCAACACGATCGTGGAGGAGGTCGTGGTGCGCTCCCTCGTCCCGCGTCTCAAGGCCGCCGGGGCGCAGGGCATCGTCGAGTACCCGCTCAACAAGATCGTGCTGTGATGCGGGTGCTGCGGCTCACCGACGCGGTGGCCGCGCGGCTGGTGGCCCGCCGGCGGCGGGGCGACGCCGCCGCCGACGCCGTGGCGCGGCGGATCATCGCCGACGTGCGGAAGCGCGGCGACCGCGCGCTGGTCGCGTGGACGCGCCGGCTCGACGGCGCGGACCTCGCCGGCGGCCTCCGGGTGCCCGCCGCGGAGCTGGCGCGCGCGCGGCGCGAGGCGCCCGCCGTGTTCCTCCGCTCCGTGGCGCGCGCGGCCCGCAACATCCGGCGCGTGGCTGAGCGCCAGCTCCCCCGCGAGTGGACGGTGCGCGTGGAGCCCGGCGTGCGCGTCGGACAGGTCGTCCGGCCGCTCGGCTCCGTGGGGTGCTACGTGCCGGGAGGCCGGCATCCGCTCGTCTCGACGCTGCTGATGACCGTGGTGCCGGCGCAGGTGGCCGGCGTGCGGCGGATCGTGGTGGCCTGCCCGCGTCCGAGCGCCGAGATCCTCGCGGCGGCGGCGTGGCTCGGCGTGACCGAGGTGGTGCGCGTGGGCGGGGCCCAGGCGGTCGCCGCGCTGGCCTACGGCACCGGGAGCGTCGCGGCGGTGGACAAGATCGTGGGTCCGGGCAACCGCTGGGTGGCGGCGGCGAAGCGCGCGGTGGGCGCGGACGTGCCGGTGGACATGGTCGCGGGCCCGACCGAAGTGCTGGTGCTGGCGGCGCGCGGCGACCCGCGGTTCATCGCGGCCGACTTGGTGGCGCAGGCCGAGCACGATCCGGACGCGGTGGCGCTGTTCGTCACCACGTCGCGCCCGCTCGCCGCGCGCGTGGGCGCCGAGGTCCGCAGGCAGGTCGGGGCGCTGCCGGCGTCGAACCCGGCGCGGCGGGCCCTCGCCGCGCACGGCGCGATCCTCGTCGCCGACGACGCGGAGCAGGCCGCGGGCTTCGCCGGCCGGTTCGCGGCCGAGCACCTGAGCCTCCCCGAGGGCCGGGCGTCGCTCGCCCGGGTGGATGCGGCGGGCGCCGTCTTCCTCGGCCCGTTCAGCGCGCAGCCGGCCGGGGACTTCGCGACGGGCTCCAACCACTCCCTGCCCACGGGTGGCACCGCGCGCTTCCGCGGCGGCCTCTCGGCGGCCGACTTCGTCCGCTGCGTCAGCGTGCAGGAGGTCTCGCGCGCCGGGCTGCGGCGGCTCGCGCCGCTGGTGCGCGCCTTCGCGGCCGCCGAGGGGCTCGAGGCCCACGCGCGGGCGGTGGAGGTCCGGCTGTGAGCGGCGCCGTTCCCCGGCTGCGGCCGGCGGTGGTGCGGATGCGGCCGTACCGGCCGCCCCTCGAGGGCCGCCGCGGCTCGCTGCGGCTCGACTTCAACGAGAACGCGGCCGGGGCATCGCCGGCGGCGGTGCGGGCGTTGGCGTCGCTCGACGCCCAGGCACTGGCCATGTACCCGGAATACGGCGCGGCCCGCTCGCGCATCGCCCGCGGCTTCGGCGTCTCGCCGCGGGAGGTCGTGCTCACCGACGGCACCGACGACGCCATCCACCTCGCCGTGGACGCCTTCGCGGGTCCGGGCGACGAGGTGCTGATCGTCGAGCCCACGTACGCGATGTACCGCTTCTACGCCGAGCGGGCCGGCGCGCGGGTGCGCGCGGTGCGATGCCCGCCCGGCCTGTCGTTTCCACTGGAGCGCGTGCTGGCGGCGCTGCGCCGCCGGCCGAAGCTGCTGTTCCTGGCCAATCCCAACAGTCCGACCGGCGCGGTGGTCGCACCCGACGGACTGCGCCGCGTGCTCCGGGCGTCGCCGCGCACCGCGGTGTTCGTGGACGAAGCCTACTTCGAGTTCTGCGGCGTGAGCGCGCTCGGCTGGATCCGCCGGCAGCCGAACCTCCTGGTGTCGCGGACCTTCTCGAAGGCCTACGGCCTGGCGGGGCTCCGGCTGGGGTGCCTGTTCGCCAGCGCGCGCCTCGCGGCCGCCCTCAGCCGGCTCCACTCGCCCTACTCGGTGAGCACCGCGGCGCTGGCGGCCGCGCTGGCCGCGCTCCGGGACGCGCGGGCGACGCGCCGCTACGCGGACGAGGTCCGCGAGGCGCGCGGCCGGCTCGAGGCCGCGCTCGACCGCCTCGGCATCCGCCGCTTTCCGAGCGGCGGGAACTTCGTGCTGGTGGACGTCGGGCGCCGCGCCGACCGGATGGTCGCCGCGCTCGCGCGACGCGGGATCCTGGTGCGCGCGCGGCGCGCCGACTTCGCGCGCGCGGGTTTCGTGCGCATCACCGTGGGCACGCTGCCGCAGACGCTCCGGCTGATCGGCGCGCTGGAGAACCTGTGGGAGCGGGCGTGAGATCGGCGCGGGTCCACCGCGTGACGCGGGAGACGGACGTGCGGGTGGCGCTCCGGCTCGACGGCCGGGGCCGCGCCGGCGTGCGGACCGGCGTGCGCTTTCTGGACCACATGCTCGAGGCCGTGGCGCGTCACGGCGGGCTCGACCTCGAGCTGCGCGCCACCGGCGACCTCGACGTGGACCAGCATCACACCGTGGAGGACGTGGGCCTGGTCCTGGGCGAGGCGGTGCGCCGGGCGCTCGGGAGCAAGCGCGGCATCCGGCGGGCGGGCTGGTGGCTGATGCCGATGGACGAGGCGCTGGCGGCCGCCGCGGTGGACCTCTCGGGCCGCGCGGCCTTCCGGCGCCGCTGGAAGATCGCCGCGCGGCGCGTCGGGGACCTGCAGGTGGAGCTGCTCGACGACTTCTTCGAGGCGTTCGCGCAGGCGGCCGGCGCCGCGGTCCACCTCCGGGTGCTCGAGGGCCGGTCGTCGCACCACAAGGTCGAGGCGGTCTTCAAGGCCTTCGCGCGGGCGCTGCGCGAGGCGACGGCGCGCGACCGGCGGCTGCGGCGCGTCCTGCCGAGCACCAAGGGCCTGCTGTGAAGGTGACGCTGGTGGACTACGGCGCGGGCAACCTCGCCTCGGTCGAGCAGGCGCTGCGGCGCCTGGGCGCCGCCACCGAGCGGTGCGCGACGCCGGAGCCCCTCGCGGCCGCCGAGGCCGTCGTCCTGCCGGGCGTCGGGCACTTCGCCGCCCTGTCCGCGGCGCTCGACGCGCGCGGCCTCCGCGCGCCGCTCGCGGGCGCGATCCGGCGCGGCGTGCCGTTCCTCGGCATCTGCCTGGGGCTGCAGGCGCTGTGGGAGGGCAGCGACGAAGCGCCCGCGGCGCCCGGGCTCGCCGTGCTCCCGGGACGCGTCGCGGGCCTGCGCGCCTTTCCCGGCGGGAAGCTCCCGCACATGGGCTGGAACACGGTGCGCCGGGTGGCCGGCCGCGAGTCCCGGCTGCTGCGCGGCGTGCCCGACGGCGCGTTCGCGTACTTCGCCCATTCGTACGCCGGGCCGGCCGGCGGCGACGCCGTGGCCGTGTGCGACTACGGATCCACCTTCGCGGCGGCGGTGGAGCGCGGCAACCTCGCGGGCGTGCAGTTCCACCCGGAGAAGTCCGGCGCCGTGGGCGCGACGATCCTCGGGAACTTCCTCGGATTCGCCGGATGAGCCTGGCGCGGCGCATCATCGCCTGCCTCGACACCGACGGCGCGCGGGTCGTCAAGGGCGTGAAGTTCGAGGGACTGCGCGACGCTGGCGATCCGGCCGCGCTCGCCGCGCGCTACGACCGTGAGGGCGCAGACGAGGTCGTGGTGCTCGACGTCGCCGCCGCGCGGGACCACCGCCCGACGTTCGTCGAGACCATCCGGCGCACCGCGGGCGAGCTGTCCATCCCGCTCACCGCCGGCGGCGGCATCCGGACGCTGGCCGACGCGCGAGCCGTGGTGGACGCGGGTGCCGACAAGGTCACGGTGAACACGGCCGCGGTGCGGGATCCCGCGCTCCTCACGGAGCTGTCCGACGCCCTCGGCTCCCAGGCCGTGGTGCTGGCGATCGACGCGCTGGCGCGCGCGGGCCGGTGGGAGGTGTGCGTCCGCGGCGGCCGCCAGCCGGCCGGCCTCGACGCGGTGGACTGGGCGGCGGAGGGCGCGGAGCGCGGAGCGGGCGAGATCCTGCTCACCTCCATCGACCGCGACGGCACCCAGAGCGGGTTCGCCTGCGACCTCGTCGCCGCCGTGACCGGCGCGGTGGGGGTCCCGGTCGTGGCGTCGGGCGGAGCCAGGGCGCCCGAGGACTTCCTGCGCGTGTTCGAGGACGGTCGCGCGGACGCCGCGCTCGCGGCCTCGACGTTCCACGACGGGCTGCTGGCCATCGCCGACGTGAAGGCCTTCCTGGCGGCGCGCGGGCTCCCGGTGCGGCAGGCGTGATCGTGCCCTGCATCGACCTCATGGGCGGCCGGGCGGTGCAGCTCGTCCACGGGCGCCGGCTGGCGCTCGAGGTCGACGACCTCGACGGCCTGCTGGCGAGGTTCCGGCGCTACGCGTGGCTGCACGTGATCGACCTGGACGCGGCGCTCGGCCGCGGCGACAACTTCGCCCTGGTGCGCGAGCTGTGCGGCCGCGCGCCGATGCGCGTGCGCGCCGGCGGCGGCGTGCGCTCGGTGCGGCGGGCGCGGAGCCTGGTGGCGGCGGGCGCTGCGCAGGTGATCGTGGGCAGCGCGGCGTTCGCCACGTCCGGCGTGAACCGCCGGTTCCTCCGGGCGCTCGGCGCGGCCGTCGGCCGGCGCCGCGTCGTCGTCGCCGTGGACGTGCTCCGGGGCAGGCTCGCGGTCCGCGGGTGGCGGCAGCGGCTGGCCCTCACGCCCGCCGGCGTGCTCGCAGACCTCGAGCGCCTCGCGGGCGGGCTGCTGTGCACCGACGTCGACCGCGAGGGCACGATGAGCGGCGCGAACCTGGAGCTGTTCCGGTCGCTTCGCCGGCTGACCGCGCTGCCCATCGTGGCCGCGGGGGGCATCCGCTCGCGGTCCGAGGTCCGGGCGCTGGCGCGCGCCGGCATCGACGCGGCCGTCGGCATGGCGCTCTACACGGGGCGACTGGCCCGGGCGCGCCGGCGCTGAGCCGCGGCCCGGTAGCGTGGCCCTCGCGCGCGACGGGCGGGCCGCGCGGCGCGGAGACGCTCGGAGCGCTTCCTCGTCAGCCGAAGCGGATCCGGTACAGCACGTGCGGCTTGCCGCCGTGCATCCACTCCCGGTCGAAGCTCATCCCGGCCTTCTCGAGCACGCGGCGCGACCTGGCGTTCTCGGGCAGGGTGACGGCGACGACCGTCGCCAGCTTCAGGTCGTCCCTGGCGTGCTCGAGGCAGGCCGACGCGATCTCGGTCGCGAGTCCCCGACCCCAGATCTCCGGCTGGAGCGAGTAGCCCACCTCGACCTCGTCGGCGCCGTCGACGTCGAGGTGGCGCAGGATGGCGCGGCCCACGATCCGGCCGCCGGCGGCGTCCCGCAGCACCCAGGCACCGAAGCCGTGGGCGTCCCAGTGCGCGAGGTTCTTCGCCAGGTACTCGGCCGTCTGCGCCTCGTCGCGCACGCCTCCGAGCATCGCCATCTGCACCGGGTCCGCGTGCATCCGCAGCAGGTCGCCGAAGTGCGTCTCGCGCAGGCGCTCGGCGACGAGGCGGGCCGTGGTGAACGTCTCGGGGAAGGGCATCGGAGGTGCGCAGTATCCGGACCGCGGCGGCGGGCCGCAAGGGGCGCGACTGGCGGCCGCGCCGGCCGGCGATACATGATGGTGGCGGTGATTCCCGGACGGAGCCTGGACGCGGCGCCGTCATCCGCTCACCTCGACACCGGGCCGTAGCGATGAACCGCACCCTAACCTCCGTGGCGATCTTCGCGCTGCTGCCGCTCCTCCCGTGCGGCCTCCGCGCGCAGACCGCGCCCCGCGCCGGGCAGCCCGACATGGTCGACCCTGCGATCGACGACGGCCCGGGCCCGTTCACCTACTACAGCCGGCCCACCGACGCGATCGGCATCATGGACGGGCGCGGGACCGAGGTGACCCCGGAGGGCTACCTCTACACGGGCTACGGCGAGCTGATGTTCCTCGCCGGGCCCAGCCTCGAGCCGGTGCACCAGCGGATCCGCACGCTGCGGGGCGGCTGGCTGCCGGTGATCGAGTACGAGGTACGGCGCGGCGACGTTGCGTACCGCCTCACGCTGTTCGCCGCGACCCTGGACGGGCGGCCGGAGAGCCCGGTGGTGGACTTCGTGCGCGTGGTGATGGCCAACGACGGCGCGGCCGCGGCGCGCGCGCGGTTCGCGTTCGCCGTGCGCTACACCGGCCCGTCGACCACCGGCACTGCCACGGGAGACAACCGGTTCCGCCGCCCGGCGGCCGCGCAGCGGCTCGGCCAGTACGACCAGCCCGGCGTCGCCTTCGACACGGCGTGGACCTACGGCTTCGCGGACGGCGCGTTCCTCCGGGGAGGGAAGGCGTTCTTCCTCTATCCCGCGGCGCCCTCGCCGGAGCTGAGGCTCGCGCTCGGCCTGAACGGCGACGCCTCGGGAACCGTGGCGCCGGTCCCGCTCCACGTGCAGCCCACGACGCCGGTGGGCGTCGCGATCTTCGACACGGTGCTCGCCCCGGGCGCGTCGCACACGCTGGTGGCCAGGCTGCCCTACGCTCCGGTGGCGCCGGACGACCCGTTCCTCGCGCGGGTCCGCGCCGCGTCGTTCGACGACTACCTCGCGCGGACGGAGTCGTTCTGGCGGGAGGTGGCCGCCCGCGGGATGCAGATCGCGCTGCCCGAGCGGAAGGTGGTGGACGCGTGGCGCGCGAGTCTCGTCTACGACCTGATGGCGCGGGACAAGCGGGGCGACGCATACGTGCAGGGCGTCAACCAGTTCCACTATCACGCCTTCTGGCTCCGGGACGCGTCGTTCGTCGCGCGCGCCTACGACGTCTCCGGCTATCCCGACCTCGCCGCGCAGGTGCTGGATTTCTTCGCGGGCTGGCAGCAGCCGGACGGCAACTTCGTGAGCCAGGGCGGCCAGTACGACGGCTGGGGCCAGACGCTGTGGGCGTACGGCCAGCACTTCCGGCTCACCCGCGACACCGCGTTCGCGGCGCGGGTGTTCCCGTCGGTGGTGCGCGCCGTGGCGTGGCTCCGCGCGGCGCGGGCGTCGGACTCGCTGCACCTGGTGCCTGCGACCACGCCCGGCGACAACGAGGACATCACCGGGCACGTCACCGGCCACGACCTCTGGGCGCTGGCCGGCCTGCACGGGGCCGCGAGCCTCGCCGAGGGGCTGGGGCGCCGCGCGGACGCCGACGCGTTCCGGCGCGAGTACGCGTCGCTCAGGGGCGCGCTGCTCGCGCAGCTGACGCGGGTGACGGCGACCACCGGCGGCTACATCCAGCCGGGGCTGGAGGGACGCGGCGGCCAGGACTGGGACAACATGGCGGCCGTGTATCCGGAGCGGGTCCTCGAGCCGCGCGATCCGATGGTCACCGCCACCCTCGACAGCACGCGCGCCAAGTACGCCGAGGGGATCATGACCTACGGCGACCGCCGGTGGCTGCACGACTATCTGACGATGAAGAACACGGAGACCGAGGTGATCCGCGGCGACCAGGCGCTCGCGCTCGGCGAGCTGTACGCGGTGCTGCTGCACACCAGCGCGACCCACGCCGGCTTCGAGTACGACGTCCGCCCGTGGGGCGACCGCGACTTCCACCACAACCTGGCGCCGCACGGCTGGTTCGCCGCCTGCTACCGGACCCTGCTGCGCGACATGCTGGTCCGCGAGGCCGGCGACACGTTGCACCTGCTGTCGGTGGTCTCGCCCGCGTGGCTCGCGCCGGGCGACAGCATCGTCGTGCGCGCGGCGCCGACCGATTTCGGCCCGGTCGATTTCCGCCTCGACGTGCTCGGTGACAGCGGCGCCCGGCTCCGGCTCGCGCCGCGCTTCGTCCGCCCGCCGGCGAAAGTCGTGGTGCACGTGCCGTGGTTCGTCGACGTGCGGGACGCGATGGCGGACGGCCGCGCGGTGCGCGTGCAGGACGGCGCCGTGGCGCTCGCCCCCGGCACCCGCGCGCTCGAGCTGCGGTGGTCCCGGCAGCCCGGCGCCCCAGCCCTCAGCTACGACGCGGCGGTGCGCGACTACACGGCGGAGTACCGGCGCCGCTGGGAGCGATGGATCGGCGGCCCGGCGAGCGCGCGGGAGCCGTGACGCGGCCGGGGCCGGCGACTCCTTCCGCGCGATGCTGCCGCCCCGGGCGGCGCCGTGCCGTCCCCCCGGACGGCTCCCCTGACGCCGCCCTGACGCCGCGACGATACTGTAGGGGCGCAGGTCGCCGATACGCTGGAGGGAAGGCGCGATGTCCCGCTTGCGATGCGTTGTTCTCGCGGCATGCCTCGCTGCCGCCGCGTGTGCGAAGGAGGCCACCGGTCCGAAGCCGGCGGCCTACGTGGACATCGCGGCCGGTCAGTACCACGCCTGCGCGCTGACCACCACCGGCGCGGCCCAGTGCTGGGGCTACGACTACAACGGCGACCTCGGCTACGGGAAGTTCCGGGACACGAGCAACGTGCCGCGCGCGGTGAGCGGCGGGCTCGCGTTCGCCTCGGTCGGGGCCGGCTTCGAGTTCAGCTGCGGCCTCGGCAGCCAGGGCGCGGCGTACTGCTGGGGCATGGACGACGCCAGCCGCCTCGGCGACAGCTCGATGAGCGACCGGGCGGTGCCGGGCCGGGTCCTCGGCGGCCTGACCTTCGCGTCGCTGAGCGTCGGTGCGGGGACGTCGTGCGGCCTGACATCCGTGGGCGCGGCGTACTGCTGGGGCTCGAATGAGATGCTTGAGGCCGGAGCCCTGGCCAGTGTCGCGTTCGTGCCCGC
>DASPTN010000089.1:0-5696 GCA_035623395.1 Gemmatimonadales bacterium | reverse complement strand
GAGACGACCACCGTGGTGTCGTCGGCGGTTCCCTCGGCGACGGACAGGAGCTCCGGCTCGTAACCGATGCGGGCGGCGAGCAGGTCCAGCATCTCGGCCGGGGCGCGGGAGAACGTGAACCGGCCCGCGGCGTCCGTGACGGTGCGCAGCGCGGTGCCCACGATCGCCACCGAGGCGCCGGCGACCGGCGCGCTGTCGGTGCGGCTCACCACCGCTCCCGCCACCAGCCGCAGCGGGGGGCCCGGCGCCTGCGCCGCCGCGACGCGCGCCGCGAGCGCCGCCACCGCCGCCAGCGGGAGCGACCTCATCGCGCCGGCGACGGGAGGAAGGCGCCGATGCTCTGCATCCGGCCGAAGTCGGCGAGGATGTCGACGCCCCCCCGGCCGCCCTGGGCCGGGACGATCACGGCGCCGAGCTTGGTGGTGTCCGCGGGATCCAGGTAGGAGCCGGCGGCATCGAGCAGCGCCGGCGCGGTGTTGACGTCGAGCACGCCAAGCTTCTTCCACACCACCAGCACCCACGCGTAGGACCCCGGCGCCAGCGGCGTGATGCAGCACGTGTAGGTCGCCGAGTCCGGGCCGAGCGGCAGCGGGTCGGAGAACCCGGCGAACGCGATCAGCTGGTCGAGGGTGCGCGGGAGGGAGTCGTACACCACGACGCGCACGTAGTCGGTGGAGTCCGGGACCGCGCCGCGGAAATGCACCGTGCCGCAGATCCCGACCGGGCAGCTCGTAGATGAAGCCTGCGGTTGGAGGCCTCCGTCGCAGCTGATGGCGAGGGGGACCAGCGCGGCGGCGACGGCGAAAAAGCGCATGATCGGTAGTCTTGCCCCCGTCCTGTACGGGCGTCAATATCCATGACGCTGGAGGCGTTCGGGGAGGTTGGCGCGATGCCGACATACGAGTACCGGTGCGACAAGTGCGGCAAGCGGTTCGCCGTGACCGAGCGGATCAGCGAGCACACGGGCCGGGCGCCGGCGTGCCCGAAGTGCCGCTCGCGCAGCACGCGGCAGCTGCCGGCGGCCTTCTACGCCAAGACGGTCAAGAAGAGCTGACGTCTCCGCGGCGGTCCCGTGTTTAAGCGCCTGCGCGAGGCGCTCGAGGCGGCCCTGGCGGCGGCGACGCCGCCGCCCGACCTGTACGATCTGGCCGGGCAGATGCGCGAGGCGCTGATCGAGGCCAGGGCGGGGCTGGGCCGGATGCGCGACGACCTGGCCGGGAGCGAGCGCGAGCAGCGGGCGCTGGCGGCCGAGATCGAGACGGCGGAGCGGCGCCGCGCCCTGGCGGCGGGGATCGACGACGCCGAGACGGTCGCGGTCGCCGAGCGCTACCTGGCGAAGCACCGCGAGCGGGCGGCGGTGCTGGAGAAGAAGGTGGCGGCGCAGCGCGAGGAGCTGTCGCTGGCCGAGCGCGACGCGGCGGAGATGGTGGCCCAGCTCGAGGAGGTCACCAAGCGGCGCGGGACCGTGCAGGGCGACCGCTCCGCGCAGGCCGCCTGGTCGGCGCTGGGGCGGGCCGGGATGGACCGTCCCGAGCTGGATGCCGAGCAGGAGGCGCTCAAGAGCAGGATGGATCGCGCCGCCCGGGAAGCGGAGGCGGACGCGAAGCTCGAGGAGCTGAAGCGGCGCATGGGCAAGGGCTGAGGCCCACTCTTTCGCAGGAGCCCGACGATATGGCGATGGACATCAAGACGGGCCGCATGGTGTATCTTGGCTACGGGAAGTACTGGCGGTCGGACGACATCGTCGGCCTCCACCCGATCGAGGAAGGCCGGGGCCCCGGACGCCGCACCGAGGTGTACGTGTCCCAGCGGCCGGAGGCGTTCATCGCGTCGCGGTCGGAGCGGGCGATCCTGCAGGAGATGGTGACGGCTCCCGACGAGATCTTCCGGATGGAGGAAGCCCGCAGCGTCGTGGGCGACCTGCTCGACGCGCTCCAGGATCTCTCCCCGCTGCTGCGGCGCGTGCTGTCGAACGAGGGGCGCTTCGAGGTCGAGAAGTGGGAGGAACGGCTGCGCGCGCTGCTCTCGCCCCCCGTCGAGGAAGAACCCAAGTCCCAGTCGGACCTCTTCACCTGATGTCGCGCCGCGCCGCGCTGGCCGCGGCGCTGGTGACCCTCGCCGCCCCCGCCGCCCCCGCCGCCCTCCTCGAGGCGCAGGGGGTGTGCGACGGGCGTCCCATCCGCGAGATCCGGGTGGACGTCAGCAACATCTTCAGCACCGACGACAGCGTGATCCCCGGATTCGTGCGGGGCCTCGGCAACGCCCTCCACTGGCGGACCCACGCGGACCTGGTGGAGCTCGACCTGCTGTTCCACGTCGGGGACCCGTGCGACCTGCGCCGCCTGCGCGAGACCGAGCGGCTGCTCCGGGCGCGCCCCTACATCCGGAGCGCGGTCGTCGTTCCGCTCGCCACGGCCGACAGCGGTGTGGAGGTGTTCGTCGAGACACGGGACGAGGCGTCGCTCGAGGGCCACCTCCAGGTGGGCGCCGGCGGCGACTCGCCGTTCAAGCACGTGAGCCTCGGCGAGGAGAACCTGCTGGGCCGCGGCCTGCGTCTCCAGGCCCAGTACACCGACGTCGGCCGCCGCGCGTCGTACTACGGCGACTACGAGCAGACCCACCTGATGGGGCAGCGGGTGCAGACGGAGCTGGAGGCCGGGAAGTCGGAGGTGGGGCCGGTGATGGAGGAGACCGTCCGGCGCGATTTCGAGAGCGACTTCGACCGGATCGCGTGGCGCGAGTCGGTGCGCTACCGCAAGGAGCCGTTCCCGCTCGTCTCGACCGAGCTCGGCACGGTGCTGGAGCCGCAGGTCGAGATCGGGCAGGATGCGGGCGTCGCGCTCCGGCTCGGCGAGCCGGGCCAGCTGCGCATCGTGGGCCTGGCGCTGTCGAACGAGTGGCTGCGCGTGGAGGGCGCGCCGCTGGCGCCGACGCCGGACCAGGACTCGGCGGCGGCGGCCCTGCTCGGCGGCCGGTTCGACGAGCGCCGCCGGGTGCGGGCCCACCTGCTGCTGGGCGCGCGGCGCATCGTGTTCCACCCGCACCGCGGGCTCGACGCGGTGAACGCCATCGAGGACGCCCAGGAGGGGATGCAGGGGGGCCTGGTGCTGGGCAAGAGCCTGTTCGGCGGGGCGGGCCTGCAGCACGACTGGTTCGCGGCGATGGAGCTGTCGACCGGGACCGACATCGGGGGGGCCCTCCTGGTGTTCAGCCGCGCCAAGGTCGAGGGGCGGTACCTCGAGTCGGCGGGCCGGTGGGACGGCATCCTGGCCGACGGCGAAGTGCTCGTCTACGCGATCGGCCCGCGCCAGACGACGGTGGTGTCGGCCACCGCGGCCGGCGGCTTCGACACCCGGACGCCGTTCCAGCTGCTCCTGGCCGGCCCCGACGGCCTGCGCGGCTACGGCTCCTCGGCGGTGCCGGTGGGCCGCCGGATCGTGGTGCGCGCGGAACGGCGCTACCTTCTCGGCACCGCGTTCGGGTTCGCGGATCTCGGCGCCGCGGTGTTCGCGGAGACCGGCCGCGGCTGGGCGGGCGACGCGGCGTTCGGCGAGAACAGCGGCCAGCTCGGCACCATCGGCGCGGGCCTGAGGGTCGCGGCGCCCCGCGGCTCGCGGCGGACCTACCGGCTCGACGTCGCGATGCCCCTCACGCGCGGCCTCGGCCCCGAGCTGCGCCTCGCCGTCGGCCAGCAGTTCGGCATCTTCCACGGCGAGCCGCAGGACGTCGTGCGGAGCCGCGAGCGGATCTCCTCGGTCACCGTCTTCGATTTCCCCCGCTTCTAGTGGAGACCACACCGTGAGCCTGAGAGCGCGCTGGGAGGAGATCCGCACCGGCTTCGCGCCCCCGTTCTGGGTCGCGAACGGCACCGAGCTGTTCGAGCGTCTGGCGTACTACGGCCTGCAGGCGGTCCTGGCGATCTACCTGCACGAGCGGCTGCGGTTCTCCGAGGAGCAGACCGGGCTGCTGCAGGGCGTGTTCGGCTTCGTGGTGTGGTTCCTGCCGATCTTCGGCGGCGCCCTGGCCGACCGGTTCGGCTACCGCCGCATCCTGTCGCTGGCGTACCTGGTGCTCTCGATCGGGTACTTCCTGTTCGGCTCGATCACCGCCGACTGGCTGGCGCCGGTGCGCGCGGCCATCCCACTGTACTGGGTGGTGTTCGTGATCCTGATGATCCCGGCGCTGGGGCCCGGCCTGGTGAAGCCGGTGGTGGCCGGCACCACGGCGCGCGCTTCCACCGAGGCGATGCGGTCGCTGGGCTTCTCGATCTACTACACGATCGTGAACATCGGCGGCGCGCTCGGCCCGCTGGTGGGCTCGGGCGTGCGCACCACGCTCGGCGTCGAGAGCGTGTGCTACATGTCCGCGCTGTTCGCCTTCGCGATGTTCCTCGTCACCGTGTTCTTCTTCCACGAGCTGCCCGTGCCGGCGGACCACCGTGTCGTGACCGTCGGCGCGGCGGTGCGCAACATGGGGAAGGTGCTGCTCAACCTGCGGGCGGTGGTGTTCCTGCTGCTGTTCTCGGGCTTCTACGTCGTGTTCTGGCAGGTCTACGTCGCGCTGCCGCTGTACGTGCGCGGCTACGTGAACGCGCGGTCGCCGATCGACGCGCTCATCTCGATCGAGGGCACCGGCGTCATCTGCTTCACCGTCGCCGTGGCGTGGCTCACCCGGCGGCTCCATCCGGTCACCACCATGGCGTCGGGCGTGCTCATCACCAGCCTGTCGTGGCTGTTGCTGACGGTGTCCGGGGGCACGCCGTTCATCGCGGCCACGCTGGTGGGCATCGCCATCGGCGAGCTGACCCAGGCGCCGCGCTACTACGAGTACGTCTCGAAGCTCGCGCCCAGGGGCCAGGAGGGCACCTACCTCGGGTTCGCGTTCCTGCCCATCGCGATCGGCTACCTGATCGGTGGCCCGCTGGGTGGGTGGCTGGTCCGGCACTTCGGCGCGACCGCGCGGCCGGCGGACATGTGGTACGTGGTGGCGCTGATCGGAATCGTGACGGCCGGGCTGCTGTGGGTGTACGACCGGGTCGTCATGCCCAGCAGGCAGGAGGTGGAGGGCGGAGTGCAGTAGAGTTGCGAGACGCCGAGTCGCGAGTGGATGCGAGTCTGTAGACTGCAGGCGTGGAGTCCCGGCTGGTACGTGCGATGGGTCCGCCCTCCTGGTTCGGCAGGAAGCGCGACGACGCGCGGGCGTGGGCCGCAGGGCGCCTGTGGCGGCCGCGCGCGCTGCTGCTCCTGTACCTCGCGTACGCCGGCTGCAGGCATCTCACCGATGCGGACTACGCCAGCATCTTCTCCGGCATCACCCTCGCGATCCACGAGCTGGGCCACGTGCTGTTCGGCCCCTTGGGCGAGTGGCTCGGCGTGGCGGGCGGCAGCATCACGCAGCTCGCGGCGCCGGCAGCGGTGGCGCTGATCCTGCTCAAGCAGCGCGACTACTTCGGCGTCGCCGTGGGCGGGGCCTGGCTCTCGATGAGCCTCTCGAATCTGGCCGTCTACGTGGCCGACGCCCGCGCCGAGGAGCTGCCGCTGGTCTCGCTCGGCGGCGGTGACGTCGTCCACGACTGGAACTACCTCCTGGGGAGCGTCCACCTCCTGCCGCACGACACGGAGATCGCCGGCCTCGTGCGCGCGGCGGCGTTCGTCGCGCTGGCCTTGTCGGTCTGGCTGGGCGCCTGGCTGTGCACC
>DASPTN010000088.1:0-18338 GCA_035623395.1 Gemmatimonadales bacterium | reverse complement strand
CCTCGGCGACGCGATCCCCCTCGCCAAGCTGCACCGGTCGACGGTCGTGGCGCCGTACGAGCTCGCGATGTTCTGCGCCGAGCAGGGCGCGCCGAACGTGCATCCGATGCACATCGGCGGCGCGCGCGAGTTTCCGTTCGGCAGGGTGAAGCTGGTGGTGGCGTTCCACGGCGGCGGGGTCGAGGGCGACGAGGCGGGCCGGTACACCACCTTCCCGTGCGGCTACGTGGTCACGGTCGGCGGCAAGAGCGTCTACCACACCGGCGACACCGCCCTGACCCTCGAGATGCGGCTGCTCGAGGGCAAGGTGGACGTGATGCTCGTCCCGATCGGCGACAACTTCACGATGGGGATCGAGGACGCGGTGCGCGCCGTGTCGTTCGTCAAGCCGCGGGTGGTCATCCCGATGCACTGGGACACGTTCCCGGTGATCGAGGCCGATCCCCACGCGTTCAAGCAGGCGGTCGGAGCGCTCGCCCAGGTGGCGGTGCTCCGGCCCGGCCAGTCGTACGACTTCTAGAGGACGACCATGCAGCCGTTCCCGCTGAGCCCGGTTCCCACGCCCCTCGTCTTCGAGCGCTCGCGGAGCGGACGCGGCGGCACGCGGGTGCCCAAGCCGATCGCCGCGCGGCGTGCCGCCGACGTGCTGCCCGCCGCCGCGCTGCGGAAGACCCCGCCGCGCCTGCCCGAGGTGCCGGAGTTCGAGGTGATGCGGCACTACGTGGAGCTGTCGCTCAAGAACCACCACGTGGACCGCGCCCTCTATCCGCTGGGGTCGTGCACAATGAAGTACAACCCCAAGGTGAACGAGGACATGGCGCGGCTGCCGGGGTTCGCGGCGCTGCATCCGTTCGCGCCGGATTCGGCGTGCCAGGGCGCGCTCAAGCTCATCCACACGCTCGGCGAGTGGCTCAAGGACGTCAGCGGGATGGACGCCATCACGCTGCAGCCGGCCGCCGGCGCGCAGGGCGAGATGACGGGCATCTTCCTGATCGCCGCCTACCACCGCTCGCGCGGCGACGCCGCGCGCAAGACGGTGATCATCCCCGACAGCGCGCACGGTACCAACCCGGCCACCGCCGCGCTGGCCGGCTTCGTGGTGAAGGCCATCAAGTCCGATTCCCGCGGCCAGATGGACCTCGCGACGCTCAAGGCCGCGCTCGGCCCGGACACCGCGGCGGTGATGCTCACCAATCCCAACACGGTGGGCCGGTTCGAGACGGAAGTCGTCGAGATCGCGAAGCTGGTGCACGGCGCCGGCGCCCTGCTCTACATGGACGGCGCCAACATGAACGCCCTGATGGGCGTGGTGCGGCCGGGCGACAGCGGCGTGGATGCGATGCACTTCAACCTGCACAAGACCTTCTCGACGCCGCACGGCGGCGGCGGGCCGGGCGCGGGCCCGGTGGCCGTGAAGAAGCACCTCGAGCCGTTCCTGCCGGTGCCGCTGGTGGTGAAGGCCGGCGACGGATACCGCCGCGAGTGGGACCGCCCGCAGTCGATCGGCAAGCTGCACGGCTACTTCGGCAACTTCGGGATGATGGTGCGCGCCTACACCTACGTCTCCATGCTCGGCCGCGAGGGCATCCGGGAGACCGCGCAGGCCGCGGTGCTCAACGCCAACTACCTCGCCGCGCGGATCGAGTCCCGGTACCCGCTGCCGTTCGGACGGGGGATGCACGAGTGCGTGGCCACCGGCACCCCGTTCAAGGAGCGGCACGGCGTCAGGACGCTCGACATCGCCAAGCGGCTGCTCGACTACGGCTTCCACGCGCCCACGGTCTACTTCCCGCTGATCGTGCCCGAGGCGCTGATGATCGAGCCGACCGAGACGGCCACCAAGGACGAGCTGGACCGCTTCGCCGACACGATGCTGCAGATCGCGAAGGAAGCGGAGGAGCAGCCGGAGCTGGTGACCGGCGCGCCCCGCCTCACGCCGGTGAGCCGGTTCGACGAGGCGGCGGCGGCGCGGAACCCCGACGTGAGGTACGCGTTCGGTAAGTAGCGGACGGTCGATCGGCGGGACCGGAGCGGGCGGGAGGAGACGATGCAGCCCTCGGCTCTGCTGTTCGTCGGCGCGGCCGCGATCTCGACCGGCTTCGCCCTCGTCGCCGCCGCCCGCGACGACCGCCCGGGCTTCGCCCTGTTCAAGCCGCTCACCACCCTCATCATCCTGATCGGCGCGTCCTGGCTGGTGCAGCCGGGCGGCCAGCCCTACCGCGGCCTCGTCGTGCTCGGCCTCTCGTTCTCGCTGGCGGGCGACGTGCTGCTGCTGCCGCGCTTCGACCGCTTCGCGGCCGCCCTCGGCGCCTTCCTCGTCGCCTACCTGGCGTACCTGGCCGCCTTCACGCTCGGCAATCCGGTGACGGCGGCCCAGCTGCCCCTGCTCGCGCCGTTCGTCATCGCCGGCGCGGCGGCCGTCCGCTACCTGTGGAGCGACCTCGGTGCGCTCCGCGCGCCGGTGCTCGCCTACGTCACGGTGCTGTGCGCGATGGCCTGGCGCGCGGCCGCGCGCGGACTCCTGCCCGGCGTCCCACGGGCCGGCTTCGTCCTCGCCCTGGCCGGCGCGTGCTTGCTGGGGCTGGCGGACGGGATCCTCGCGGTCCGGAGGTTCCGGCAGCCGTCGCGCACGGCGCACGTGGTGGAGCTGGGGTTCTACTGGGCCGCGCAGCTGATGATCGCGCTGTCGATCGGGAACTGACCGGCGGGAATCGTGGGGTGCCGTTCTGGCCCGCGGTTTGCTAGTCTTCTCGGCGCCTGAAGCGCCGTGCCCACCTTGAACGTCCGGGGAACTCCCGTGCCTGCTACGTCCAAGCGAGTCAAGAAGGTGGCCCCCAGGCGGGCCGCCGCGTTCCACCTCACCTACGCCACGATGTTCGAGCCGCCGGAGGAGCTGCACGCCAGCTACGACCGGGCGCTCGCCAAGGTCAAGGGCGAGCTGGGCCGCACCTACCCGCTGCTCATCGGCGGCGAGCAGCGGCTCGCCGCCGAGCAGTTCGAGGACAAGAGCCCGATCGACACGGGCTGGCTGCTGGGCCGGTTCCAGAAGGGCGGCGTGGAGGACGCGCGGGCCGCGCTCGCCGCGGCGCGCTCCGCGTTCCCGGCCTGGAGCGCGCTGCCGTGGCAGCGGCGGGTGCGGTACCTGCGCGCCGCCGCCGCGCTCATCAACAAGCGCGTCTTCGAGTTCGCCGCGATCGACTCGCTGGAGGTCGGCAAGAACCGTATGGAGGCGCTGGGCGACGTGCAGGAGACGGCGGACCTCATCTCCTACTACTGCGACCAGATGGAGCGGCACGGCGGCTACGTGACGCCGATGGGCCGCGATCCGCTCAAGGGCTTCACCGCGTCCAACACCAGCCTGCTGCGGCCCTACGGCGTGTGGGTGGTGATCTCGCCGTGGAACTTCCCGGTGGCGCTCTCGGGCGGGCCGTCGGGCGCGGCGCTGCTGGCCGGCAACACGGTGGTGGCCAAGCCGGCCACCGACACGCCGTGGGTCGGCTACTTCCTCGCGCGCTGCTTCCTCGACGCGGGCCTGCCGAAGGGCGTGTACAACTTCGTGACGGGGCCCGGCGGCACGATGGGCGAGGAGCTGATCACCAACCCGCAGGTGGACGGCATCACGTTCACCGGCTCGTTCGACGTCGGGATGCACATCTACCGCGCGTTCGCCGGCGGCAAGTGGCCGCGGCCGTGCATCACGGAGATGGGCGGGAAGAACGCCACCATCGTCTCGCGGCACGCCGATCTCGACCAGGCGGCGCTCGGCTGCTACCGCTCCGCCTTCGGCCTGCAGGGCCAGAAGTGCTCGGCCACCAGCCGCATCTTCGTCGAGCGGCCGGTGAAGGACAAGCTCGTGGCGCGGCTGCTCGCACTGCTCGAGCGCACCAACATCGGCGATCCCACGGTGCGGGAGAACTGGCTGGGACCGGTGGCGAACGCGGCCGGCGCGCGGAGCTACGAGAGCTACTGCGCGGACCTGCGCCAGGCGGGGACGATCCTGTTCGGCGGCCGGCGGCTCACCCAGGGGGACCTGGCGAAGGGGTACTTCTGCGCCCCGACGCTGGTGGACAACGTGCCGGCGAGCCATCGGCTGTGGCGTGAGGAGATGTTCCTGCCCATCGCCATGATCGCCGCGGTGGACACGCTCGACGAGGCGATGCGGCGGGCCAACGACGTGGACTACGGCCTCACGGCGGGCTTCTACGGCAGCCCGCGGGAGGCGCAGTGGTTCTTCGAGCGGATCGAGTCCGGCACCTGCTACGCCAACCGGCCGCAGGGCGCGACCACCGGCGCGTGGCCGGGGCTGCAGCCGTTCGGCGGCTGGAAGGGCTCGGGCTCGAGCGGCAAGTCGGCCGGCGGGCTGTACTACGTGCCGCAGTTCATGAGAGAACAGAGTAGGACTCTGATCAGTGAGAAGTGAGGCGTGAGAGGTGAGACGCTCACGTGAGAGGTGAGAGGCGAGGACGTGAGAGGGATGTGAGAGGGCGCCGGCCGGCTCTCTCACGCTTTTCCACCTCTCACGTCTCACGTCAACGTCTCACCTTTCACGTCTCACCTCGCACAGCCGTGACCCGGTGAGGAGTGAGAAGTGAGCACCGACTGGCTCGTCCTGGTCGATGAGCCGGCGTCCGGCCCCCGCAACATGGCCCTCGACGCCGCGCTGCTCGAAGCCGCGGAGCGCGACGGGCGCTGCACGCTCCGGCTCTACGCCTGGGATCCGCCGACCCTCTCGTTCGGACGCAACGAGCCGGCCCTCGCCCGCTACGACCGCGCCGCGATCACGGCGCGCGGCCTCCCGGTCGTGCGGCGCCCCACGGGGGGCCGCGCCGTGTGGCACCACCGCGAAGTCACCTACGCCGTCGCCGCCCCGGCCGCCGCGTTCGGCTCGCTGCGGGCCAGCTACCGGGAGATCCATGCGATGCTCGCGGCGGCGCTCGCGTCGCTCGGCGCCGACGTGCGGCTCGCCGACGACCGGCCCGCCGACGGCGTCGGCTCCGGTGCCTGCTTCGCCAGCGCGGCGGGCGGAGAGGTCACGGCGCCCGGGCGCGGCAAGCTCGTGGGCAGCGCCCAGGTGCGGGGCGACGGCGCGTTCCTCCAGCACGGCTCGCTGCTGCTGGCCGCGGAACAGGACGTGGTCGCCGCGGTCACCGTCGGCGACGCCAGGCCCCCCGCCGCGACTGGCCTCGCCGAGCTGCTGGGGCCCGAGCGCGCCCGCTGGGGCCCCGTGAGCGCGGCCATCCACGCCGCGGCCGCGCGGCGCTGGGGCGCGCCGCCGCGCGCCGGCACGCTCCCGCCCGAGGTGCGACGATCGGCCGAGCGGCTGGAGCCGGCCTACGCCGACCCCGCCTGGACCTGGCGCCGCTAGCTAACGCCAAACCGGCCAACGGCATCCGCTCCGGCGGTCCGCCAGGCTAACGCTCGCGTGACGGCCGCTGCATAGTAAGAGCCCGGAACCAACCGCGTCGCTGCCGCAAACCATCCAGCGTGACGCCGTCGCTCGGAGGTCATCATGCGCGTGCTGCCGCTCCTGCTTCTCGCGATCACCGTTCCCCTCGCCGCCCAGCAGCCCAAGCCCGCCCCAGCCCGACATCCCGCGCCGCGACCGGCCCACGCCGCCGCCACCGCGGCCGTGGCGGCGCCGGTGCGTGGCCCGACGGTGGAGGGCATCACGGAGTACGACCTGGCGAACGGGCTGCGGGTCCTGCTGTTCCCTGATTCGTCCAAGCCGACCATCACGGTGAACATCACCTACCTCGTGGGCTCGAGGAACGAGGGCTACGGCGAGACCGGGATGGCCCACCTGCTCGAGCACATGATGTTCAAGGGCACGCCGCATCACCGGAACATCCCGCAGGAGCTGACCGAGCACGGGGCCCAGCCGAACGGCACGACCTGGTTCGACCGCACCAACTACTTCGAGACCTTCGCCGCCACCGACACGAACCTGGTGTGGGCGCTCGACCTCGAAGCGGACCGGATGGTCAACAGCTACGTGGCCAAGCACGACCTCGAGTCCGAGATGACGGTGGTGCGCAACGAGTACGAGGCGGGCGAGAACGACCCGTTCGGCGTGCTGATGGACCGCACGCTCTCGACCGCCTACCTGTGGCACAACTACGGGAAGGCCACCATCGGCGCGCGCAGCGACATCGAGCTGGTGCCGATCGAGCGGCTGCAGTCGTTCTACCACCGCTACTACGAGCCGGACAACGCGGTCCTGGTCGTGGCCGGCAAGTTCGACCCGGTGCACACGCTGCAGCTCGTCAACGCCAGGTTCGCCAGCACTCCGCGGCCGGACCGCGGCGACAGCAGCGTGCTGAAGATCTACCCCACCTACACGGCCGAGCCCACGCAGGACGGCGAGCGCAGCGTCACCCTGCGACGGGTGGGCGACGTCCAGGTGGTGGCCGCCGCGTACCACGTTCCGGCCGGCTCGGACTCGGACTACGCCGCCGTGGACGTGCTGAGCGAGGTGCTCGGCAGCGCGCCGTCGGGCCGGCTGTACAAGGCGCTGGTGGACACCAAGAAGGCGGCCGACGTCGGCGCCCTCGCGTTCCAGCTCCGCGAGCCCGGCGTGCTGTACCTGTACGCGCGGGTGCGGCAGGGCGACTCGCTCGACAGCGCGCGCGCGGCGCTCGAGCGCACGGTCGACTCGGTGCTGGTCACGGTGCCGACGGCCGAGGAGGTCGAGCGCGGCAAGGCGTCGCTGCTGCGGAACATCGAGCTGAACCTCAACAACTCGTCGCGGGTCGGCCTGGAGCTGTCGGAGTGGGCCGCCATGGGCGACTGGCGGCTGCTGTTCCTGTACCGTGACCGGCTGAAGGCGGTCACGCCGGCCGCGGTGCAGCGGGTCGCGGCGCGCTACCTGCTGCCTTCGAACCGCACGCTGGGCCTGTTCATCCCGACCCCGTCGCCGGCGCGCGCCGAGATTCCGCCGGTGCCCGACGTGGCGGCCCTGGTGCGCGACTATCACGGCGACACGGCGCGCGCCGCCGGCGAGGCGTTCGATCCCTCGCCCCCCAACGTCGAGAACCGGGTGACGCGCGCGGCCCTGCCCAACGGGCTCAAGCTCGCGCTGCTCCCCAAGCGCACCCGCGGCCAGTCGGTGAACGTCAGCCTGCGGCTGCACTTCGGCACCGAGTCGTCGGTCGCCGGCAAGGCGTCGCTGGCGGACCTCACGGCGGACATGCTGCTCAGGGGCTCGAAGCACCACACCCGCCAGCAGATCCGCGACTCGCTCGACCGGCTCCAGGCGCGGGTCAACGTCTTCGGTACCAGCACCCAGACGATGGTCATGGTGGAGACCACCCGCCCGAACCTGCCCGGCGTGCTCGGCCTGCTGGGCGAGGTGCTGCGCGAGCCCGCGTTCGACACCGCGGAGTTCCGCACCCTCGTGCAGGAGAACCTGGCGCAGATCGAGGAGCAGAGGAGCGAGCCGTCGTCGCTCGCCTCCATCGCCCTGCGCCGCTACCTGAACCCGTTCCCCAAGGGCGACCCTCGCTACACCGAGACGCTCGACGAGCAGGCGGCGGAGTACGGGGCCGCCACCGTGGACCAGGCGCGCCAGTTCTACGCCGACTTCTACGGCGCGTCCCAGGCCGAGCTGGCCGTGGTCGGCGACTTCGATTCCGCGCAGGTCACCCGGCTGGTGACCGAGCGGCTCGGCGACTGGCGGAGCGCGCAGCCGTACGCGCGGGTGCGCAACCTCTACCAGGATCGTCCGGACACCACCATCGTGATCGAGACGCCGGACAAGGCGAACGCGTTCTTCTTCGCCGGCCTGAACCTCAAGATCCGCGACGACGACCCGGACTATCCGGCGCTGGTGCTGGGCAACTACATGCTCGGCGGCGGATTCCTGAACTCGCGGCTGGCCACCCGCATCCGGCAGAAGGAGGGGCTGAGCTACGGCGTCGGGTCGGGCCTGGGCGCGAGCGCGCAGGACACGTCCGGCAACTTCATGGCGTACGCGATCTACGCCCCGCAGAACGTGCGCCGTCTCGAGACGGCGTTCCGGGAAGTGATCGACAGCGTGGTGCAGTACGGCTTCACCGCCACCGAGGTCGCGCAGGCCAAGGACGGGTGGCGGCAGTCGCGCGAGGTCGGCCGGGCGCAGGACCAGCAGCTGGTCGGCACGCTGGCCTCGTACCTGTACATCGGGCGGACCCTCGCGTACGACGCCGACCTCGAGCGCCGCGTGGCGGCGCTGACGCCGGACGCGATCAACGCGGCGATGCGGAAGTACCTGATCCCCGGCAAGATCGTGGTGGTGAAGGCCGGGGACTTCGCCCACCACCCGGCGCAGTAGGCCGGAGCGCCCGACAGCGAGGGGGCGCCGAGGCGCCCCCTCGCCGCCACGTCATCCTCCGCGGCGTTCCCGCCCACGCGGCGCGGCACCGGCGACGGCGCCGCGGCGGCTCCGCTAGGACGGAGGCGCGCGATACAGTAGATTGGGCGCCGTGAGAATCGGCGCTCTGCTCGCGGCGGCCGCGCTGCTCGCCGGGTGTGCGAGAGGCCCGTCGGCGTCCGCCGCCGGCGGCACGCTGGTGATCGCCACCACCGGCGACGCCGACGTCCTGCTGCCGCCGGTGACGTCGCTGGAGACGGGCATCAACGTCTCCGACCTGCTGTTCTGCCGCCTCGCCGAGCTGAAGCCCGGGCTCAACACCGTCGACGATTCCGGCTTCCGGCCGGTGCTGGCCCGGAGCTGGGACCACCCCGACTCGCTGACCATCGTCTTCCACCTCGATCCGCGGGCGCGCTGGCAGGACGGCTTCCCGGTGACCGCGGCGGACGTGGCCTTCACCTTCCGGACCTACGTCGATTCGGCCGTGAACGCGCCGCTCGCGCCGTTCCTCGCGCCCATCGCGTCGGTCGCCGCGCGCGACAGCCTCACGGTCGCCTTCCGCTTCCGGCGCTGGTATCCGGAGCAGCTGTACGACGCGACCTACCACATGCGGATCCTCCCGCGGCACCTGCTCGACACGATCCCGGCGGCGCGGCTCGCGACCTCGGCGTTCGCGCGCGCACCGGTCGGCGACGGGCCGTACCGGTTCACGAGCTGGCGGGCGGGCGCCGAGATCGCGATCGCGGCCGACACCGGCTGGTTCCTCGGCCGGCCGGGGCTCGACCGGCTGATCTGGCGGGTCACGCCCGAGCTCCCCAGCGCGGTCAGCCAGCTGCTCGCGGGCGAGGCCGACGCCATGGAGGTGATACCCTCCCGCGGCCAGCTGGAGCGCGTGCAGCAGTCGCGGGACGTGCGGCTCGTGCCGTATCCGTCGCCGTTCTACGCCGGGGTCGTCTTCAACCTCCGCCGGGCCCCGTTCGCGGACCGCGACGTGCGCCGCGCGATCGCGATGGCGGTGGACCGCCAGACCGTCGTGCGGTCGGTGTTCGGTCCGTTCGCCGACGTCGCGGTCGGCGCCGTCAGCCCGATGCAGGCGGTGTGGAGCGACTCGATCCGCCAGCTGCCGTTCGACACCGCCGCGGCCGCGCGGCTGCTCGACGGGCGCGGCTGGCGGCGCGCCGCCGGCGGGCTCCGCGCCCGGGACGGCACGCCGCTGCGGTTCACGCTGCTCGTGCCCACCTCGAGCCAGGCGCGGCAGCAGGCGGCGGTCATCCTCCAGGACGAGCTGCGCCGCCTCGGCGTGGACGTGCGGATCCAGCCGGTGGAATTCACCGTGATGGAACGGCGCACCACGACCGGCGATTTCGACGCGGCGTTCGTCTCCCGGACGACCGACCCGAGCCCGGCCTCGCTGCTCCAGTGGTGGAGTCCGGGCGCGGGCGCCAACATCGGCGGGTACGCCGACCCCGTCTTCGAGTCGCTGACCGCCGCGGCGCTGCGCGCCCGCACGCGCGCGGAGGCGGCGCCGCGGTGGCGCAGCGCGCTCGAGCGCCTCAACGACGAGGCGCCCGCGGTGTTCCTGTTCTCGCCGCGGAACGAGGCGGCCGTCAGCACGCGCGTCACCGGCGTCACCATCCGGCCGGACGCCTGGCTCGCCACGGTCGCCGAGTGGCGCGTGCGCGAGCCGCAGCGCGCCGCGAGCGACCGGGGCGCCGCCCGGCCGTAGCCGTGCTCGGGTTCGTCGCCCGGCGCCTCGGCTTCGCCGTCGCCAGCGTCGCGGCCGTCGTCCTCATCACCTTCGTCCTCGTGCACGCCGCGCCCGGCGCGCCGATGCTCGGCTCCCCGGAGCGGACGCTCGCCTCCCCGGAGACCATCGCCCGCCAGCGCGCGCTGTTCGGCCTCGACCGTCCGCTCCCCGAGCAGCTCCTCCGCTACGCGGCCAACCTGGCCCGCGGCCAGCTCGGGGAATCGTTCGTCCTGCACCGGCCGGTCGCCGACGTGCTCGCCGAGGCGCTGCCCAACACGCTGCTCCTGGGCGGCGTGGCCCTCGTGGCCTCGCTGCTCCTCGGCCTCGTGGTCGGCGCGACACAGGCCGCCCGGCACCGCTCGCGCACCGACACCGCGCTGGGTGTCGCGACCCTGGTGCTGTACTCGGTGCCCGTGTTCTGGCTGGGGCTGGTGCTGCTGCTGGTGTTCGGCGAGCGGCTGCACTGGCTCCCGGTGAGCGGCATGACCAGCGCCGGGATCCACGACAGCCTCTCCGCGGCCGGGCGGGCGCTCGACGTCGCACGCCACTTGGTGCTGCCCGCCGCCAGCCTGGCCCTGGTGCAGGCCGCGGCGTTCGCGCGCTTCCAGCGCAGCGCCCTCGTGGACACGCTCGGCGCCGCGCACATCCGCAGCGCCCGCGCCAAGGGGCTCCCGGAGCGCGCGGTCATCCTCCGCCACGCGCTGCGCGGCGCGCTGGCCCCCACCATCACGCTGGCCGGCCTGTCGGTGCCCTATTTCCTCTCCGGCTCGGTCCTGGTCGAGAGCATCTTCGGCTGGCCCGGCCTCGGCCGGGTCGCCTACGACGCCATCTTCGCCCGCGACTACAACGTGATCACGGCGGTCGCGCTCGTCGCCGGCGTGCTGGTCGCGCTCGGCAACCTGCTCGCCGACGTGGCGGTGGCCGTCGCCGATCCGCGCGTGAGGCTGAGCGGATGAATCCGCAACGGCCGCGGGCCGAGTGCGGGCGGCGCGCGGACCGCCGAGAGCGCCGGGCCATGCGCCGGGCGGCACGGTGAGCCCCTGGCGGCTGGCCGCGCGGCGGTTCCGCCGCAACCGCCCGGCGGTCCGGGGGGCCGCCGTCGTGCTCCTGCTGGCCCTCGGCGCCGTGGCGGCGCCGCTGGTGACGGCCGATCCGCTGGCGCAGCCCGACCCCGTCCGGCTGCAGGACCGGCCGCCGTCGCTGGCGCACCCGCTGGGCACCGACCCGTTCAGCCGCGACGTGCTGAGCCGCACGCTGCACGGCGCCCGCGTCTCCCTGGTCGTGGGCGTCGGCGCGGCCCTGCTCGCGGTCACCCTCGGCGCCGGCGTGGGCCTGGCGGCCGGCCTCGCCGGCCGGCGCACCGATCAGCTGCTGATGCGCGGCGTGGACGTGGCGATCGCGCTCCCGCGCATCCTGCTCCTGCTCGCGGTGTTCGCCGTCTGGGAGGACGCCCCGGCGGCCGCCGTGGTGGGGCTCATCGCGGCGACGGGCTGGTTCCAGACCAGCCGCATCGTGCGCGCCGCCGTGCTCAGCCTGCGGGAGGCGGACTTCGTCGTCGCCGCGCGCGCCATCGGCGCGCCCGCCGCGGGCATCGTGCGCCGGCACCTCTTGCCCCACGTGGCCGCGCCGGTCATCGTGAGCGCGTCGCTCGACGTCGGCAACATCATCCTCCTCGAGGCGGGGCTCTCCTATCTGGGCCTCGGGGTCCGGCCGCCCACGCCCACCTGGGGCAACATGATCATGGACGGGAAGGACGTCCTGCTCTCCGCTCCCTGGGTGGCGCTGGCGCCGGGGCTGGCCCTGGTCGCGACGGTGGTCGCCTTCAACCTCGCGGCCGACGGGCTGCGCGACGCTTTCGATCCCCGGACGGCGGCGTGACCGGCGCGACCGCGCGGGCGCCGCTGCTCGAGCTCCGCGACCTGGCGGTGCGGTTCACCGGCCCCGACGGCGTGGCGCGGGCGGTGGACGGGATCGACCTCACCGTGGCCGAGGGCGAGACCGTCGGGCTGGTCGGCGAGTCGGGATGCGGCAAGAGCGTCACCACCCTCGCCATCCTCCGGCTGGTCGAGCCGCCCGGGCACATCGCGCACGGCAGCAGCGTGCGCCTCGAGGGCCGGGACCTGCTGGCTCTCGGCCCGAAGGAGATCAGGGCGGTGCGCGGCAACCACGTGGCGCTGGTGTTCCAGGACCCGCTCAGCGCCCTGAATCCGGTGCTCCGGATCGGCGCGCAGATCGCGGAAGCGATCCGCGCCCACGAGTCCGTCACGCGCAGCACGGCGCGCTGGCGCGCCGTCGAGATGCTGGCCGCCGTCGGCATCCCCGACGCGGAGCGCCGCGCCGCGGCCTATCCCCATCAGCTGTCCGGCGGCATGCGCCAGCGGGTGGTGCTGGCGATGGCGCTGGCCTGCCGGCCCAAGCTGCTGCTCGCCGACGAGCCGACGACGGCGCTCGACGTCACGATCCAGGCGGAGATCCTCGAGCTGCTCGACGCCCTGCAGCGGAAGCTCGGCATGGCGGTGCTGCTGGTGACCCACAACCTCGGCATCGTGGCGGAGCGGACCCGGCGGGTGTACGTGATGTACGCCGGCCAGATCGTCGAGGAGGCGTCGACCGAGCGACTGTTCGCGCAGCCGGCGCACCCGTACACCGAGGGGCTGCTGGCGGCGATTCCGCGCCTCGAGGAGCGCCGAGCGCGGCTGCAGGCGATCCCCGGCCAGGTGCCGCCCGCGACCGCGTGGCCGGCGGGCTGCCGGTTCCACCCCCGCTGCCCGCACGCGTGGGAGAAGTGCGCCGCGGAGGAGCCTCCGCTGCTGGATGCGGGAGCGCGGCACAAGGCGAGATGCTGGTTGGTGGAGGAGCCGATGCGGCGTAAGAAGTGAGGAGAGGAGAGGTAACGGGTTGAACGGAGGCGGACGGCCGCTCGTCAAGGTCACCGACCTGGTCACCCACTTCACCCGCCGCACCGGCTTCCTCGGCGCGCGCCGTGAAACGGTGCAGGCCGTCAACGGCGTGAGCTTCGACATCGCCGCCCGCGAGACCCTCGGCCTCGTGGGCGAGTCGGGCTGCGGCAAGACGACGCTCGGCCGGACGATCCTGCGGCTGGTGGACCGAACCTCCGGCGCGGTGCGGTTCGACGGCGAGGACGTCTTCGCGCTCGACGCGGCCGCGCTGCGCCGGATGCGCCGGCGGATGCAAATCGTCTTCCAGGACCCCGACGGCTCGCTCGACCCGCGCCAGTCCATCGGCCGGGCGGTCCGCGAGGGGATCGAGGTGCACCGGCTGGCGCGCGGCGCGGAGGCCGACCGCCGGGTCGAGGCGCTGCTCGCGGAGGTGGGCCTGCCGGCGGGATCGGCCGCGCGCTACCCGCACGAGTTCTCGGGCGGGCAGCGCCAGCGCGCGGCGATCGCGCGCGCCCTGGCCGTGGAGCCCGAGTTCCTGGTGTGCGACGAGCCCGTGTCGGCGCTCGACGTCAGCGTGCAGGCGCAGGTCCTCAATCTGTTCGCGGACCTGCAGGCCCGGCGCGGTCTCTCGTACCTGTTCATCTCCCATGATCTGGCGGTCATCCGGCACATCGCGCCGCGCGTCGCCGTGATGTACCTGGGCCGGATCGTCGAGCACGGCCCGTCCGACCGCATCTACGCGCGGCCCCTGCACCCCTACACGCAGGCGCTGCTGACCGCCGTCCCCGTGCCCGATCCCGGCAAGGGCCGCCGGCGCATCGTGCTCGCCGGGGATCCGCCGTCGCCCGTCAACCCGCCGCCCGGCTGCCCGTTCCACCCGCGCTGCCAGCACCCCGCGAAGGACGACAGGTGCCGCACCGCAAGGCCCGAGCTGCGGGAGCTGGGCGCGGGACACTTCGCCGCCTGCCACCTCGCCGGACGCTGAGCGGCAGCCGATGACCGCGGCCGCCCTCGTCCTGCTCGTCGTCGCCGTGGGGCTGCTGATCGTGCTGGTGCTGCGACGCCCGCCGGCGCCCGGCAGCGAGGCGGCGCTGCTCCAGCAGCAGCTCGTCGAGGTGCGCGGCCGGCTCGACGCGCTGGTCGCGTCGCAGGGGGCCGCCGTGGGCGACGTGCGCGAGCGCCTCGGCCGGCTGGTCGAGGCCACCGGGCGGCTGGAGGCCGTCGGGCAGACCGTGGCCAAGGTGCAGGAGCTGCTCCAGGTGCCGAGGCTACGCGGCACGCTCGGGGAGGTGTGGCTCGAGGAGCTGCTGCGCCAGGTGCTGCCGGAAGGCCTGTGGACCACGCAGTACGCCTTCCGCTCCGGCGAGCGCGTGGACGCGGTGATCACCGTCGGCGACCGGCTCGTCCCGGTCGACGCCAAGTTCCCGCTCGAGGCCTGCCAGCGGATGCTCGCCGCCGACGCGGCCGGCGCGGAGCGCGAGCGCCGCGCGTTCCGCCGGTCGCTGCGCGACCGCATCGACGAGATCGCCGACAAGTACATCCGCCCGGACGAGGGCACCTTCGAGTTCGCGCTGATGTACGTCCCGGCGGAGAGCGTCTACTACGAGGCGGTGGTCCGCGGCGACGACGCGGCCGGAGACGACAGCGTCGTGGGCTACGCGCTGCGCCGCAAGGTCATTCCGGTCTCGCCCAACACCTTCTACGCGTACCTCGCCGCGATCCTGCACGGGCTCAAGGGACTCGAAGTCGAGAAGCGGGCGCGGAGCATCCTCGAGTCGCTGGGTGGGCTGCAGCAGGAGTTCCTCCGGCTCGACGCCGCGTACCGGCTGGTGGGCAAGCACCTCGACCACGCCGTGCGGCAGTACGGGGAAGCCGAGCGGCAGATCGGCCTGATTCAGGAGCGACTGGCGAAGATCACGGGAGTGGGCGCGGCGACGTCGCCGGGAGGCGAGCAGCCGGCGCTACCGCCGGATCCGGGAGGCGAGAACGGCAGTTAGTGCGAACCGACTTACACGTACCTCGCGATCGCCATGCAGATCACGGTGACGCCGAGGAGCCACGCGGTCAGCCGGCCGCCGAAGCGCAGCCGGCCCTGGATCGCCGCGACCTGCGCCAGCTCCTCAGTGCTCGGGCTCCCCTTCCGGGCCTCGATCGCGGCCGACACCGCCTTCAGGCGCATGGCGTTCCGGGCCGACAGCCCGATGCCGAACACCGCCGCCACGATCCCGCAGGCCCCGCCGATCGAGAGTGCGACCCCCAGGGGACTGCCCATGAACGCCGGCTGGAAGCCGCCCGAGTCGATCCACAGCAGCGCGATGCCGGCCAGGACCGTGGTCAGGCCCGCGGCCGCCATCGCGGGCGGGTAGCCGCCGCCGGCCAGGCGCTGCAGGAAACGCGCGCCGTCCTGTCCCGCGGCGCCGGCCGTCGGCTCGACGAACGCGGCGAACGCGAACGTCGCCCCCGCCCAGAAGACGCCCCCGCCGATGTGCAGCACTCTCAGGACGAGCGGCAGCCAGCTCACTCGATATCTCCTCGCCCTCGGGTCACTCGCACAGGCCGGCGCGTCCGCCGGCACGGTTCACTCGATCGGGATGTGCGAGCCGTTCGCCGCGAGCCAGGCGTCGAACGTCTGCAGCGCCGGGTTCAGGGCCCGCGTGGCCTCGACGCTATGGGCCCGGCAGATGTCCTGCTCGAAATCGTGGTCGAACTGGAACATGTTGGCGAGGTCGTCGGCGCCGGGGAAGCCGAACCCCCGGTACACCTGGGGCGTCACCGGGGTGTACGTCACGTCGCGGCCGAGCCTGCGGGTCATGCCGGCGGCCATCTGCGCTCCGGTGAGGTGGCCGCCCGCGATCGCCACGCGCTGGCCGATGGTCTCGGCGCCCCGCTTGAAGATGCCGTAAGCGCTCCTGCCGATGTCCTCGGCGGCGATGCCCACGAGCTTCCGGTCGCCCATCGGCAGCGTGAGGGTCAGCGCGCCGTCCGGCCCCTTCCTGGGCCCCATGCCGAAGTGGATGAAGTTGTCCCAGTAGAAGCAGGTCACGAGGAACGTGGTGGGCACGCCGGCGTCCGTGAACAGCCGATCGGCCGCCCCCTTGGCGTCGAAGTGCGGGACCTTGTACTGGCCCATCAGCGTCGGCATCCGGGTGTCGCCGAGCGGCACCCACTTCCGGGTGTCCTCGAGCGTGGACCAGATCGCGTGCCGGACGCCGGCGGCCTTCGCCGCGCGCGCCATCGAGAGCGCCTCCGCCGTCTCCCGCTCCGGCTTCATGTGCGCCCAGTAGAACGTCACGCAGAACGCGCCGTGGGCTCCGGCGAACGCCTTCCGCAGGCTCTCCTCGTCGTCCACGTCGGCGGCGACCACCTCGGCCCCGAGCGCCCGCAGCTCGCGCGCGCGCTCCGAGCGGATGTCGCGCGTCAGGGCGCGCGCGACGAACGGTCCGTCCTTGTCGGCCGCGATGGCGCGAACCAGCCCGCCGCCCTGCGCACCCCGCGCCCCCACGACCGCGATGATCTTCTTCTCGGCCACCCTCGCTCCTCTCGACGACACCATGGATGGGACGACGAAACCGGGGCCGGCCGCGTCCCGTCGGGAACGGTGCCGGACGCCGCCTGCCGCCCGAGCGATCACTCGATGAGCGGTGCTAATATACACCCAGTCCGTCACAGCCGGAGACAACGACATGCCGAATCGCAACGTCTCGACCCCGCGGCGCCGGTACGCCGTCCCGCTCGCCGCTCTGCTCGCGGCCCTCGCCCCGGCCGGTGCCGCGGCGCAGGGGGCCCCCACGCCGCTGCCGTCGGCCGGCGCGCCGCTCAAGGTCCTCGATCCGGCGTTCATCGACCAGACGGCGAACGCCTGCGTGGACTTCATGCAGTACGCCAACGGGGCGTGGCTGGCGCACGACACGATTCCCGCCGCGTACTCGTCGTCGGGCGTCACCCGCGACATGAGCGATCACAACGAGCTGGTCGTGCGCTCGGTGCTCGACGACGCGATGGCGCAGCGCGCGTCGCAGCCGGCGGGCAGCACGCCGCGCAAGCTCGGCACGTTCTACGCCTCGTGCATGGACTCGACGGCCATCGAGGCGGCCGGCCTCACGCCGGTCCGCCCCTGGCTCCGGGACATCGACGGCATCACCAGCCGGTCCCGGCTGCTCGCCGTGATCGGTGCACTCCAGGTGCGCGGCATCAACCTGGTCTTCCACTACAGTCCGGACATCGATCCCCACGACGCCGCGCACTACATGGTGTGGCTGTCGCAGGCGGGACTCGGCCTCCCGGACCGCGACTACTACACCGACTCCGGCCCGTCGGCCGACTCGACGCGCACCGCTTACGTCGAGCACGTGACCCGCACCTTCCGGCTCGCCGGCGCCTCCGCGACGGACGCCACCCGCGGGGCCCACGAGGTGATGCGGCTCGAGACCGAGCTCGCCAAGGCCTCGCTCACGCGGCTGCAGCAGCGCGATCCCGCGGCCACCGACCACCCGATGACGGCCGCCGCCCTCGCGAAGCTCGCGCCGGCGCTGTCGTGGCCGCGCTACTTCCGGAGCATCGGGCTCACCGTCCCGGTCTCGCGCGTCAACGTCGCGGAGCCGGACTTCATCCGGCGCGTGAACGCCCTGCTGCGCACGGCGCCGCTCGCGCAGTGGCGCGCCTACCTGCGCTACCACGTCGTCGAGGAGTCGGCGCCCTGGCTCAGCACGCCGTTCGTCCGGGAGCAGTTCGCCTTCAGCTCCCGCTTCACCGGCGCCAGGGAGCTGCTGCCGCGGTGGAAGCGCTGCCTCCGCGAGACCGACGGCGACCTCGGCGAGGCGCTCGGCCAGGCCTACGTGGCGAAGACGTTCCCGCCCGAGGCGCGCGCGCGCGCCAAGGCGGTGATCGACGACATCCGCGCGGCGTTCGGCGAGCGGCTGCGGCACCTGGCCTGGATGTCGGACTCGACCCGGGCGCAGGCGCTCGACAAGCTCACGAAGATGCGCGAGAAGGTCGGCTACCCCGACCGCTGGCGCGACTACACGCGGCTGGTGACCGAGGAAGGGCCGTTCGTCCTGAACGTGGCCCGCGCCAACGCCTTCGAGTGGCAGCGGGTGGTGAACCGCCCCGGCGCGGCCGTGGACACGACCGAGTGGGGCATCACGGTGCCGACGGTCAACGCGTACTACGACCCGTCGCGCAACGAGATGGTGTTCCCCGCGGGCGCGCTGGTGCCGCAGACGTTCGACGCGTCGGCCGACGACGGTGCCAACTACGGCTCGCTGGGCGGCAGCTGGGCCGGCCACGAGCTCACCCACGGCTTCGACGACGAGGGCCGGCACTACGACGCCGCCGGCAACCTGCG
>DASPTN010000087.1:0-2897 GCA_035623395.1 Gemmatimonadales bacterium | reverse complement strand
GCCCGTTGGCGCGACAAGATCTTCGGCTCGATGCTCGACCGCCTGGTGCGCGGCAGCGCGGACATCGATGTCTACGTCATCACCGGCGACGTCACGTCGGGTCCGGCCCCGCGGCGGCCGATGGCGACGGGCGGGCTCCAGCCGACCGTGGCGCAGTACGGCTGGGGAGCGCTCGTCGTCGGTGCGTGCACCGCCGTCGGCGCTGTGTTGGCGCGCTACGTCTCCGTCACCGACGTCGCGATGGTGTACCTGCTCGGCGTGGGCGTAGTGGCGTCCCGCTACGGCCGCGGCCCGTCGGTGGCCGCGGCGCTGGTGAGCATCGCGACGTTCGACTTCTTCTTCGTGCCGCCGTTCTACACGCTCGCCGTCTCCGACGTGCGCTATCTGCTGACCTTCGCGGTGATGCTGGTGATCGCGTTGCTGATCAGCGGCCTGACGCTGCGGATCCGGGCCCAGGCCGAGAGCGCGCGCGACCGCGAGCGGCGCACCGCGACGCTGTACGCGATGAGCCGGGAGCTGGCGGGCGCGCGCGGGCGCGGCGAGCTGGTCCGGGTGGTGGAGCGGCACGTGGCGGAGAGCTTCGCCGCGCAGGCGCAGATCCTCCTGCCGGGCGACGGGAGCCGGATCGAGATCCCGGTCGGCACGGCGCCGGCCTACCCGATCGACGAGAAGGAGCGCAGCGTCGCGCAGTGGGCGTTCGACCACGGCAGGGTGGCGGGCGTCGGGAGTGACACGCTGCCCGGCGCGCTCGCGCGCTACGTCCCGCTGGTGGGCTCCGCGGGGATGGTCGGCGTCGTGGGCGTGCGCGCCGCCGACCCGCGGCGGCTCCAGGACCCGGTGCTGCAGCGCCTGCTGGAGACCTTCGCCGCCCAGGCGGCCGTCGCACTGGAGCGGGCGCTGGTGGCCGAGCAGGCGCAGCACGAGCAGGTCGAGGCGGAGGCGGAGCGGCTGCGCACCGCGCTGCTGAGCTCCCTGTCGCACGACATGCGCACGCCGCTCGGCGCGATCACGGGCGCGGCCAGCAGCCTGCTCGAGGACGGCGGCGGCCTGCCCGAGGCGGCGCGGCGCGACCTCGTCCGGACGATCCTCGAGGAATCGACCCGGATGAACCGCCTCATCGGCAACCTGCTGGACATGATCCGGCTGGAGAGCGGGGCGCTGCAGGTGCAGAAGGAATGGCAGCCGCTCGAGGAGGTGGTGGGCGTGGCGCTGATCCGGCTCGAGGAGCGGCTCAAGGAGCACCCGGTGACGGTGCGGCTGCCCCCGGACCTCCCGCTGCTGCTGATGGACGGCCTCCTGGTGGAGCAGGTGTTCGTCAACCTGCTCGAGAACGCGGTCAAGTACACACCGCCCGGGGCGCCGGTCGAGATCGCCGCGGCGGCCGGCGAGGGCGCGGTGGTGGTGGACGTGGCGGACCGCGGCCCCGGCTTCCCGCCCGGCGAGGAGGCGCGGGTGTTCGACAAGTTCTACCGCGTCGCCGGCGCGACGACCGTCGCCGGCGTCGGGCTCGGCCTCACCATCTGCCGCGGCATCGTCACCGCGCACGGCGGCCGGATCTGGGCCGAGAACCGGCCGGGCGGCGGCGCCGCGTTCCACTTCACTCTCCCGCTCGCGGCCGAGCCGCCGGCGAGCGTTCCCGCCGAGGCGCCCGCGAGTTAGGTTGTCCGATCCCTCCGAGCGCGGGGCAGCTTTGAGCGACGTCGCGCCGACGGTGCTGGTGATCGAGGACGAGCCCCAGATGCGCCGCTTCCTCAAGGCGTCGCTGGAGGCCCACGACTACCGCCTGGTGGAGGCCGTCACCGCCCGCGAGGGCCTCGCCCAGGCGGCCGGGCGCAATCCGGACGCGATCCTCCTCGACCTCGGCCTGCCCGACCTGGACGGCATCGAGCTGACACGCCGGCTGCGCGAGTGGTCCCGCGTCCCCGTCATCGTGATCTCGGCGCGGGGGCGGGAGCAGGACAAGATCGCCGCGCTCGACGCGGGCGCCGACGACTACCTCACCAAGCCGTTCGGCCTCGGCGAGCTGCTCGCCCGGCTGCGGGTGGCGCTGCGCCGCGTGGCCGCGAACGGCGGCGCCGAGCCGGTGGTGGTGATCGGCGACCTCACCGTGGACCTCGGCGCACGGCTGGTGTATCGCGGCGGCCGGGAGGTCCATCTCACCCCGATCGAGTACAAGCTGCTCGCCACGCTCGCCCGCCACGCCGGCAAGGTGCTGACCCACCGGCTGCTCCTGAAGGAGGTGTGGGGGCCGAACGCGGTGGAGCACACCCACTACGTCCGCGTGTACATGACCCAGCTGCGCCACAAGCTCGAGGACGATCCGTCGCGGCCGCAGTATCTGCTGACCGAGTCGGGCGTGGGGTACCGGCTCAGGGCCGAATAGCCGCGCCCGGGCCCGGGCGCCCGGAACCTCCCTCCGACTGGTGTGTAGTTAACATCCCAACTATTAACCCGCAGCGGCGTCGTGACGCTGACGCGGCGCGGCCGGCGCGGCATCACAGCGGGAGGTCCCCAGGCGCACGAGCTCCGCGTGCGAAATCCGCGCGGCACTCCGGCCGCCGGCGGGGTACAACGCGGACCAACTCAAGACCACGTTCGGAGGCCGCAACATGAGAACCACAGCTGGGAGACTGGCGGTGGCGGGGACGGTGGCCCTGCTGGCCGCGTGCAGCCGGAACCCGCAGCCGGTCGTGGCGACGCCGCCGGTGCCGACGGCGACGGACGCTCTGCGCGCGCAGATGCACCGCGATTCGCTGCTGGCGGCGGCGCGGGCCGATTCGATCTGGCGGGCGCAGAAGGCCGAGTCGCACGCCGACTCGGTGCGCGCGGCCGTGATGAGCGAGACGGTCGACTCGGCCAAGGACGTGACCAACACGGGCCTCGCCGCCGCCGCGGCG
>DASPTN010000086.1:0-165624 GCA_035623395.1 Gemmatimonadales bacterium | reverse complement strand
CACGTCCGTCACCACCCGCGGGCCGCTCGTGCCGCCGCAGGTCACCAGCCGCCCCCCGGGCGCCAGCGCGCGCAGGCTCCTCTCCCAGGTCGCCTCGCCCACCGAGTCCACGACCACGTTCACCCCGCGGCCGCCGAGCAGCCGGCGCAGCTCCTTGGGCACGTCGGTCGTCGCGTGGTTCAGGGCGAGGTCGGCCCCGAGCGCGCGCGCCCGCTCGAGCTTCGCGTCGCTCGACGAGGTCACGATGGCGAACGCCCCCAGCAGCTTCGCGATCCCCAGGGCCGCCAGCGCGACGCCGCCGCCGATCCCCCAGATCAGCACCGTCTCCCCCGGGCGGACCGCGGCCCGCGTCGCGAGCATCCGCCAGGCCGTGAGATGGACCAGCGGGAACGCCGCCGCCTCCGCCCACGACACCCGGCCCGGCAGCGGATGGACGTTCCACTCGCTGACCCGCACGGCCTCCGCCATCGTGCCCGGCAGGTGCTCACCCAGCAGCCGGTAGCTCGTGCACAGCGACTGCTCGCCCGCCAGGCAGAAGTCGCACGCCCGGCACGAGACCCCGGGGTTGAGCAGCACCCGGTCGCCCGGCTTGACGCGCGTCACGGCGGGGCCCACCGCCTCCACGACGCCCGCGCCGTCGGCGCCGATCACGTGCGGGAAGGCCAGCGTCCGGCCTGGCAGTCCGCCGATCACGAACAGGTCGAGGTGGTTGAGGGCCGCCGCCTGCACCGCGACCACGACGTCGTCGGGCTTTTCGACGCCGGGACGGGGGACGTCCTCGACGGCGACGACTTCGGGGCTACCGTGCGAGCGGATGGTGACGGCGAGCATCGAGCGAAAATCTACGAGGGGGCCCGAGACGGGGATAGCCGCGCCGAGCGCGGCTATCCCGGTCCCGAGCTTCCCGCCGTCAGTGCTGCGCCGACGGCGCCGCCGGCCGGAAGACGGGGGCCCCGATCCTGGAGGCGCCCGGCAGCGTGAACGGCGTCCGCGTGCCCGTCGCCACGTCGAACAGCTCCACGTGCGACTGGCCCCGCGGATCGGGCGGCAGCACGGTCAGCGCGAGCGTCCGGCCGTCCGCGCTCACACTGAACGACTGCACGTACATGCCGGCCGGAGTGACGGGAACGGGCGCGCCGCCGGTGAAGTCCTGGCTGTAGACCCGCTTGCTCGGCGGCTTGCCGTTCTCGAGCCGCAGGAAGTAGAACGACCGCCCGTCGGGCGCGAAGGCCGGCGAGTCGTCCACCCGGCCGGTCGTGAGGCGCTGCTCGGCGCCGCTGCCGTCGACGCTCGCCTGGTAGACGTTGTAGAGGTGCTCCCGCAGCGACACGTACAGCACGCGCGTCCCGTCGGGCGACACGCTGGGCTGCATGTTCGGGTTCGCGCCCGACGTCAGCTGCCGCCGCTGGCTGCCGTCGCGGTTGACGACGAACAGTTGCGTCCGGCCGCTGCGGCCCGCCTCGAAGACGATCTGATCGCCGGCTGGGCCCACGAAGGCGGGAGCGTGCACCGGCATCGTGTCGCGGGTGAGCGGCTGCGCCTCGGACCCGTCCGCGTTCGCGACGTAGAGCTGGTACTGCTCCGAGCGCGCGGGCGCCGCGACCCACGCCGCGCGCGTCCAGTCCGCCGACCACGCCGGCTGGGTCTCGACCGCGCTGTCCTGCGTGAGCGGCCGCATCTTCGGCGTGTCGCCCGCGGCGACCATGACCAGGTCCCAGCGGCCGGCGATCTCCACCGGCACCAGCAGGTCGCCGACCACGAAGGCGTCGACCGCGGCCGTCGAATCCCACGGCGCGCGCGCCACCAGCTGCGCACGCCCCATGCCGGCGCCGGTCACCCGCCCGTCGGCGGCGACCCGCGCCGTCGAGTCGTCGCTCGAGCGCCAGGTGAGCCCGGGAGCCGGACCCAGCGGCCGGCGCCGCTCATCGAGCAGCTGCACGCTGAGCGGCAGCTGGCTGCCGAGCGGGAGCGCCAGGCGCGTCGTCGCGATCGACAGGCCGCCGGCGACCACCCGCACGTGCCAGTGGCGGAAGATCGAGTCGGTGCGGCTGGCCATCGCCGTCACGGTCATCCGCGTGTCGCCCGCCCTGACTCCGCGCAGCGTGCCGGTGGCGGAGTCGAACCGCACGATCGCGCTGTCGGGCCGGGTCCATCGCACCGGCACCCCGTCGACCAGCGACGAGTCGGCCGCGTAGAAGCGCACGCCGATCGTCGCCGTGCCCTCGATGGCCAGCGTGACCAGCGTGTCGAGCGGCGTCCCGATGAGGCGGCGGATCGGCTTGTGAACCGAGATCGTCGCCGTGACGTCCGGGTAGAGCGGGCTCGACGCCGTGATCCGCGCCGTCCCGAGCGCGGCCGCGGTGATGATCGGCGCGACCGGCGAGACGGCGACCTTGGCCGGATCGGACGACTCGAACTGGAAGGACGTCCGCGCCGGATCCAGCCGGCGCCCGTCCTGGGCGGGAACGATCAGATCGAGGGTGTCCACCGTCCCGACGGCCAGCGACACCACGCGCTCGGCGAACTGGACCGAGTCCGCCCGCACCTCGACCGACACCTGCTTGGGCGCGAACCGGGCGCCCGGCACCGCCGCGGTCACCATCGCGTGCCCGGTATCGCCCATCGACGTCACCAAGCCGAGCGTGTCGATCATGGCCACGCGCCCGGCGTCCACCAGGAACACGATGCAGGCCGGCTCGGCCGCATCGCCCATGGCGCCGCGCACCGTGCGGTACTGGAGCTGCGCCGACTCGCCCTTGATGAGCACGAGGCGCTGCGGCGTGACCATCAACCCGTCGGGCGCTCCCGTCCCCGGCTGCTGCCGCGCCAGCGCGGCGCAGCCCGGACCCCGCGCCGACGCCGTCCGCGCCGCCCCCTGGCCCGCCCCCGCGCCGGCGGCCTGGGGCTGCGGCGCGCCGCCCTCCGCGATCACCTCGAGCGTCGCCGGCTGCGACGTCCTGGCCGTGCGGCCCGACCCGTACCGCGCCGTGACCTGGGCGATGCCCGGCGACACGCCGGTCGCGACGCCGTTCTCGTCGATCGTGGCGACCCGGGGATTGCTCGACCGCCACGTGAAGGTCGTGACCGACGTGAGCGCGTTGTTGCCGCGGTCGTACGCGGTGGCGAAGAACTGCGTGGTGCGCCGCACCTGGATCTGGGCATCGCCGGGCTGGACCTGGATATCCGCGACCGCCGGCCGCTGAGCCGCACCAATCGGGGGACGGAGGACCGAGGCCGCGACGATCCCCGCCGCGAAGAGGAGACGCCGGGCGTTCATGACGCGCAAAGAAGGGGCTGGGCTCCCGCGGGTGTCAAGCACTTTTTCCCCCTATCGGCGCAATCTCACGACGGTCTTCGCATACCCGTCCCGCGGGTCTCCGGGACCGTCGGGCAATCGCACCGTCTCAATCCCTACATGGCCGCTCGGCTCGTGGACCTCGACGACGTACGACGTGCCGGCCAGGCCTTCGAGGCCGACCTCGAACGCATCACCGGCCAGCCTGGCGCTCACCACCTTGAGGCTGCGCGAGCGATCGCCGCGCGAGGGGGAGGGATCAGCGACGACGAGTCGCCAGCCCGGCAAGTGCCGGACCAGGACGGCCGCGCTGTCCCCGTCGAGGGGCACGTCGAACGACACGTGGGTGTCAAGTCCCGTCTGCGTCGCGTGATACGCCGCCGGCGCGCGGCCGGCGCGGACCTCGCGCACGACGGCGCCGGGCGCGAGGGCCGGCTCGAAATGCAGCATCAGCCGCGAAACGCGAGGCCCGGCGCGGCGCACCACGGCCGCGAACGCGGTGTCGGTCACCCGCAGCTGCACGTCGAGCACGGCCACGCCGACGCGCACGCCGCGCACGAGGTAGTCGCCTGGACGATCGAAGAGGTGCGGCGCCACCGTCAGGATGCCGCGCGGAGCGTCGGCCTCGATGCCGAACGCGCCGCGGAGGAGCGGCGTGAGGTACATCGACGTGGCGAAGAACTGCTGCGGCACCGCCGTCTCGAGCGGCTCGAAGGACGAGCCGGAGAAGACCTCGGGATTCCGCCCCAGTCCCCACACGTCGAACGTCCGCCCCAGCGCGTCGAGCGCGGCGCGCCCCGCGTAGACGCTGTGATAGCGGTACTCGGCCAGCGCGAGGAACCCGGTCACGAACGGCCACACCGTGCCGTTGTTGTAGTGCAGCGGATCGTACAGCTCGCTCTCGGACGCCAGCGTCCGGCCACCCCAATCGGTCGAGATCGTGGCCCGCGCCAGTGCGGCGGCCATCGCCTGGCCCCGCTCCTCGTCGAACAGGCGCCACGACATCGCGATCGCCGGCCACACGGTCAGGTTGTCGTTGAGGGAGTCGCCGGCGAGGACGGCGAAGGCGAACCGACCCGCGTGCGGCATCCAGAAGCGTTCCTCGAGGCTCCGGCGCGCCATGGGGAACCGCCGTACCGCTTCGCCCGCCAGTGCGCTGTCGCCCAGCGCCCGCGCCATCTCGCCCATGCGCTGCAGGGCCTCGACCCAGACGGCGGCGAGGTAGATGTCCGACTTCACGCTCGCGCCGAGGCCTCCGACCTCGATGGCCCCGACGCCCGCCAGCGCGTTCTGCATCAGGCCGTCGTCGCCCACCGTCCCGACACACCATTCGTAGGCGCGCCGGAGCTGGGGCCACAGCGAGCGGACGAACGCGGTGTCCGCCGACGCCCGGAACAGCTCGCCGATCGCGAGGATCCAGAACGGCGAGGTGTCGCCGTGCCAGTACGGGAAGGGGTAGTCGCTGAACCAGGGGATCCGGGCGGCGCTCTGGGAGATCTCGTGGGCGATCTTGCCGTCCGCCCGCTGGTAGCGCGCGAAGAAGGCCAGGTACTGCCGCGCCAGATCGAAGGCCCCGGCCGACGCGAGCGCCAAGGAGTTGATCGCCGCGTCGCCGCCGAAGAACCAGCTGAAGCCCGGCCGCGCGCCTCCCGGCCCGGAGGGGCCGTAGCCCGCCACCGGGCCGCAGCCGAGGTCGGGGTTGCACACCACGGCCTCGTCGAGGTTCAGCTCGGCCCACCGCGCCAGCCGGTCCTCGGCCGTGTCCGCGAAGCCGACGGTGCCCGCGACGACGGAGTCGGCGTGCGCGACGCGCTGCGCGTACAGCTCGCCGAGCCGCGCCAGCACCCGCCGATACGTGGCCAGCACCGTGTCGCGCGGCGCGATCTGACCGACCAGCACGATGGGGATGCCGAGCGCGACCACGTTCACCAGGCGGCCGGCCGGCTCCTGCCAGCGCGGCATCGCGGCCGGCTGCTGGTCGCCGACGGCGATGCGCATCTCGGACGGCGCGTCCGGCACCGACCACGTCGGATTGGTGGTCGCCCGGGTCGCGAACGGCGAGCCGATGACGGCGTTGAACTGCCGCCGGCTCTCGGTCAGCTCGAACGCCTTGAGCGTGTCGTTCCACAGGACGTACTGGCCGCCGAGTGCGCCGGGCCACGCCAGCTGGAGGTCGCTCCGGAACGACGCGACGATCTCCATCGGGCGCACGGCCTCGACCTCGAGCACGATGGCGACCGCCGGCTCGTCCACCGGCGCGAAGACGCGCTCGCGGACCGTGAACGCGGCGTGGCTGTACGTGATGGTGGCCCCTGCCGGCGTGACCTCCACGCTGCGGGCCACGTCGGCGGCGCGCACCGGATCGGCGTACAGCGGTGTCTGGAACGAGAGCCTGAGGTCGTGAACCAGCTTGAGCGGCCAGGCCCAGACCTCGAAGTCGCCCCGCTCCGTGCCGATCGCGGCAGCGCGCCGGCCCTCGATCCCGAGGTACCCGGCGGGACGCGCCGGCCCCCGCCACGCGAGGGGTCCCAGGACCCACCGCAGGGGCGTCGGCGCGGCCGGAGGGCCCTGCGCGGCGAGCCGGGGGCCGCCGGACACGGCGAGCGGCGACAGGAGCAGCAGGCAGCGGACCAGGGAGGCTGTCACGCGTGAATGCATGGGCGGGAACCTCGCGACCGGCGCCGGGCCGCTTGCGAAGTGGAATCTCGGAGGCAATGTATAGAGCCGCTCAACCGAGCGACAGAAGCGCCAATTCCGTTGGGAGGAACGCTCATGCTGTCCGATGACATGACGGGAATCGGAGGTTGGGAGCCACCGTCGTCCATGCCGCCGCAGCCCCCGGCTCCGCCGGCCTGGAGTCCGCCGCCGCCCGCGCCGGCCTACACGCCACCCGCGCCGAAGCCGGCGCCCAAGCCGGCGCCCGCCGTGAAGAAGGCGGCCCCGAAGCGCAAGAAGGCCGCGAAGAAGAAGGCGGCGAAGAAGCCGGCCCGCCGGGCGGCCAAGCGGAAGGCGCCCCGCAAGGCGGCCAAGCGCAAGGCCGCGCCGAAGCGCAAGAAGAGCCGCGCCAAGAAGCGCTAGAAGACCTCGACGCTGCCTGAGATGACCCGCCGCGCGCGCGCCGCGATCGCCTCGAGCTGCGCGCGCGCGACGGGGCGTACCCGCGGGTCCGCCGGGGGCCGTGCGATCGAGTAGACCTGCACGGCCTTCGGCTGCAGCCGCGCCAGCGCCGCCAGCCACTCCCCGACCGATTCCTCCGAGGCTCCGTCATACCCGGGCCCCTGCACCACGAGTGCCTGCACCGTCACGTCCACCAGGCCGCGAAGGTCCTCGACGAGCCGGCGGCGGTCGTAGGCGACGCCGTTCACCAGCGCCGGCGGACCGGGGTCCAGCTTCATCAGCCGCTCGTCGACGCGATCGAGGGCGCTCCGCACGGCCGGCTTGCCGCACGACAGGCCGTTCGACATCACCGCGACCATGAGGCCCGGCGCCAGACGGTCGCGCACCTCCAGCACGCGCTCGACCACCAGCGCGAAGCGCGGATGCATCGTCGGCTCCCCGTTGCCCGCGAACGTCACCCGGTCCGGCGGCTCGCCCAGGTACTCCAGCGTCTTCCGCAGGGCATCGGCCACCAGGTCCGGCGACGGCCACCGCGAACGCGGCGCCTTCGGGGTGTTGAGGCCGCATTCGCAGTAGGGGCAGTCGAAGGTGCAGAGCTTGGAGCGCAGCGGAATCAGGTTCAGGCCGAGGCTGACGCCCAGACGCCTCGAGCGCACCGGTCCGTTGATGATGCCTTCCCACAGGAACGTGCCGCCGAGCTTGCCGGGAGGGGGAAGGGAAGCGAGGCGATCCATCGTGGGAAACGTAGTCCGGCCTTGCGAGCGTCGCCACGCTTCATAGGTTGACCTCATGCCCCGGCCCGCGACGTCTCGTTCCCACCGGCGCCTGCGCGGATGAACGCCCGCCAGGCGCCGTTCGTCGTCGCAGCCGCGGCGGCGTTGGTCGGTCTCGCCATCGGGCTCGCCCTGCGCGGCGTCGAGCCGGCCGCGACCTGGCTGTACCACGCCGCCTGGTACCCGACGATCGTGGCGATGGCCGCGGTGATCGCCCGCCGCGAGGGACGCGACCCGCTTACCGCCAACCCGCTGCATGCCCTCTCGCTGTTCGCGTGGTCGGCGGTGTTCTGGTTCTTCTTCGAGCTCCTGAACTGGCGTCTCGAGGATTGGTACTACGTCAACGTCCCGGACGCGCGGTGGGCGCGGTGGGTCGGCATCTCGCTCGCCTTCGCGACGGTGCTGCCTGCCATCTTCCTCGCGGCGCGCGCCCTCGAGTCGTGGGGAGTGATTCGCAGCGTGCGCGTGGCGGCGATGCGCGTCACCGCGCCCGGGCTCCGTCTCACGTCGCTGGCGGGGATCGTCTTCCTCGTGCTGCCGCTGGTGTGGCCCCGCTACTTCTTCCCGCTGGTCTGGGGGGCGACGACGCTGCTGGCGGAGCCGGCGCTGTACCGCCGGGAGCCGCGCTGGTCGCTGATCGCCGACCTCGAGCGCGGCGAGCTGGGGCGCATCCTCCGGCTGCTGGCGGCCGGAGCCTCCATCGGCCTCATGTGGGAGCTGTACAACTCCATCGCCCGCAGCCGCTGGATCTACACCGTGCCGGGGCTGGAGAACCTCAAGCTGTTCGAGATGCCGCTCCTGGGCTTCCTCGGGTTCCCCGTTTTCGCCCTCGAATGCTGGTCCGTGTTCCACTTGCTGGCCTGCTTCGGCATCTCCACGCCCGAGGAGTCGGCGCGCCGGGTCCGGCTGCAGCTCAAGGTCGGCACGGCGGTCGCCGGCGTGGCGTTCGCCGTCTTCGTCCTCGCCGGCATGGAGCACTTCACGATCACCAGCACCACCCCGCGCCTGCTCGACGTGCCGGGACTGCCGGCGTCGGCGGCCTTCCGTCTCGGCGCCTCGGGGAAGTCGCCGTTCGAGCTCGCGAGCGAGCCGGCCAGCCAGGTCGCCCGGGAGACCGACGCCAGCGTCGACGATGCGCTGCGCTGGATCCAGGCGGCGCGCCTGGTGACGCTGCGCGGCATCGGAACCGACAATGCCCGCCGACTGACCGAGATCGGCGTGATGGACGTGCCGACGCTGGCCCGCCAGGATCCCGACACGCTCGTGGCCCGGCTCAGGGCCCGGCCCGCCGATCCGCCGCCGCGCTCTCCCACGCCGGCCCAGGCGCGGGTGTGGGTCAAGGCGGCGCGCGCCGCACTCGACCGGTCGGGATGAGGCGTGCGCGGCCGCTCCTCGCCGGGCTCGCCGCCGCCCTGGCCCTGGCCGCGACGCCCCCGCGGCTGCACCGGAAGGCGGACTTCGACGTGCTGCTTCGCGGCGGCACGGTCGTCGACGGCACCGGCTCGCCGGGGCGCGTGGCCGACGTCGGCGTGAGCGGGGACCGGATCGCGGCCATCGGCGACCTGGCGGGCCGCAGCGCGGCACGCGTCATCGACGTCTCCGGCCTGGTGGTGGCCCCCGGATTCATCGACATGCTGGGCCAGTCGGAGATGACGATCCTCGTCGACCCCCGCGGCGTGAGCAAGGTGACACAGGGCATCACGACCGAGGTCACGGGCGAAGGCGTGTCCGCCGCGCCCGCGAGCGCCGTCACCGTGCGGCGGGACAGCGCCACCTACGCGGCGTGGGGCCTGGTCGTGGACTGGCACGACCTCGACGGCTACTTCCGGCGGCTCGAGCGCTCGGGCACCCCCATCAACCTCGCCACCTTCGTCGGCGCGACGCAGGTGCGGGAGTACGTCGTAGGGTACGCGCGTCGCGCCCCCACCCGCGCCGAGCTGGCGTGGATGGAGGCGCTCGTCGACACCGCGATGCGCCAGGGCGCGCTCGGCGTGTCCTCGTCCCTCGGCTACGCTCCTGCCGTCTATGCGAGCACCGCCGAGCTCGTGGCGCTGGCGCGAGTGGCCGCCCGCTACCACGGCGTGTACGCCACCCACATCCGCTCCCTTGGCGAAGCGTTCCGCATCGGCCGCGAGGCCGGCGTCACCGTCGAGGTCTGGCATCTCAAGCTCGCCGGGCGGGCCAACTGGGGCCGGATGCCCGCGCTGCTGCACCGGTTCCAGGCGTTGCGGAAGGCCGGCCGGCACATCGGCGCCAACAGCTATCCCTACACGGCGTCGGCCGCGAGTCTCGACGCCGCCGTGCCCGCCTGGGCCCACGCCGGCGGCGACGACTCGCTGATCGCGCGGCTCCGGGTCCCGGCCATCCGCGACCGCCTCAAGCGGGAGATGGAGGCTCGGGAGTCCGTCCGCGGCGGAGACGAGTCCTTCGCCTCGGGTGCGGGCGGCCTGGCGAACGTGCTGGTGCTCGGCGTGCTGGACTCCACGCTGCGGCGCTACGAGGGACGCCGGATCACCGACATCGCGCACGACGAAGGGAAGGATCCGTACGATGCGCTGTTCGACCTGATCGTCGCCGATCGCGCGCGGACCGGCGCGGCGTTCTTCTCCATGAGCGAGTCCGACGTGGCCGACGCCGTGGCGGCCCCCTGGGTCGGGGTCGGCTCCGACTTCGGCGCGGTGGCCCCCGACGGCCCGCTCCAGATGCGCCACGTGCACCCGCGCGCCTACGGGACGTTCCCGCGCATCCTCGGCCACTACGTGCGCGAGGAGCACGCACTCACGCTCGAGACCGCGATCCGCAAGATGACCGCCGTGGCGGCCTCGCGGATGGGCCTGAAGCAGCGGGGCCTCCTGCAGGAAGGGTATTTCGCCGACATCACCGTCTTCGACCCCGCCACCGTCGCCGACCGCGCGACGTTCGAGGACCCGCACGAGCCCTCGGTCGGCATCCGCTACGTCATGGTCAACGGGGGCTTCACGATGGACGACGGACGGCTGACGGGGGAGCGCCCCGGCCGCGCCCTGCGCGGTCCCGGATGGCAGGCGCCGTGAGCCTGACACCGATCGCGATCGCCTTCGGCCTCGTCGCGGCGGTCTTCATCGCGTTCGCCGCGGCGTCCGTGCGCTGGGAGAGCGAGGCCTGGGGGTCGAGTATCGGGGGGAAGCCGGCGCCGCCTCCCCCCGCCGGGTGGACGGCCGCCATTCGCGTCGTATGGCTGCCCGCAGCGGTCGAGGCGCTCGTCGTTGTGCTGTTCGCGGCCCTGTGGTTCGGGTCGCTCGGCAGCGGCGGCTGGGTGACGTTGTTCCTGCTCGTGGGTGCCTTGGCGGGCGGCGCGGACCGCTGGACCAGGCGCCGCCTGCTAGGCACGCCGGCCCGCGACGACCTGAGGCAGTTCTTGGCGTCGCTGCTGAGGTATCTCGTCGCCGGCGGGGTCTGCGCTTGGTGCCTCACTTGACACACTCGTAGCTTTCCTGCCGATGAATCCCGTACATGTCGCGATCGAACGGGTGGGCGCCTACTTCGCCGCACGCGACACCCGGCAGGGCTTCGTGGCGCGCCGGCTGCTCGGCAGCCCGCGCGGCGACGATGAACGCCTAGCCGAGGCGCTGATGAAGGAGCGCCGATCGCGCATCCGCTCCGACGGAAGCGTGGCGGGCGACCTGGTCTCCACCGCCTGGGTGGCGTGGGAGCTGATGGATCTCGGCGCCCCGCCTTCGGCGCACGCGGTCAGGCGGCTGGTGACCTGGATCCTCGGTCGCCAGGAGAAGGACGGCGCTTATGCCGAGGGCTGCACGCCGCGCCGGCACGAGCTCAAGCTGTGCGAGCACGCCATCGGTGGCTTCTTCTCGTACCGCTCGTCCGGAAGGACGGTGCGGCGGCTCACCCTTCCCACCGGGGCCACCGTGAACTCGGACCAGGGGGCGCGGTTCCTCGCATCGTGCCTCGCGCTCCGGACGGTCCTCAGGGCCGGGGAGGAGGACCGAACGCTGGTGCGGCGCCACGTGGGCTCGCTGCTCGCGCTCCCCAAGATGTGGGATTCCTGGGGCGGACTGTGGGCGCCGACGCTCACCGTGGGCGCCCTCTCCGCGATCGCCTGGGCGCCGCCCCCGTTCCGCGGCCAGCTGCCGATCCTGGCCGAGCATCTGGCCCTGAACCAGAAGCCGGACGGATCCTGGCGCAATCTCGACATCGTCCACGCCGTGGACGCGCTGGTGGCGGTGCCGTTGCCCCAGGCCAAGGAAGCGGTTGCGCTGGCCGCGCCGCGGCTCGCCAAGATGCAGACGCAGAAGGGCACCGTCGGCAGCGGGCCGTATGCCGAGGAGCGCACGCTCTCCTCGCTCCGCGCCTGGCTCATCGCCCGCGAGTACGCGTGAACGACCGCTGCGAGTCGCGAGACGCCGAGTTGCGAGGACAAAGCGTAGGCCGCAGGACACCCGCCGTCGAGGTGCCACCATGACGGACCAGACACCCAATCCGCGCGACCGCATCCGGCTCACCTCGTACTCCCACGGCGCGGGTTGAGCCTGCAAACTCGGCCCCGCTGAGCTGGCGCAGGTCCTGCGCTTCGTGCCGTCCGTCCCGCCCGGGACCGACCCGGCCGTGCTGGTGGATGCCAGCAGCCGGGACGACGCGGCCGTCGTGCGGATCGCGGCCGACCGCGCGCTCATCCTCACGACCGACTTCTTCACGCCGATCGTGGATGACCCGTACACCTTCGGACAGATCGCCGCGGCCAACGCGCTGTCGGACGTCTACGCCATGGGTGGGCGGCCGCTGTGGTGCCTCAACGTGGTCGGCTGGCCGCGCGACCGGTTGCCGCTCGACGCGCTCGGCGAGGTGCTGCGGGGCGGTGCGGACATGGTGGCTCGGGCCGGCGCGCGGATCCTGGGCGGCCACTCGATCGACGATCCGGAGCCGAAGTACGGACTCATGGTCGTCGGCGAGGTTCATCCCGACCGCCTGACCACCAATGCCGGCGCGCAGCCCGGCGACCGGCTGGTCCTCACGAAGCCGATCGGCACCGGCATCGTGACCACCGCGATCAAGAAAGGCGTCGCACCGGACGACGCCGTTCACGCTTCCATCCAGTCGATGACGACGCTCAACGACGGCGCCGCAGCCGCCGCCTCTGCTGCGGGCGTGCGAGCGGCGACGGACGTCACGGGCTTCGGGCTCCTGGGGCACCTTTCCTCGATGTTGAGCGCGGGCGGTGCCGCCGCGGAGCTGTGGGCCGGCGCGGTGCCGCGGCTCCCCGGAGCTCGTCGGCTCGCCGAGCAGGGACACGTGCCGGGCGGCACGCGGCGCAATCTCGCGGCCGCCAACGAGGCGACCGCCTGGGACCCGGCCCTGGACGAGGTCGAGCGGCTGCTGCTGGCCGATGCGCAAACCTCGGGCGGGCTGCTGCTCGCCGTTCCCCGAGCTGCTCTCCCCCGGCTGCTCGAGCTCCTCGCCGAGCACGGCACGCTGGCGGCCGCCGAGATCGGCACGGTCGTAAAGGGGCGCCCCGGCTCGATTTCGGTCCACGCGGGCAGCGGGCCCCCGAATGCCAAGTGATTTGATCGGCAATGTCGTCAGCTGACCGACTGTGCTCACCCCGCCTGCCGGCGCTATCTTCGACGGGGGGGTGTCGAATGGCCCGTGAGCGCGAAATCAAAGTGACGGCTGACGCCGCTGCTTGCGTCTATTGTGGTGCGACCGAGGACCTGGTCCGCGACGACCACCTCGAGGGGCTGTATTACTGCCCCAAGTGCCTCGACCGGCACGTGCGGCATGGCCAGCAGATCGACGATCGGGGAGAGGCCGAACCACCCTGGGACGGTTGATGCCGGACGGCGCCGCCGCCTGACCGGCGTCCCCACACCTTGTTAGGCACGCTTCCTCACACCGCCGGCCCGACGACCAAGGCGGCCGGCCCCATTCCGTGAACGATCCCGTGCGGATCCTCGTGCACGCCGACGAGGCGTGTTTTGGCAACGGCCAGGAGCCACCGACGCCCGGCGGCGCGGGCGGCCTGATCGAAGTGCGCGACGCCTCGGGCCGCGTCGAGCGGCGCGACTACTTCGTCGCCGAGCCCGATACCACCAACAACCGGATGGCCCTGCGCTCCGCGATCGCGGCGCTCGAGCTGCTGAGCGCCAAGGGACGCCGGCAGGCGATCCGGTTCGTTTCGGACTCGAACTATCTGGTGGAAGGGATGCGCGCGTGGGTGCCCGCGTGGCGGGCGCGAGGCTGGCGCCGCAAGGGCGGGCCGATCGAGAACCTCGAGCTGTGGCAGGAGCTGGTTGCCGCGGCCGAGCGTCATGCGGTGACGTGGCAGTGGGTGCGCGGGCACGCCGGCCACGTCAAGAACGAGTACGCCAACCACCTGGCGACGCGCGCCGCCGCCGGCCAGCGAGGGGCCGGAGGCCTAGTGCCGTCGGAGTTCGGCGCGTGGCTCGCCGCCGAGCGAGCGAAAGGGAAGTACCTCGACTACGACCCCGACGCCGACGTACCCTAGGGCGCCCGCGCCTCCGTCTCACTGCACGATGACGACGCCCTTCATGAACGGGTGGGGCGTGCAGTGGTACGGGAACGTGCCGGGCCGGTCGAATCTCACCGCGTAGCTCCCCTTCGCGGGAATCGGCCCCGAAGCGGGACCGTCCACCTCGAACGTCACGCTGTGGTCCAGGGGATCGCGATTGGTCCAGCGCACTACCTGTCCCGCCGAGATCCGCACGGTGTCGCTCCCGAAATGAAGCGAGGCGACTTCCACGTCGGCGGCGGCCGGTCCGCTCACGCCGGTCGCCAGCCCGCCGCCCGGGTGGAACCACGGCTTGAAGCGGCTCAGGTGCAGCGGGATGGTGAACTCGAAGCCGTACAGCCGCTTCACGGACCCGAACTGGTTGAGGCCCCTCGAGCTGCCCTGCAGGGTGTTGCTCGCCACGTTGCTGACTTCGAGTGCGAAGGTGTGCGGCGAGCCCGGGATCTGCACCTGGACGCCAGCGCTCCACGCGGCCAGGGTGTCGCCGCCGAGGAGCTTGGCATAGTCGCCCGAGAGCGCGAAGTACCGGTTCAGGCGCAGCACCAGGCCGCCGGCGAGCGCGGCCTGCGCGCGCTTCGCGCCGAACGCGCTGCCGAGCTCCCGAACGGCGCCCTGCACCGTGACTGCTCCCCGCGTGTAGTCCGCGGCCGCTTCGCCGTCCAGGCTCCCCGCCTTGAAGTTGTAGGCCGGAGTCACGGCGGCGGCGAATCCCTCGCCCCCCTCGGGTCCGCCGATGAGGCGCCAGCGTACCAGCACCTCCGACTCGTTGTTCGAGGATCCGCCCGGCACCTCCTGGGCCCTGGTGGCGAACCGGTAGGCGATGCCGAGGTCGTGTCCCAGTCCGGTCGCGAAGGTGAAGGTGGGGAAGTTGGTGAAGAAGCGCTGCGGCCCGGGGCTCACGTTGAAGCGGTGCAGGAAGTTGAACTGGACGACGCCGGGGTCCACCACCCAGTCGCCGCTCAGGTTGGGCGAGCGGTAGAGCAGCGACTGCGCCCGCAGTGACGAGACCGGGACGAGCGTGCAGACGGCGGCCAGCAGCGTCGAGGCGCGCATGTGACGTCTCCGGGGGGCCGAGGTGCGGCGCGCGGTCCGGCGCGGCGCACCCGGTTGGTTGACATTGGAATAGCGTGAATCTAACGTGGCGCATCCGCCAACGAGACCAGGGAGCGTTGCCCGCGCATTCAGCATCTTCTCCCGACGAGCTGGACCGGCTGTTCCGCCGGCTCATCTTGAACCTCGCCGACCTCGATCCCACGCGTATCAACGGGCCGGTGGATGTCGACGAGCTGTACCAGAGCCTGATCCCCTACCGTACGCACCGCGTGGTGCTCGGCATCGATTCGCACGAGGACTACGAGATGACGCTGCTCCGGCTCCTGGCCGGGGAGCGCGGCTACGCATTCGTCGAGCCGGAGGAGGTGCGCGTGGCGCTGGCGAGCGAGGCGGCAGGGGTCAATCCCGACACCGGATCGTACCGGCGGCACGGGAGCGCGAAGGTGACGTTCGATCCCGATCGCACCCGGGAGGTGCTCGCGGCCGTCGAGGCCGGGCCGGCGCCGGTGGCCCCGCCGCCGCTCCGGGCCGAGCCACGCGACGACACGGTGGCCCCCTGGTTCCCCGAGCCGCCGGACGGGACGGGCGATGCCGAGCCGACGCCGGGCCCGGCGGACGCGGAGCCGGCCGGCCGGCCGGACCTGCCGTTCGCCCTCGACGACGCCGCGGCCTCGCGCGGCGTCTCGCCCCGGCCGGGAAGCGCGCCGTGCGCCTACTGCGGCGGGGACCTCCCGGTGGGTCGTGCCGTCATCTTCTGCCCGCACTGCGGCCAGAACGTCGGTGTGGTGCACTGCCCGTCCTGCGGCGCGGAGCTGGACGTCGGCTGGCGCTTCTGCATCACCTGCGGACGGCAGATGTCCGGGCTGGCGTGAAGCGCCACCCGGTCGCCGTCATCGCGGGCGACGGGATCGGCCCCGAGGTCGTCGCCGCCGCTCTCGCGGCGACGTCCGCGGCCTCCCGGCGCTTCGGGTTCGAGCTCGACGTCGAGCGCCTCCCGTACTCGGCCGACCACTACCTCGCGACCGGCGAGACGATCCCCGATGCCGCGGTCGACCACCTCCGGAACGACGTCGACGCGATCTTCGTCGGAGCGCTCGGCGATCCGCGCGTGCCCGGCAACGAGCATGCGAAGGACATCCTGCTCGGACTCCGCTTCCGGCTCGACCTGTACGTCAACCTGCGCCCGGTCACGCTGCTTCACCCGGCGCTGTGCCCGCTGCGCGACGGCCCGTCGGGGCCGCGGACCATCGACTTCGCCATCTTCCGCGAGAACACCGAGGGGATCTACGTCGGCGCGGGCGGCGGCCTCCGGATCGACACGCCGGACGAGATCCAGCTCGCCGAGGAGGTGCACACCCGCAGGGGCGTCGAGCGGATCATCCGCTACGCCTTCGAGTGGGCGAAGGCGCACGGCCGGACGCGGGTGACGATGTCGGACAAGTCCAATGCGGTGCCGGCGCACCGGCTGTGGGGGCGGGTGCTCGCCGAGGTCGGGAGCGAGTACCCCGGCATCGAGCGCGAGCACCGCTACGTGGACGCACTGGCGATGGAGCTGGTGCGGGAGCCGGAGCGCTTCCAGGTCATCGTGACCCAGAACCTGTTCGGCGACATTCTCTCCGATCTCGGGGCCCAGCTCGTCGGCGGGCTGGGTATCTCGCCCTCGGCCAACCTCCACCCCGGCCGCGCCGGGTTGTTCGAGCCTGTCCACGGCTCGGCGCCGCCGATGGCCGGCAGGAACGTCGCGAATCCGTTCGCGGCCATCCTGACCGCAGCGATGATGGTGCGCGAATTGCGGCATCTGGAGGCGGCCGCCGCCCTCGAGGACGCGGTGCGCGCCGCCGTCGCCGCGGGCGCGACCACGCCCGATCTCGGGGGCCGGCTGGGGACGCGGGAGGTGACTCAATGGATCGTGGAGCGCCTCTCCTCGCGCTGATCGCCGGCATCCTGGTCTCGACCGCCGCCACGGCCGCGGCGCAGAACCCACCCACCACACCACCGGCCCGGCCCGACACAGCGCGACGCGACCCTTTGGCCCGCGAGTTGGTGCTCGACGAGATGTTCGCCGTGGGCCCCTCAGCGCTCGCCCCTCGCATCGTGCTCCAGGGGGGAGTGGTGTACCGCGTCGAGGTCCAGCCGGCCCAGGGTGAGATGTCCGTGCGCTCAGTCCGCCATCCGTCGCTCCCGCCCCTGTTCATGGTTCCGCTCGAAGGCGGGGGGCCCGTCGGCGGGAGCCAGATCGCCGCGTTCCTCTTGGTGCCGCGGTCCACGGAGGAGTACCGCATGGACGTAGTCGCCGAGGGCACCGAGCCGATCCGCGTCCGCATCTGGACCGACCCGAAGGAGATGTCCCGCTACGCGCGGATGCGCGAGGCGACCCGGGGCATCCCGACGGCCGGAGTCAGCGTGCGCGCGGTGTACATGGGAGCTTTCGTGAGGCCGGACCTCAAGTCACCGGTCCCAGGTGTCTCCCGGGCCACGGCGAGCGCCATGGGCACCGAGGTCTGTTTCGGCGTCGTACCACGTGGGGCATGGATCTCCGGACGCTTCGGGGGCTGCGTCCTGGCGCTGGGCGGGTTCACCAGGCCGGACTCCGCCGGCGGGCTCTGGTTCATCGGCACCGAGCCGCGCTACGAGCTGACCGCGCCTGGAGCTGCAATCGAGCAATCGCTCGTGCTCACGGTGGGGATCGCGACCACGTTCGGCACGGCGGGCAGCAGCCGGAGAACCGACTACCTCGCACTCGCGCTGGGCTACCACGTCGCGACGCGTCTGCTCGGGCGGCGGCTGTATGGGGAGGCCGAGGCCGACCTGGCCCGCATGCAGGATCTCGGTGGCGGACTGGAGCCGACCGGAACGGCGAGCCTCGTTCCCCGACTCGCCACCGGACTGCAGCTGCGGTTCTGACCGGAAGACGACGATCGCCACGGCGCCGCCGCCGCGCGAGTCCGCCGCTCGGCGAGCCCGGCACGCTTGTCTTGCTGGGCCCGCATGGGGCGGGCGATATTCCGCCGCTGCCGGGACTGCCCGGCTTCCTTCAGCGAGCCGGCGGAGCCTGACCCATGAAGACGCAGGGCAAGGACAAGGACGTGGTGTTCCTGAGCGGCGTGCGGACGCCGTTCGGGACGTTCGGCGGAACCCTCAAGGACCAATCGGCCATCGACCTCGCGGCCGCGGCGGCGCGCTGTGCCGTGGAGCGCTCGGGCGTCGCACCCGCCGAATTCGACCACGTGGTCTTCGGCAACGCCCTGCAGACCTCGGCCGACGCCATCTACTTCGCCCGCCACGTCGGCCTCAAGGCCGGCCTCCCCGTCGAGGTCCCCGCGCTCACCGTGAACCGGCTGTGCGGCTCCGGCTTCGAGGCGATCGTGCAGGCGGCCCAGCAGGTCCTGCTGGACGAGTCGAAGGTCGTGCTCGCCGGCGGCGGCGAGTCCATGAGCCAGGCGCCGCACGTGATCCGCGGCGCGCGCTGGGGACTCAGGCTCGGCCCGCCCGCGCCGCTGGAAGACCTGCTGTGGGAGTCGCTCACCGACCCCATGTGCGGCTTCTCGATGGCGCAGACGGCGGAGAACCTGGCGGAGAAGTACCGGCTGTCGCGCGGCGAGGTGGACGAGTTCGCGCTGCGCTCCCAGCAACTGGCCAAGCGCGCCTGGGACCAGGGGGTGTTCGAGCCCGAGGTCGTCGCCGTCCAGGTGAAGGACCCCAGGACCCGCCAGACGGTCGACTTCCGCGCCGACGAGCACATGCGGCCCGCCACCACGCTGGAGGGCCTCGCCAAGCTCGCGCCGTACTTCAAGAAGGACGGCCTGGTGACCGCCGGCAACGCGAGCGGGATCTGCGACGGCGCGGCGGCGTGCGTCGTGGCGTCGGAGGACGTCGCCAGGGCGAAGGGGCTGAAGCCGCTGGGCCGCCTGGTGGCCTGGGCGGTCGCCGGCGTCGAGCCCAAGTTCATGGGGCTGGGGCCCGCGCCCGCGATCCGGAAGCTGCTGGCCAAGACCGGTGTGACGCTCGATCGGGTCGACCTGATCGAGGTCAACGAGGCGTTCTCGCCGCAGTACGTGGCGGTGGAGAAGGAGCTGGGCCTGCCGCGGGAGAAGGTCAACGTGCACGGCGGCGCGATCGCCATCGGGCACCCGCTCGCCGCTTCCGGCACGCGGATCACCATTCACCTCCTCCACGCGCTGCGGCAGAACGGCGGACGCTTCGGCGTCGGCAGCGCGTGCATCGGCGGCGGCCAGGGGGCCGCCGTGATGGTCGAAGCCTTCACCAAGTAGGGGGGACCGACCGGTGGACGCTCTCGCTATCGCCGCGGTGGTGGCAGCGCTGTACGCGCTCTCCAGCCTCCGCATCATCAAGCAGTACGAGCGCGCGGTCGCTTTCTTTCTCGGCCGCTACTGGAACACCAAGGGCCCGGGCCTCGTCTTCCTGCCCTCCATGATCGCCCACATGCACCGGGTGTCGCTCCGGATCGTGGCGCTCGACATCCCGCCGCAGGACGTGATCACCCGCGACAACATCTCGCTCAAGGTCAACGCGGTGCTGTACATGAAGGTGAAGGACCCCGCCGCCGCGATCATCGGGATCGAGAACTACCTCTACGCCACCAGCCAGCTCGCCCAGACCACGCTGCGGAGCGTGTGCGGCCAGCACCAGCTCGACGAGCTGTTGAGCGAGCGCGAGAAGATCAACGAGACGCTGAAGGCGATCATCGACGCCCGCACGGTCGAGTGGGGCATCGAGGTATCCGCCGTCGAGGTCAAGGACGTGGACCTGCCGGTCGAGATGAAGCGCGCGATGGCGCGGCAGGCCGAAGCGGAGCGCGAGCGGCGCGCCAAGGTCATCAACGCCGAGGGCGAGCTGCAGGCCTCCGAGAAGCTGGCGCAGGCGGCGCACGTCATCGGCCAAGAGCCGGCGGCGATCACGCTGCGCTTCCTTCAGACGGTCTCCGAGATCGCATCGGAGAAGAACTCCACCACGTTCTTCCCGCTGCCGATCGATCTGCTGAAGCCGTTCCTCGCAGCCGGAGCGACGGCCGGCGCGCCCACGGGACCGGTCGCCCTTGGGGCCGCGGCGGCGAAGGCGGCGCTCGGCGCCGCCGCACCGGGCGCCGCGCTCCCGCCGCCTCCGGATCGTCAGGCCGCCGAGCGACGGGGGTAGGTTGCGATGGCTGGCGAGCTGGCCCCGCGCAAGATCACCCGCGAGCAGCTCGAGCGGATCATCCAGCGCGCCGCCGAGCTGCAGGCCGGCGAGATGGACACTGGCGAGGGGCTGACCGAGCAGGAGCTGCTGAAGCTCGGCTCCGACGTGGGCATCCCGGGGCGGTTCCTGCGGCAGGCGCTGTACGAGGAAGCCGCGGGCGGGGCGGCGCTGGAGCGGGACCTCGCCACGCGCTGGATCGGGCCGCGCATGGTGCTCGCCCACCGGGTCGTGCCGGGCGACCGCGCGGCGCTCGAGCAGGCGCTCGCCGGATACATGACGGAGGAGGAGGCGATGACGCCCAAGCGCCGCCTTCCGGATCGCACCGTGTGGGAGCGCCAGAAGGGCCTGTTCGCCGAGATGAGGCGCGGCCTCTCGTTCGAGGGCAGGGCCTATCACCTGGCGCGCGCCAACGACGTCTCGGTGCAGATCGCGCCGCTCGAGGACGGCTACTGCCACGCGGAACTGGCGGCCGACATCGGCCCGCAGCGCGGCAACGCGGTGGTGGGCACCGGCGTCCTGGCGGTGCTGGGCGCCCTCGGGACCATCGCCATCGCGCTGGTCCCCGGCCTCCAGGTGCTGGCCGTCGTGCCGCTGCTCGGCGGGCTCGGCCTGGCGTCGCTGGTCGTGCGCGACTACCGCCAGCGGGCCGAGCGGATGCAGACCGCGCTGGAGCAGGTGCTGGACCGGCTGGAGCGTGGGGAGATCCGGTCGCGACCGCGCATCGCGGGCCCGCGGCTGAGCGCGTTCGGCCGCATCGCCAACGAGATCAAGAAGTCCCTCGAGGGGCACTCATGAGCGAGATCGCCACCGTCGGCGTGCTCGGCTGCGGCCTGATGGGCAGCGGCATCGCCCAGACCGCCGCCGCGGCCGGCTTTCCCACCGTCGTCCGCGAGATCAGCGACGCGCTGATCGACAAGGGCAAGGGCGCCATCGCCGGCTCCCTCAACAAGCTGGTCGAGAAGGGCAAGCTCGAGGCCGCGTCGCGCGACGCCACGCTCGGCCGGCTCCGCTTCACGACCAGGGTGGGCGACCTCAAGGACGCCGACATCGTGATCGAGGCCGTCACCGAGGACCTCGAAGCCAAGAACGCGCTGTGGAAGGAGCTGGACGGCCTGTGCCGGCCGGCGACCGTGTTCGCCTCCAACACCTCGAGCCTCACGATCGCCGCGATGGCCGCGGCCACGCGCCGGCCCGACCGCTTCGTCGGCCTGCACTTCTTCAACCCGGTGCCGGTGATGAAGCTGGTCGAGGTGGTGCGCACCGTCACCACGTCGGCCGAGACCTTCGAGCGCGCGTTCGCCTTCGCCGCGAAGCTCGGCAAGGAGCCGATCGCGGCCAAGGACAACTCGGGCTTCGTGGTGAACCTGCTGCTGGTGCCTTATCTGCTCGACGCCATCCGCGCCCTGGAGCACGGCGTGGCGAGCGCGCCGGACATCGACAAGGCGATGCAGCTCGGCTGCGGGCACCCGATGGGGCCGTTCGTCCTGCTCGACTTCGTCGGCCTGGACACGACCTACAAGATCGCGGAGATCATGTTCGCCGAGTACCGCGAGGCGCGTTACGCGCCGCCGCCGCTCCTCAAGCGGATGGTGCTCGCGGGGTACTACGGCAAGAAGTCCGGACGCGGGTTCTACGACTACGGCACCACGCCGCCGACGCCATCCACCCTGGGGCTGTGACGATGTTTCTGGGCTACGACCTGCCGCGCCTGCACGCCGCGATCAACGACCTTCCGCCGGCGCTGCTGCCGATCTCGGTGCTGTTCGACCTGCTGGGCCTCGTCTTCAAGCGCGAGTCGCTCAAGGCCGCCGGCTTCTGGACGCTGGTGTTCGGCGTGCTGGGCACCGGCGCGGCCATCGTCTCGGGCCTGCTGGCCGAGAACGTGGTCCAGCACAGCGAGCAGGCGCACGAGATCATGGAGACCCACGAGACGCTCGCCTTCGTCGTGCTGGCGATCTTCGGGCTGCTCGCCGTCTGGCGGATCCTGCGGCGCGGCGTGTGGAGCGACCGGGAACTGCCGATCGCCCTGACGGCCGGCGTGATCGGCGTCGCGATCCTGATCTTCACGGCGTCCTTCGGCGGCAGGCTCGTGTTCGAGCACGGCCTGGGCATCAGCACCGAGCGGCTGGAGCAGATTCCCGCCGAGCGGACCGGTCACGAGCACGACGAGGACCAGGCGTCACCCGCCGCCCACATGCCGATGCCAGCACCGGCGGATACTTCCAGGGCGGGAGCGGCCCGGCCCCCTGCCGACGCCACGAAGCGCTGACCGCCGGCTGCGGCCCCGCCGCGCCCTCGCAGGCCTCGGCGTCGTCGCGCTCGTCCCCGCCACGGCGCTGGCGTTCGCGTGCGCGAGGCTGGGTGGCCTGCGGCCGCTCTACGGACCCATCGCGGGCAGCGTATCCGTCGAGCTGGAGGGTCAGCCCGTGGCGGTGATCACGTCCGCCGCCCAGGAGGTGCGCTCCGCGGGCCTCACCGTCGCGCTCCTCGATACGGCCGAAGGGTATCTGGTGTCGGGCTGGTACGACTTCCTGCGCAGGACGGCCGTGAGCGGCGACGGCCGCGACATCGACCACGAGGTACGGCTCAGGTTCTTCGCGGATCCCACGGGCGGCAAGACCCGCCTGGCGGCGGAGTGCGTGCGCCGCATCGCGGTCGACCCGAGCGAGCCGGAGCACGACATGGAACGGATGGTGGGGGACAGCACCCCCGGACGCGTGTTGCTCGACAGCATCGTCGCCCGGCTCAAGGCGGCCTATCCGTCGGCCGCCGTGCGGCCGGCCGCCGGCCAGGCGCCGTGACGCCGCGGCGGGCGGAGTCTACCCGCCGTCGACGAAGCTCTTCACCCAGGTCTCGAACTTCCCGACGTCCACCGCGGCGTCCTTGCACGGCCCCGACGGCAGCCGCATGGTGAGGCCGAGCACCGGGATCTTCGCGGCGACGTCGTGGATGCCGCTCACCATGTCCCGCTCGCACGCCACCGCGACGACCGCACGCGGCCGCCGCTCGCGGATCGCACGCCGCGCCAGCTGGCCCCGGGTCGCGACGAACACCGGCACCTCGTAGCGCCCCGCCACCTCCAGGATCCCATCCAGGGCGTCCTTGGCGAGGCACCGCGGGACCAGCACCAGCAGCTCGCCCTTGCCGACCTTGCGGCCGCGGCGGGCCGCCAGCCCGTTGAAGGTCTCGACCGCCGCGTGCTCCACCCAGTCGCGCATCCCGAAGCGGCGCGCGACCTGCGAGGTCCACCGCATCAGCGGCAGGAACGGCCCCCGCTCCGCCAGCCGCTCGGGCAGCAGGAGCAGCGGTCCGTAGAACGACGCCAGCAGCAGGACGAACCACAGCCACGAGAGCGCGGTGACGGCGGACACCGCCAGCGTCACGACGCGGGGCAGCGGCCCCCACAGCGTGGCGAGGCGCGGGCCGAGGAGATAGGCCGCCGCGTAGGCCGCGGCGGCCACGAGCGCGAGCGTCAGCGCCGCGTACGAGAAGAACCGTCGGGGCGGACTGGTGAAGTTGCCGCCGCCGGGGAGCGGCCGCCCATCCCACTCGTCCCACTCGTGACCGAGGCGGCGGTCGACCTCGATGCGGATGAGGTTGGCTCGAGACCCGTTTGTCGGCATGAAGGCGCGAGTATCACCGACGCGAAAGTGCTTGTCAAGCTCGAGGCGCGGCCGTTAGCTTGCGCCCGTGCGCGCCCCCCCCGGCTTCCGCGGAGAGTTCCGCACCGACGACGTCGCCCGCGCCCTGTACGCCGAGGGCGCGGGCATTTTCCGCATCGTACCCGAGGCCGTCGCCGTGCCGGCGGGCCGCGACGACCTGGTCGCGCTCGTGCACTGGGCCCGGGCCGGCGGGCACGCCCTGGTGCCCCGGGGCGCCGGCAGCGGGATGCCCGGCGGGAACATCGGCCCCGGCGTCGTGGTGGACCTCTCGGCAGGCTTCCGTGAGCCGCCGGCGATCGACGCGGCGGCGGGGACGGCGCGGTGCGGTGCGTCCATCACGTACCAGGCGCTCAACGCTGCCGCCGCCGGCTACGGGCTCAGGCTGCCGCCGGACCCGTCGAGCGGCGCGTTCTGCACGCTGGGCGGCATGGTCGCCACCAACGCCGCCGGCGCGCACAGCGTGAAGTACGGCGCGATGCGGCGCTGGGTGCGTGGCCTGGAGTTCGTGACGGCCGACGGCGAAGCCGGCGCGGTCGACGGCGCCGCGAGCCTGCCGCCGCCGACGGCGGCCGAGCAACGGTTCCTGCGCGAAGTGGCTCCGGGTCTCCGCGAGCGCGCCGCGGACCTGGCCGGCGCGGTGCCCCGCACGACCAAGAACTCCGCCGGCTACGCGCTCGACGCGTACGCCGCCAGCGGGCGCACGGCCGAGCTGCTGACCGGCAGCGAGGGCACGCTGGCCGTCGTGACCGCCGTCGAGGTCGCCCTCGCGCCGCTGCCGGACGATCGCTCCACGCTGCTCGTGACGTTGCGCTCGCTCGACGACGTCGGGCCCGCGGTGCTCGCGCTGCGCCCGCACGGGCCCTCGGCGATCGAGCTGCTGGACCGCACCTATCTCGATTTCGTGCGCGGCGCCATCCAGCGCCGGGTGCCCGACGGCACCGAGGCGGTCCTGCTGGTCGAGTTCGAGAGCGACGGACACCAGGCCGTCGGCGCGGTGCGGGGCCTCGCCGAGACGACCGAGCTGGCCGACGACGTCGCGTCGGTGAGCCGGCTGTGGGAGCTCCGTCACCTCGCGAGCCCCATCCTGGCGTCGCTGCCGAACAACCTCCGCTCGCTGCAGCTGGTCGAGGACGGCTGCGTGCCGGTCGCGGTCCTCGGCCGCTACATCCGTGCGCTCCGCGAGGCGGCGGCCGCGTTCGGCTTCGAGATCGTGATCTTCGGGCACGCCGGGGACGGGCATCTCCACGCCAACGTGCTGGCCAACGTCGCGGCGCCCGATTTCGCCACTCGCCTGTTCGGATGCCTCGAGGCGGTGACCGGAGCCCAGCTGTCGCTCGGGGGAACGCCGTCGGGCGAGCACGGCGACGGACGGCTGCGCGCGCCCTTCCTGGCGTCGACGTTCGGCGAGGGCTACGCCGACCTGTGCCGGCGCACCAAGGAGGCGTGGGACCCGGCGGGGATCCTCAACCCGGGCGTGAAGGTGCCGGCGCCGGGCGCGAAGCTCGACGCCTCGATGCTCAAGGTCGGCGCGGCCGCTCCGCCGATCCCGGCCGAGATCGCCGCGCGGCTGCGCGAGGTCGAGCGCTCCGCGGCCTGGGGCGTGTTCCGGTTGTCGCTGGCGCCCGCGGCGGCGTGAGACGATGGACGCTTACCTCTCACTTCCACTTCTCACGTCTCACGTGAACGTCTCACCCCTCACCTCTCACCTCTCACACTAGTGGACATTCTCCGCGCACCCCGGGTCACCCTCCTAGCCCGTCCGCAATTCGTGGAACCCACCCACCTTCGCGTCAGCTGGCGCGGCGAGGCCACGGACGCCGAGAAGCTGGCCGAGTTCGCCGGCCGGCTGTGCTACATGAGCCAAGCCAACCCGGCGCAGCGCTCCACGGCCGAGTACCTCGAGAACATCAAGAAGCAGGGGCACGGCTCGGTGCTCGAGCACAGCGTCTACGTGCTGCTGATCGAGGGCATCTCGCGCTCCTGCTCGCACGAGCTGGTGCGCCACCGCGCCGGCTTCGGCTACAGCCAGCTCAGCCAGCGCTACGTGGACGAGTCGCACGCGGCGTTCGTGGTGCCACCGGCCATGCTGGGGGATGCGAAGCTGGAGGCCGAGTGGCTGGCGCAGGTGACGGCGGCCCAGGCCGCGTACGTTCAGGCCGTCGAGGACCTGATGCGGCGGTACGACTGGGTGGCGGACAAGGTCCACCGCCGGAAGATGGCGCGCGAGGCCGCGCGCTCGCTGCTGCCGAACGCGACCGAGACCAAGCTCGTGGTGAGCGCCAACGTGCGCGCCTGGCGCACGATGCTCGAGCTGCGGTGCGGCGAGGGGGCGGAGCAGGAGATCCGGCGGATGGCGGTGGCGGTGCTGCGCCTGCTCACGGCGGAGGCGCCGCGCCTGTTCGGCGATTTCGAGACCTACCGGGCGGAGGACGGCGCCGAGGCCGCGCGGGTCACCTACCACAAGGTGTGACCCGCGCGGCCGGCGCGGCGATCAGGCTTCCTCTTCCTTTTCCTTCTTGGACTTCTGGTACTCGTCGATGACCTTGGCCGCGGCGTCGGGCGGCACCTCGGCGTATCCCTTGAACTTCCTCCGGAAGGTGCCGCGCCCCTGCGTCAGGGAGTGGAGCTGCGTGGCGTACTTGTAGAGCTCCGCCTCCGGCACCACCGCCTTCAGCCTCAGCATCTTCTCGTCGGGCTCCGACCCCAGGATCTGGCCGCGCCGGCTGTTCAGGTCTCCCATCACCGCGCCGAGGTACTCCTCGGGCACCTGGACCTCGAGGTCCGACAGCGGCTCGAGCAGCACCGGCTTGCAGTTGGGGGACACGTTCCGGAACGCGAGGATGCCCGCGAGCTTGAACGACATCTCGTTCGAGTCCACCGTGTGGTAGGAGCCGTCGAACAGCTCCACCTTGAAGTCCACCACCGGGCAGCCCGCGAGGATGCCGCGGACCGCGGCCTCCTGGATGCCACGGTCCACCGCCGGGATGAACTTGCTGGGGATCGAGCCGCCGACGATCTGATCCTCGAACACGTACCCCCCGCCGCGCGGCAGCGGCGCCATCCGGATCCAGCAGTCGCCGAACTGGCCGCGCCCGCCGGTCTGCTTCTTGTGCCGGCCCTGGCCCTCGGCCTTGCCCTTGATCGTCTCCCGGTAGGGGATCTTCGGCTTGGCCTGCGTCGCGTGCACGCCGAACTTCCGCGCCAGGCGGCCCAGCACCACCTCGAGGTGCCGCTCGCCCAGGCCGTAGATCCAGGTCTGCCGGACGTCCGGGTTGTACTCCCAGTGGAAGGTCGGGTCCTCCTCGGTGAGCCGCGCCAGGCCGAGGTTGATCTTCTCCTCGTCGCCGCGCTCCTTGGCCTCGATCGCGACGTGGATGATCGGCTCGGGGAACGGGATCCGCGGCAGGACGACCTGATGCGCCTGGGTGCACAGGGTGTCGTTGGTGTGGGTGTCCCGCAGCTTGGCGATCACCCCGATGTCGCCCGCGTGCAGCCCGTCCACCTCGAGCTTGTCCTTGCCCTGCGCCACCGAGAGGTGGTTGAGCTTCTCCGGCGCGCTGCGCGCGGCGTTGTACACCTCCTGGCCGTTCTTCACCGTCCCGGAGTAAATGCGGAACAGCGACACGTCGCCGACGTGCGGCTCGGAGACGGTCTTGAACACCAGCGCGCTGAACGGCGCGTCGTCGCGCTCGGCAATCTCCACCTTGTCGGCGCTGCCCCACTTCTCCGCGTGCGCGGGCGGGTTGTCGGAGGGCGGCGGCACCAGCTCGACGATCTCCGACAGCAGCGCCCGCGCCCCGTACGTCAGCTCGGCGGCGCCGCACAGCACCGGGAACAGCTCGCGCCGCTTCATCGCCGCGCGCATCGCCGTCACCAGGTCGTCGTGCGAGATCTCCTTGCCCTCGAGGTACTGCTCCACCAGCGCGTCGTCGGTCGAGGCCACCGTCTCGATTAGGTCGTTCTCGTACCGCTCGTACTCGGCCTGCAGCTCCTTGGGGATGTCCTGCTCGTCGTACTCGCCCGTCTTGGTGCCGGGCTTGTACATGTGCGCCTTGCGGCTGATCAGGTTGACGATGCCGCGGAACTGCGGGCCGGCGCCGATCGGGATCTCGACGGGAATCGCCTTCGGCGTCAGGCGCTCGCGGATCTGCCCGTAGACCTTCGCGAAATCCGCGTGCTCCTTGTCCATCATCGAGACGAAGAAGATCGCCTCGTGCTCGCAGGCCCGGGAATACTCCCACACCTTCTCGGTGCCGGTCTCGACGCCCGACGACGCCCCCAGCACGATCAGCGACGCGTCGGCCGCGTAGACTCCCGCCAGCGCGTCACCGGCGAAATCCAGGTACCCGGGCGTGTCGACGAGGTTGATCTTCACGCCCTCCCACTCCGCGTGGGCCAGGGCGAGGCTGATGCTGTATCCGCGTTCGATCTCGTCGGGGGAGTAGTCGGTGAGGGCGGAGCCTTCCTTGATGCGACCGTGCCGCTTGCTGCTTCCGGCCACGAAGGCGAGGGCATCGACCAGGCTGGTCTTGCCGCTGCCTCCGTGGCCGACTACGGCCACGTTCCGGATATGTGTGCTCGGGTATTCCTTCATGGCCAGCCCTTCGCGCTAACGGGGCGGGTAACCTATCTCCGCGCAGAGGGCAGTTGCAAGGCGGCGGACTTCGCATACCACTATCGGTATCCTGCCGCTTGCAGTCTGAAGAGTTCGGCGTAGGTCCCGCCGCGCGAGACCAGCTCCTCGTGCGTCCCTTGCTCGAGCAGCTCGCCGCGCCCGAGCACCAGGATCCGGTCCGCCATCCGCACCGTCGAGAAGCGGTGCGAGATCAGGACCGCCGCCTTCCCCCTGGTCAGCTCGGCGAACCGCAGGAACACCTCGTACTCGGCCCGCGCATCGAGCGCGGCCGTGGGCTCGTCAAGGATCAGCACCTGGGCTTCGCGCAGGTAGGCGCGCGCCAGCGCCACCTTCTGCCACTCGCCGCCCGACAGCTCGATCCCCTCCTCGAACCGCCGGCCCAGCATCTGCTCGTACCGCTTCTCGAACCGCTGCGCGACCCTGGAGGCCTGGCTGCGCTCGGCCGCCGCCTCGATCCGCGCCGCGTCGGCCACCGCGGCGATCTCGCCGACCCCGATGTTCTCCCGCAGCACGAACGCGTAGCGGACGAAGTCCTGAAAGATGACGCCGATGTTCCGGTGCACGTCGGCCACGTCGTACTCGCGGAGGTCCGCGCCGTCGAGCAGGATCACGCCTTCGTCCGGGTCGTACAGCCGGGCCAGCAGCTTGGTGAGCGTCGTCTTGCCGGCCCCGTTCTCGCCCACCAGCGCCAGCCGCTCGCCGGCCGGCAGCCGGAAGGTCAGGTGGCGCACGGCCCATGCGTCGCTCCCCGGATAGCGGAAACCCACGTCGCGGAACTCGAACCCCTCGCGGATCGGGCGGGGCACGCTCCGCGCGCCGTCGCGCGACACCACCGACGGCTTCATCTCGAAGAAGGTGAACAGGTCCGCGAGGTAGAGGCTCTGCTCGTAGATCTGCGAGGTCGACAGCAGGATCCGCTGGATCAGGTCCCGGCTCTGCTGGAACGAGCCGGCGAGGAACGTCAGCACGCCGATCGTGAACGCGCCGGCCGCCGACCGGTAGCCGATCACCGTGAGGTAGACGATGACGCCGTACGCGCCGTAGTAGCCGAGGGTCCCGACGGCGGTGAGCAGCGTGCTCACCGCGCTGTGGCGGATCGAGAGCGTGCGGTTGGCCTCGTAGAAGGCGTCCGCCAGCCGGGCGTACCGCTCCGTCAGCCACCCCGACAGGCCGAACAGCTTGATCTCCTTCGCCGTCTCGTCGCTCGCCGCGGTGTAGCGCAGGTAGTCGAGCTGGCGCCGCTCCGGCGTCCAGCGGAACAGGAGCGAGTAGCCGAGCGCGGCGAAGTGGGTCTCGCCGAGGAACGACGGCACCACGGCCACCGCGAGCAGCAGCAGGAGCCACGGGACGTAGAAGACCAGCGTGGCCGCGAGGCTCGCCAGGGTGATCAGGTCCTGGGCGGACGACAGCAGCAGCGAGATCAGGCCGATGCGGCCGACCGTCTGGCGGCGCGCCCGCTCCAGATGGTCGTAGAACTCCGGATCCTCGAAGTGGCGCAGGTCGAGCGTCGCCGCGTGCTCCATCAGGCGCACGCTGATGCGGTTGCTGAACAGGTCCCCGAGCAGGCTCTCGACCAGCGCGCCCGCGCGCGCGAGCGCGTCACCGACGATCGCGATCAGCAGTCCCGTCACCAGCAGCTGGGTCAGCGCCTCCCAGCGTACGGCATCGCCCGCCGCGTGGGCGCGCATCGCCGCCACGACGCCGTCGATGATCAGCTTGCCGATCCACAGCACCGCGAGCGGGACGAACGCCCGCAGCACCCGCAGTCCCACGATGGCGACGGTGTAGCCCCGGTGTGTTTCCCACACCATCCGGAGCAGGGGTCGCACGTTGCGCAGCGCCTCGAGCCGTTGGCGCCAGGTGGGCCGCTCCAGCGGCGCGCGCGCGTCGCGCCGGCGGCGGGGGATCTGGAGAACGGGGGGCTGGCCGGTCATCGGGTGCGGAGGGTTAACCGGTCCGCGCGTGAACCGTCAACTCCCGACAGGGTATCCAGAGAACGGGCGAATCCATGCGCAAGCTCCTGTCACCGCTGCTGGTCGCGCTGGCGGCCTGTGCCCACCACGGGCCGGCCGACCTGGCGCCGCTGTCGCTGCCGCCGGACTCGGTCGTGCTCCCGGTGGCCGACAGCGCCGCCGCGGTGCACCTGCTCGAGCGGTTCGCCTTCGGAGCGCGCCCGGGCGACATCGCGCACGTCGAGGCGGTGGGGATCCGCGGATGGCTCGAGGAGCAGCTCAATCCCTCACGCCTCGACGACGCGGCCGGCGACTCGGCGCTGCGCCAGTACCGGCTGGCCCTCCGGGACCCGGCCGACCTGTACGCGGACTACGCGCCCGGGCCTCCCGCCGCGCGCGCCGACTCCGCGGCGCGCCGCCACCAGATGGAGGGCGAGCGACGGCTCGCCGGAGCGGTGATGATGAGCGCCCTGGCGCGCCACATCGCGAGCCGGCGCCAGCTGCTCGAGGTGATGACCGACTTCTGGACCAACCACTTCAACGTCTTCATGGCGAAGGGCGCGGACCGGTGGCTCACCGCGGACTTCGTCGAGCACGCCATCCGGCCCCACGCGCTCGGGCGGTTCGAGGACCTGCTGGTCGCGACGGCCACGCATCCCGCGATGCTCGTCTACCTCGACAACGCGCAGAGCGTGGCGCCGGGCTCGCATCCCCCGGGACGGCCCGCGCTGGCGGTGATGCCGCGGCGCGGCTTCGCCCCGATGTTCCCGCCGCTGCCTGCGCCCCCGCGAGCCGAGGCGGGTCTCAACGAGAACTACGCCCGCGAGCTCATGGAGCTGCACACGCTCGGCGTGGACGGCGGCTACACCCAGGAGGACGTGATCGGGGTCGCGCGCATCCTCACCGGCTGGGGCGTGGCCCAGCCGCGGCGGATGGGCGTCGGACGGTACGCATTCGAGTTCCACGCCTGGGCGCACGACGCCGGCTCCAAGACGGTCCTGGGCGTCGAGTTCCCGTCGGGCCACGGGATGGACGAAGGGCGGAAGCTGCTCCACCTCCTCGCGGAGCATCCTGCCACCGCACGCCATCTCTCGCACCAGCTCTGCGCGCGCTTCGTCGCGGATGCCCCGCCCGACGGCTGCGTGGACGCCGCGGTGGCCGCCTGGCGACGCACCGGAGGCGACATCCGCGCGGTGCTGGTGGCCATCGCCGCGAGCCCGGATTTCTGGGCGCCGGAGAACCGCGCGGCCAAGTTCAAGGCCCCGCTGGCGTTCGTGGCCAGCGCCGTGCGCGCCCTCGACGGCGCACCCGACACCACCGCGCGGCTGGTCGGCGCGCTCCAGCAGCTGGGCGAGCCGTTGTTCATGCACCTGACGCCGGACGGGTACCAGGACGCGGCCGCGGACTGGCTCAACTCGGGCGCGATCCTGACCCGGATGAACCTCGCCCTCGCGCTCGCGTCGGGCCGGATGCCCGGCGTGACGGTGGACCTCGACCGGCTCGCCCCGGTGACCAGCGACTACGACGCGCTGGTGCGCAACGTGAACGCGGCCGTGCTCGGCGGGCAGGGCAGCGAGCACACGCTGCAGGTGATCCGCCAGCAGATCGGCGACCTGCCCAACGCGGTCAACGCGCGGGCCATGGCCGTGGGACTGGCGCTCGGCAGCCCGGACTTTCAGCGCGAGTAGGTGACGCGTGAGCCACGACGTCTCCCGCCGGGTGTTCGTGAAGGCCGGGGCGCTTTCATTGGTGAGCCTGGGGTTCGACCCCCTGTTCCTCGGCCGGACCGCGTACGCGCAGCGCGTCCCCGCGCGCGGCCCGGGATCGAAGACTCTGGTGTGCATCTTCCAGCGCGGCGCGGTGGACGGGCTGTCGATGATCGTGCCCTACGCCGACGAGTGGTACTACCGCGAGCGGCGCCGCATCGTGGTGCCGCGCCCCGGCAGCGCACCCGACGCGGCGCTCGACCTCGACCGCCGCTTCGGCCTGCACCCGAGGCTCGGGGCGCTCAAGCCGCTGTTCGACGCGGGCCAGCTCGCCATCGTGGAGGCGGTGGGCTCGCCCGACCCCAGCCGCTCGCACTTCGACGCGCAGGACTTCATGGAGACCGGCACGCCCGGCGACCGGGCGACCCGCGACGGCTGGCTCAACCGCTGTCTCGCGCACGACCGGGAGCACCGCGACACGCCGTTCCGCGGCGTGGCCATGGGGCCCCAGCTCCCGCGCGCGCTCCAGGGCTCGGCGCCCGCCCTCGCGATCGGCGACCTGCAGGCCTTCGGCATCCGCGCCCCGGAGCCCGCACGCGACCGCCTGACCGCGGCGTTCGAGGCACTGTGGTCCGGCGCCGAGACGGGCATCGTCGCCAGCACCGCAGCCGAGAGCTTCGAGGCGATCCGCCAGCTCCGCGCGGCCAATCCGGCACAGTACCGTCCGGCCGACGGCGTGGCCTATCCGGCCGGCCCCCTCGGTCACGCGCTGCTGCAGGTCGCGCAGCTCGTCAAGGCGGACCTCGGCGCCGAGATCCTGTTCGTGGACGTGGGCGGCTGGGACACGCACGTGAACCAGGGCAACGGGGCCAACGGACAGCTCGCCACGAGGCTCGACGACTTCGGGCAGGCGCTCGCCGCCTTCGCCCGGGATCTCGGCGAGCGGATGGCGGACGTCGTGGTGCTCACCATGTCGGAGTTCGGGCGCACCATCCGCGAGAACGGGGACGCCGGCACGGACCACGGCCACGCCACGGCGATGTTCGTGCTGGGAGGGCCGGTGCGCGGAGGGCGGGTCCTGGGCCGGTGGCCGGGGCTGGCCCCCGAGCAGCGCTTCGAGGGCCGCGATCTGGCCGTGACCACCGACTTCCGCGACCTGTTCGGCGAGGTGGCGGCGCGCCACCTGGGCGTCGCGCAGCTGGAGGTGCTCTTCCCCGGCTATGACCTGTCGGCCGACCGCTTCCCCGGGGTGCTGGCATAGCGAGGCGGCCGTCCGGGCCGCATACTCTGCAGGGTGAACTGGCCTTTCGAGCTGGCGGTCGTGACCGGCGCCACGCGCGGCATCGGCAAGGCGCTGGCCCAGGGCCTGGTCGATCGCGGCGCGGCCGTGGCGGTGTGCGCCCGCGACGCGATCGCGGTCGAGCGCTTCGCATCGGACCTGCGCGCGGCCGGGGGCAAGGCGTTCGGGGCGCCGTGCGACGTGCGCGAGGAGTCCGACGTCGCCGAGTTCGCGGCCCGCGTGCAGCGCGAGATGGGCGCTCCCACCATCGTCGTCAACAACGCCGGCATCGCGCGCTTCGCTCCCGTGACCGAGATGACGGTCGAGCAGTGGGACGAAGTGATGGCGACCAACCTGCGGGGCATGTTCCTGGTGACGCGGGCGTTCCTGCCTTCGATGCTGGCCCACGGGCACGGGGCCGTGGTGAACATCGCCTCGCTGGCCGGCCGCAACGCGCTCGCCAACGGAGCCGCGTACTCCGCCTCCAAGCACGGCGTGCTGGGCTTCTCGAAGTCGCTGCTGATGGAGGTGCGCAAGCGCGACGTGCGCGTGATCGCGGTCTGCCCCGGTTCGGTGGACACCAGCTTCGGCGACGGCCTGTCCCCGAGCCGGCCGAACCGGGACCGCATCCTCACGGCCGCCGACGTCGCCGCCGTGGTGCTCGAGACGCTCGAGCTGAACGAGCGCGCCACGGTCTCGGAGGTCGACATCCGACCCACGAACCCCTGAGGCGCGCGGGCTCAGCCTTCCGGCGGCGTCCCCAGCAGCTCCTGCATCTCGTCGAACGACACCGCCCAGTCCCGAACCAGGCTCGTCGTTCCGCGCTCGCGCAGCTCCACGGCCGCCCGCCGCGCCAGACCCAAGGCCGCCCGGGCGATCCCGGAGCCGACGCTCACGCGCCGCACGCCCAGTGCCCACAGCTCGGAGACCGAGGGACCGCCGGGGACCAGCAGGATGTTGACCGGGCCACGGAGCCCGCGCACCAGCGCCGCGATGGTCTCGGCGTCGCGGACGAACGGGACGAACACCGAGTCCGCGCCCGCCTCCAGGTAGGCGTTGCCGCGCTCGACCGCCTCGGCCACGAGCTGCGGTGAGGGCTCCGCGCCGCGGAACACGTCGGTCCGCGCGTTGATCACGACCGGCACCCCGAGCTCGCCCGCCGCCGCACGCCCCGCCCGCACCCGCCCGGCCTGCGCGGGCACGGCGAGCAGCGCCCTGTGCCCATCGCCGCGGGCGTCTTCCAGGTTGAGGCCGACCGCGCCGGTCGCCAGGAGATCCCGCACCGTCTGCGCGATCGCCTCCGCACCCGGCCCGTAACCCGCCTCGAGGTCCGCGCTGACCGGCACGGAGACGGCGGCGGCGATGCGCCGCACCGACTCCAGCATCTGGCTGCGGGCGATGCGCTCGCCATCGGGGTAGCCCCAGGCAAACGCCACGCCCGCACTGGTCGTCGCGATCGCCGGGAAGCCGGCCGCTTCGAACAGCCGGGCGCTCGCGGCGTCCCAGGCATTCGCGAACACCAGCGGCCGGTCCGCGTGGTGCAGTGCGCGCAGCGTCTCGGCCTTGGTCCGCAGCGGGTTCCCGGTCACGGCCGCGCCCGTCACGCTACCTCCCGTCGAGCGGTCAGCGCGGTACGCCCACCGACACGGCGAGGCGATAGGCGACCAGGGTGGTGGGACTCCTGGTGGGCTTCAGGTACACGCCGGAGATGTAGCCGACCGGGATGTTCCCCTCGCGCACCCAGCGGGTCGGCCCGGTACCCAGGTAGCGAGCGGAGAGATCGAGCCACACGGGCATCCGCTCGCCGCCCAGCGCCATTCCCAGGCCGCCTCCACCCGCATACGCCAGCGTGAGGTCCCCGAAGGTGGTCGCACCGCTGAACCGCTCGGGCGTCGCGATGCCCGTCACGGCACCGGTATTGGTCGACGTGGCGAACCCCGCGCCCGCGGTCGCCGACAGACGCACCCGCCCCAGCGGAAGACGCAGCTCGGGGCCGGCGACCGCCGTGAAGATCTGGCTGCCGCTGGTGATGAACACCGGCTGCAGGCCGCGGTACGGCCGGCCGGCGGTGGTGGGGGTGAACCGCAGGAAATCGGCATCGATCCGCAGGCTCGCCGTCCGCGCGGCGGGCCCGAACGCGACGTACCCGCCGAGTCCCCAGGCTCCGCGCATGTACTGGGCGAGGGACCCGGTGGCGCGGGCGTAGCCGGGTCCCGCTCCCACGAGCAGACGCGTCTCCTGGGCCGAGACGGAGCCCGCGAGCAGTGCGGCGGCCGCAAGTCCCAGGGCGGGCGGACGGAGAACGGAGTTCATCGTCACGGCGCACTCCGATGGTCGATGGGTGTGGCCGCAAGGTGGAGTGGCGAGATTGCGACGGCGTTCCAAGCGCATGACGCCGCCATGACAGCCGGGTGACAGGTCCTGACCAGAGGCGCCGGGCGGATTCGAACCGCCGTATAGAGGTTTTGCAGACCTCTGCCTTACCACTTGGCTACGGCGCCGTGGGGGTGGAAGTTCGCCGCCCGAGCGGCGTTTCTCAACTCGATCGACCGCGCGCCGGACGAACGCTGGCCTAGACCCGGAAATCCTTCGGCACCAGGAGCGTCTCGATACCCTCGTACACCGCGATGAGGTGCCGGACGTTGGACACGAAGTCGATCTTCGACACGTCGATCACCAGCACCGGCCCCGAGTACCAGCCGCTCGCCCCCAGGTTGCCGACCAGCGCCTCGTAGCGCGGATTCAGCGCCCGCACCAGACGCATCAATCCCTCCGGGATCTCGTCGGCGTGCATCTTCTCCTCGTCGCGCCGCCGCTCCCGGATGTTGCGCAGCAGGTACTCGACCGGGCTCTGCAGCAGGATCAGGAGCCCCGGACGGACCAGCGGCCGGAACTCGCCCTGGAGCCGGGCGTCGATCACGGCCAGCGACTCGGCCGTCAGGTACGGCACGTCCATGTCGCGGTGCAGGACCTCGCAGAACGCGTAGCGGTCCGCCAGCGGCGACCCGTCGATGCAGGTCGAGGCCGAGAGGTGCGGTACGGCCTCGAGCTGCATCTTCCTGAGGTCCAAGTACGCGTGCTGAATGTCGAGCGCGGCGTTCTCGAGGTTGCGCTTCGCGGCCTGCCAGCCGGGGCTCGCCACCGTCTCCCGCGCCTGGCACTCGATGAACTCGTTGATGGCGCCGTAGTACCGCCCCAGCGTCCGCTTGGCCGAGTTCTTCGCCGTCGCCAGCAGCGGAAACAATGACGGGTTCTGCGCGACGTGATCCTCGTACCCCTCGTCGGGCAGCTCGAACAGCGCGTTCATCCCGGTGCTGTACGCCAGCAGCTTGACCAGGGAGCTCTTGCCCGCGCCGATGTTGCCGACGCAGGCCACCAGGGTCTGGTGCCGGGCCAGGTAGGTGAGCAGGCGCCGCTCGACGTTGGTGAGCCGGTTCGCGATCTGGTGCCGCGGGATCGCCTGCGGCTCCCGCACCTCGAGCACCGCCGCGGTGCCGCTCACGCGCTCTGCGTCCGCGCGTCGATCATCCGCCGGACCTTCTCCCGGATCGTCCCCGCCGCCACGTGGACGTAGCCCTGGTGCTCGTGCATGTCGATTTCCGCCGGCAGGATCAGGATGTCCGAGTCCGGCGGCACGATCGCGAACTCCTGGTACTTGCGCAGCGTGTCGCGCCACCGCACCACCAGCCGCTCGTACGACTCGTGGATCTGGCGCAGGTACTCCGCGGTGATGGTCCGCGCGTAGGCGTCGCCCGCCTCGGCCCGGGCCAGGCGCCGCTTCTCGAGCAGGCCCGGCTCCGTCCGCAGGTACACCGTCAGGTCGGGCAGCCGGATCCGCTCGTTCTGCAGCGTCTGATACAGCAGCGTGAAGTACAGCTTCGCGTGCGCGGCCGGCATCTCGCCCGACTCGATCATCCGCTTCACGAACACCTCGGGCCCGTCCAGGAACGGCCGGTCCTCCAGGATCAGCACACCGCTCTTGGACTCCCGGGTCATGAGGTGCCGGATCTCCCGCTGCTGCAGCACCCGCATGTGCAGGAACGCGGTTTCGGTCGGGAAGATGTTCGCGATGCGATCCTGGTAGAACAGCGCCAGGCACTGGTCGGTGAGCGAGCCCTTCTCCACCCGCTCGGAGAACGCGTGGGTCTCCGCCGTGCCCAGCAGGCCCTCCAGCTCCGCACGATACGGCTCCGCCGCCAGGGCGTTCATGAGCGTGGTCTTGCCGGAGAAGAGGTTGCCCATGATGCCGATGTGGAAGTTGCCGGAGGCCATCTCAGCTGTCTCCCCAGGGGACGTCGTCGGCTGGCCGCCCGGTCCGCGCGCACCCGCCGGGCCGTGACGGCCCGGGGATGCCGCGCTCCGGTGGACGAATGTCCGCCGCCGAGTATACGGGCGGTCGACAGACCCTGCCAGTTGCGGGGCGCCTACTCCAGCTTCGCGTCCAGCTCCAGGACCACGTTGCCCTTGAGGGCGTTGGAGACCGGACAGCCCTCCTTGGCGGCCTCCGCCGCCGCCGCGAACCCGGCCTGGTCCAGGCCCGGCACCTTGCCCCGGACCACCAGTCTCATCTTCGTGATCCTGAACGCGTCGCCCACCTTCTCGACGGTGCAGGATGCTTCCGTCGACACCCGCGTGGCGGTCTTGCCTGCTCGCTCCAGGCCCCCCGAGAGCGCCATGCTGAGACACGCCGCGTGCGCGGCGGCGATCAGCTCCTCCGGGTTCGAGCCGGGGCTCTCCTCGAACCGCGAGCCGAAGCCGTAATTGCCGGCGACGAGGCCGCTGGCGGTCTTGTAAGTCCCCTTGCCGGATCTGAGGCCGCCTTCCCAGACGGCCGAGGCCTTGCGTACGGGCACTGGCATCTCCTCCAATGACGGTGTTGAGGGCGTGAGGTGACGAGCGGACAGAAGTGATACACCGCTGGCCCTCCTGGCGGCAGCGGGGGTGAACCGGTAGGCTTGAAACTCGGACCGCACACGACAGGGGCGACCATGCCGACCAAGAAGAAGAGCGCACGCAAGCCGGCCAAGCGTGCCAAGCGCGTCCGGGCCGGCGCGCGGAAGCGCGCGACCACGGCGCGCCGTCAGCCCGAGACCCTGCGGCTGCGTTCGGCGAGCGCCGGGTACACGGTCAACGACATCGCGAAGAGCCTGGCCTGGTACCAGGACGTCCTCGGCTGCGTGGTGGTGGAGCGCTGGGAGCGCGACGGCAAGCTGATGGGTGCGACGCTGCGCGCCGGCAGGGTGGATTTCTACCTCGGCCAGGACGACTGGCGGAAGGGCCGCGACCGCCGGAAGGGCGAGGGCTTCCGGCTGTACTGCGTGACCGCCCAGAACGTCGAGGCGCTGGCGGCGCAGATCAAGGCGCGCGGGGGCACGCTGCTGCACGAGCCCCAGACCGAGCCCTGGGGTGAGCGGGATTTCGCCGTGGCCGACCCGGACGGCTTCAAGATCACGATCAGCCAGGCCCGCTGAGGCGGGGAGCGGCTAGCGGCCGCGCTGCAACGCCTTCAGCAACTGGATCTGGCCGGTGTGGTACAGATCGTGGGCCGCGATCCCGAAGATCTGCTCCACGACCAGCCAGCGCGAGCTTCCGGCCCGCGCGGTGAGACGCGAGGGCGGCAGTTTCTCGACCGTCTGCATCAGCTCGCGGTGCTGCCGCTTGAGCAGCGCTATGTCGGTCCGCCACGCCGCGGCGTCGCGGCGCTCCGGCAGGCGCGGGTAGTTCCGCGGGCTCCGGGGAAACGGCTCCCCGCGGCGCCCTGCCACGCGCCGGCGCACCACGTGCTTCCAGTACGCCGTGTGCAGGACCAGCTCCCAGATGTTGTGTCGCCGGGGTCCCGGGCGCCACGAGGCCTGGGCGAGCGTCAGCCCGCGCAGCGAGCCGCTGAGGGTCGCCCCCTGCCATCCCTTCGCCGTGAACGCCTCGTCGAGCACCGCGAGCAGCAGCCGGATCCGGGGATCGCCGCGCTTCATCTGGAACACCTCGCTGTGGAGTTGCCCGTAACGTAAGTTGAAAAATCCCCATCGGGATGGAGCCGTGCCCGAAGAGCTGTCCGTCACCCAGCGCGCCGTGCTTGCCGCCGTCTGCGAGACGCTGCTGCCCGAGATCCGCCGGGACGATGATCCCGCCGGGTTCTTCGCGACGGGCGCCCGCACCGCCCGCACGGCCGAGCGCGTGGAGCGGCTGATCGCTCAACTGCGCGATCCGCTGGACCGCACGCGGCTCCGGATTCTGCTCACCGCCCTGGGCTCGCCGCTCGCCAATCTCGTCCTCTCGGGCCGCTTCGCCGCGCTGCAGGACATGGACGGTCACGCCCGGGAAGCGACGCTCCGCAGCTGGGCCATGTCCGGCATTCCCATGCGTCGGGCGGGCTTCCAGGCCCTCAAGCGCCTCGCCCACGTCGCCTACTACTGCTGGCCGGTGGACGACGCGGGCCATCCGGCCTGGCGCGCCGCGGGGTATCGCGGTCCGCTCCCGCCGCCCGGCACGCCGGTCGAGCCCCTCCCGGCGCTCGAGATCGACCGCGACTCGACGCTCGACTGCGACGTCGTCGTGGTGGGCTCCGGCGCCGGCGGCGGTGTCGTCGCGGGCATCCTGGCGACGGCCGGCCGGAGCGTCGTGGTGCTCGAGAAGGGACCCAACCCTGGCTCGCGCGACATGACGCAGGTGGAAGGCGAGATGCTCGGCGCGCTGTACCTCGACGGCGCGCTGCTGATGACCCAGAGCGGCTCCCTGCCCATCCTCGCCGGCAGCTGTGTGGGCGGCGGCACGGTGATCAACTACACCACCAGCTTCCCGCTGCCCGCGCCGGTCCGCGCGGAGTGGGACGGGCTCAGCGGCCTGTCGCTGTTCGCCGGCGCGGATTTCGAGTCCTCGTTCGCGAGGGTGAGCGCGCGTCTGGGCGTCGGCACACGGTGGTCCACGCCCGGGACGCGTGACGCCATCCTGGAGCGCGGCTGCCGGGAGCTCGGCTGGCACGTGGACGTCATCCCCCGCAACGTGACCGACTGCAAGGAGGGCGCGGAGTGCGGCTACTGCACGTACGGGTGCCGGCACGGGGCCAAGAACTCCACCGCCAAGACCTACCTCGCCGACGCGGCGCGGAGCGGCGGCCGGCTCGTGCCGCGGTGTGACGTCGAGAGGATCCTAATCGAGCGGGGCCGCGCGGCGGGCGTGGTCGCCAGCGTGGAGGGGGCCGGCGGCGCGCGGCACACCGTCACCGTCCGGGCGAACGTCGTGGTCGCCGCGTGCGGGGCCGTGAACACGCCGGCCCTGCTAGCGCGCTCCGGCGTCGCCGGTCCCGCCCTCGGCCGCGGCTTGCGGCTGCATCCGGCGACGGCGGTCGCCGGCATCTTCCCCGACCGGGTGGAGCCCTGGACCGGCGGCCTCCAGACCCGCTACTCCAACCAGCTCGCCGACCAGACGGACGGCTACGGCGTGATGCTGGAGACGGCGCCCGTCCACTTCGCCCTTCCGGCGAGCGGTTTCGGCTGGGAGAGCCCGCGCCAGTTCAAGGAGGACGTGGCGCGGCTCGGCAACCTGAGCATCGTGGGCGTGCTGCTCCGGGACCGCGACGCGGGCCGCGTCGCGGTGAGCCGGCAGGGCCTCGCCCGCGTCCACTACGAGCTGTCCGGCTTCGACGAGCGGCACGTGCGGGCGGGCCTGAAAGGCGCCGCCCGCGTGCTCGCGGCCGCCGGCGCCACGGAGCTCTTCACCCTGCACACGCCGCCGGTCCGCGTCCGCCCCGGCGAGCGCGGCTGGCTGGAGCGGTTCGTCGCCGACTGCGACGCTCGCGGGTACCGCCGCTGCCGGATGTCGTATATCAGCTTCCACCAGATGGGTGGCGCAGCCCTGGGCAGCGATCGCAGCCGCTCGGTCGCGGCGGACAGTGGCGAAGTGCACGGGGTCCGCGGGCTGTACGTCGCGGACGGCGGCGCGTTCCCGACCTCCAGCGGCGTCAATCCCATGATCACCATCATGGCCATCGCGGATCACGTCGCCCACGCCGTTCTCGGAGCGTCGTGAACCCGACGTCGCTCGTGCTGGAGCGGTCGCTGGTGATCTTCCAGGCCAGCGTCACGCTCGGGATCGCCGGCCTGTTCCTGGCGCTGTTCCTGACCTATCGGAAGCGCTACTTCGGGATCTGGGGCGGCGCCTGGAGCGTGTACGCGCTGCGGCTGGCGATCATCGCGCTCTACCTCACCACGCTCAGTCCGATCTGGCTGTTCTGGCACCAGGTGGCCACCGGCTGGACCACGCTGCTGCTGCTGTGGGCGGCGCTGGTGTTCGCCCGCCAGCTGCGCTGGGACCGCCGCTACTACCTGCTGTTCGCGGTCCCGGTGCTCTGGTCGTACGTCGCCATCTACCGCATCCAGAACTTCCTCTGGGCGGCACTTCCGGCGGTGGTGTTCCTGAGCCTCGCGACCGTGGGCACCGGCGTCGTGTTCCTCCAGTACTGGCGGCGCGCCGCGTCGAAGGGCGCCGCCGTGCTGGCCTTCGCGTTCCTGCTGTGGGGCGTGCACCATCTCGACTACACCTTCCTGCGGGCGCGCGGTGCCTGGGTGCCTTACGGCTACTACCTCGACCTGCTGTTCGAGCTCGCGGTGGGCGGCGGGATGCTGCTGCTGGTGCTGGAGGACCAGCACCGGGGCATGGCCGCGCTGTCGACGCTGTCGGGCGACCTGCAGCGCAGCCTCCGGCCGGCGGAGGTGGTGGCCGCCGTGCTGGAGCGGCCGCTGGCCCTGCCGCCGGTCGTCGGGTGCGCCCTCTACCGTCAGGACGAGTCGGGGACGCTGGAGTTCCGCGGCGGCTCCGGTGCCTGCGCGCACTGGGCCGAGACCGCGCTCGCGACCGCGGGCCCGGGCAACGCCGACGCCGAGCCGCTGCTGGCCGCGCCGCGCGACGCCGCGCCGCGGGTGGAGCACTACTGGCCCCGGGCCGCGGCCGGCGGCGATTCCCGTCTCGCGCCCCATCCCTACGCCGCCTTCCTGCCGGTCTTCACCGGCGAGCGCGGCGCCGGCACCTTTGTTATCGTGGCGCGGGCCCGCGATCCGTTCGCCTCGATGGACCGCGAGTTCCTGCGGGCGCTCGGCCAGCAGATCGGCGCGGCCCTCCAGCACGCGGACCTCTATGCCGCGCTCGAGGCCAGAAGCGCCGAGCTGGCGAAGGCCTCCGCGTCCCTGCTGAGGGCGGCCGAGGTCGAGCGCGGGCGCATCGCGCGCGAGCTGCACGACGAGGCCGGTCAGGTCCTCACCGCCATCAAGCTCGAGCTGGCGGAGGTGGAGCGGACCCTCGCCGGCGCCGGCATCGGCAGCGAGGCCGTCGATCGCGCGCGCGACCTGGCGGGCCGCGCCCTCGAGTCGATCCGCGCCACCGCCCGCGGCCTCCGGCCCGCAGTCCTCGACGACCTCGGTCTGGTGCCCGCGATGCGGGCCCTCGCCGAGGACTTCGCCGGGCGCACCGGCATCGCCGTGAACCTCGACGCGCCGGTGCCGTCCATGCGGCCGGCGCCGGAGGTCGAAGTGGCACTGTACCGGGTCTTTCAGGAGGCGCTGACCAACGTCGCGCGGCACGCCGCCGCCACGCGGGTGGACGCGCGCCTCGCGCCCGACCGGGGTGAGCTGCTGCTCGTGGTGCAGGACGACGGGCGCGGCCTGCCGGCACGGGGCGGCGCCGACCCCGACACCGGTCACGCCGGCCTCGCCGGCATGCGGGAGCGCGTCGTGGGCGCGGGCGGCCGACTGGTGGTGACCAGCGCTCCCGGACGCGGCGTGCGTCTGGAAGCGCGGCTGCCCTCGGGGGCGAACGATGCCTGAGAAGATCACGGTCCTGCTCGCCGACGATCACACGCTGGTCCGCGACGGGGTGCGCCGCATCCTGAGCGCGGCGGGTGACATCCTGGTCGTCGCCGAGGTGGGCGACGGCGACTCGGCCGTTCAGGAGACCGTGGCGCGGCGCCCCGACGTCGCCGTGCTCGACATCACGATGCCCAAGGGCGGCGGCCTCGAGGCGGCGCGACAGATCCGGACCCGGGCGCCGGAGGTCCGGATCCTGATCCTCTCGATGCACCTGCAGCCCGAGTACCTGATGGAGAGCGTTCGCGCCGGCGCCCACGGCTACCTGGTGAAGGACGCCGCCGCCGGCGAGCTGGTGCAGGCGGTGCGTCAGGTGTGCGCCGGCAGCTCCTACTACAGCCCGGCCGTCTCGCAGCAGCTGTCGGAGCTGTTGCGCCGCAAGCTCGAGGGCGAGGAGGTGCAGAACGCGCTCGAGCGCCTGTCGCCCAGGGAGCGCGAGGTGCTCCGGTACATCGCCGAGGGGGCGACCAACAAGGAGACGGCGCGGGCGCTGGGCATCAGCGTGCGCACCGTGGAGACCCACCGCGACAGCCTGATGCGCAAGGTGGGCATCAAGACCATCGCCGGCCTGACGCGGCTCGCGCTGCGCTCCGGGCTGGTGAGCGACGAGACCTAGCCGGCACCGACCGATGCATCCTGGAATCCGATCCGCTCCATGGGCGCTGGGCCTCGCGGTGGCGCTCGCCGCTCCTCGCGGCGCCGCGGCGCAGCGCGCCCCCGTGCCCGTGAACCCCGACACGCTCCGGGCCCACCTGTTCGCGATCGCCGACGATTCGATGGGCGGCCGCGACACCGGAAGTCCTGGCGACGCCGAAGCCGCCGACTGGGTCGCCGCCGCCTTCGCGCGCTACGGGCTGACGCCGGCGGGCGAGAGCGGGGCGTTCTTCCAGGCCGTCCCCTTCTGGCGGGTGGTGCTCGACACCGCCTCGGGCCTCGTCGTGAACGGAACCCGCCTCGCCGCCGGTCGCGACGTGGTGCCGTTCGGCATCCTGATGAGCTGGAGCGTCGCCGGCGCCGCGGCGCTGTATGCCGGCGCCGTCGACGACAGCACCACCTGGCCGACCGCCGACCAGAGCGGCGGCAAGCTGCTCGTGTTCCTTCCGCCGCGCGGCGGCGATCTGCGCGCCACGTTCCGGGGGATGGTCGCGCTGCGGCGCAACCCGCGGTTCGCCAAGGCCGCCGCCTTCGTCCTTCCCGGCCTTGAGTCGCTGCCGCCCGGCGTCGTCGAGCAGATCAACGAGAGCCGCATCACCACCGACACGATGCTGTTCACCTTGCTCCGCGGCTCGATGCTGGTCACGAGCGGGGCTGCGTCCGCCCTGCTCGGCACCCCGCTGCCGGCCGCGGCTCCCGGCGCGACCGGTCCGCCGGTGCGCGGGAGCCTCTCCTTCAAGCGGGTGCCGCTCGAGCACCCAGCCCGCAACGTGATCGCCGTCCTGCCCGGCAGCGACCCCGTGCTGCGCGATACGTACGTCTCGGTGTCGGCGCACCACGACCACATCGGCTTCGCCCCGCCGGCCGTCGACCACGATTCCACCCGCGCTTTCAACCGGGTGGTGCGCCCGATGGGTGCGGATTCCCCCCCGCGCGAGGCCAGTCCCGAGGAGGCGGCGCGAATCGCGGCCCTGCGCGACAGCCTGCGCGCCGCGCACCCCGCCAGGCTCGACTCCATTTACAACGGCGCCGACGACGACGGCTCCGGCACCGTGGCCCTGGTCGAGCTGGCGAGGGTCCTCGCCTCGGGGCCGCGTCCCCGGCGCTCGATCCTGTTCGTCTCGCACGCGGCCGAGGAGCGCGGCCTCCTCGGCTCGCGCTGGTTCACCGATCATCCCACGGTGCCGCGCGACTCCATCGTGGCTGAGCTGGACATGGACATGGTGGGACGGGGCGACGCGACGGATCTGCCGCACGGCGGCCCGGGATACCTGGAGCTGGTGGGCAGCCGGCGCCTGTCGACCGAGCTCGGCAGCCTGATCGAGACGGTCGCCGCAGCCGAGAGCGAGCGGTTCCACTTCAACTACGAGTACGACGCTCCGGGCCAGCCGCTCCAGTACTACTGCCGGGCCGACCATTTCAGCTACGCGCGCTACGGCATCCCGTCGGCCTCGCTCTCGACCGGCGAGCACCTCGACTACCACCAGGTCACCGACGAGGCGCAGTACATCGACTACGCACAGCTCGCACGTGTGACGACACTGGTGCGCGACGTCGTGCTCGCGATCGCCAACCTGGATCACCGGCCGGTCGTGGACGGCCCGCGCCAGGATCCGAACGCGCCCTGTCGCCAGTAGCCCGGGCCGTGACGCGCGCGTCGCCGCCGGCCCTGCCACAAGACGAAGCCCCCGGGGATCGCTCCCCGGGGGCTCGTTCATCACGATTCTGCCTGCGCGACAGGCATCGCGATGAGAGGCGCGCAGCCAAGAACGATTTGCGGTGGGAAGCCTTGGCTCGCCGCGCCAGCCCCGCCCGACCTACCGGGTCGGACGCACGCGCGTCGGCTAGCGCGCGTACCGCACACTACGAAACGACGCCGCGGAGGGCAAGAGCATCGCGAGCCCGTGACGCTCAGTTCGCCGACAACAACGCTCGGAGATGTCGCGGAGGCGGCCGACACCGACGCCGCCGTCCGGCTCGGCGCCATTTTCACACGGCCTCGACTTCGGTGTCATAGCTGACGAGCCATGACGCCATCGCCGATGCCGGATCGCGCCGCCCATCGCATCGCCGTGCTGCTGGCCAAGCACGGCGAGGAGCTGGCCCGTCACGTCCGTCGGATGGTCCGCGACGACGACGCGGCGCAGGACATCCTCCAGGACACCATGATCCGGGCGCACGGCGCGCTCGCCCGGCTCCCCGCCGGGGCGAACACGCGGGCATGGCTGTACCGGATCGCGACCAACGTGTCGCTCAACCACCTGCGCTCGCGCTCCAGGGAACGGGCGGCGCTGCGGCGGCACGCCGCCGAGCGCGACGCCGCTGCCGATCCGCAGGTCGACGGCCAGCTGCCGTCCGATGACGGCGAGCGGGAGACGCTGTGGCTGAGCGTCGCGCGCCTGCCCGAGCGCCAGCGGCTCGCGCTCACGCTCCGGATCGTCGACGAGCTGGATTACGAGGAGATCGCATCGCGGCTCGGCGGCACGGCCGCCGGAGCGCGCGCCAACGTCTATCAGGCGACGAAGAAGCTGCGCCTGGGAGTGGACCCACGATGATCACCGAGCAGGCCGAGGTCGAGCGGCGCGCCGTCGAGCGGATCGTGCTCGGCGCCTTCGGCGAGCTGACCGGGCGCCGGAGCGAGCCGCTGCGGTACGCCATGATGGACGACACGCCGGTGGGCGTGCTGGGGCTCGCCAGCGGAGGCCGCGGGCTGCGGCATCTCAGCTACGTGCGGGACGAGGACGCGTTCCTGCAGCGGCTCCTCGAGGAGCACGGTGACGTGCCGCTGCTCCGGACGGCGTCCCTGGACGACGTGCGCCGCGCGCTCGAGCGGTACTTCGCCGGCAAGCGTCTCGACTTCGACATCCCGGTGGACCTCTCGGACCTGCCCGCCTTTCAGCAGCGCGTGCTCGACGCCACGGCCCGGATCCCCGCCGGCCGCGTCGCGACCTACAGCGAGGTCGCCGCGCGGGCGGGATCACCGCGCGCCTCCAGGGCCGCGGGCAACGCGTTGCACGTCAATCCGGTCGCGATCGTGGTCCCCTGCCACCGGGTGCTGCGCGCCGACGGGTCCCTGGGCGGCTACGGCGGCGGCGTCCGGATCAAGGAGTGGTTGCTGGCTCACGAAGGCGTGCGCCCCGCGTCGTTGTAGATTGCGGGCATCCCGGAGGACACGGATGCGCACGACTCTCCTTCGCCTCGCGGCGCTTTCCGCGCTCGTCGCCCCTGCCGCGCGCGCTCAGACGCCCGGCTGCGCCAGGCCGGTGGCGCGCGCCGACAGCCAGGTGGACAGCTTCTTCGGCACCCAGGTCCGCGACCCGTACCGCTGGCTCGAGAACACGGACGCGCCGGAGACCAAGGCCTGGGTGGAAGCGGAGAACTGCGTGACGTTCGCCTACCTGGCCGGGATCCCGGAGCGGGCGCGCATCCGCGATCGCCTCACCAGGCTGTGGAACTATGAGCGCTACGGGGTGCCGGGCCGCGAAGGCGGCACCTACGTCTACACGCGGAACGACGGCCTCCAGAATCAGCCGGTCTACTACTGGCAGCGGTCCCTCGACGCCCCGCCGCAGCTGCTGATCGACCCCAATACGCTCTCGCCGGACGGCACCGTCGCGCTGACCAGCTGGGACGTGTCACACGACGGACGCTACTTCGGGTACGGGACGGCAGCCGCCGGGTCCGACTGGAACGAGTTGCACGTGCGCCGCATCGCCACCGGGCGCGATCTGCCGGACCGGCTGCGGTGGGTCAAGTTCTCGGGCCTCTCCTGGACCCACGACGACGCCGGGTTCTACTACAGCCGGTACCCGACGCCCGCGGGCAACGTCCTGCGGGCTGTCGTGAAGAATCAGAGGCTCTACTACCACCGCCTCGGCACGCGCCAGTCCCTGGACCGCCTGGTGTACGCCCGCCCGGACCAGCCCGACTGGGGTTTCGGCGGCAGCGTCACCGAGGACGGCCGGTACCTGATCGTCTACGTCTCGCTGGGCACCGACTCGCGGAACCGGGTCTACTACCAGGATCTGGGCAGCGCGCGGCATCCGAGGATCACGGGCCGGATGGTGCGGTTGCTGGACGGCTTCGACGCGAGCTACGGGTTCGTGGGGAGCGTCGGCCCCGTCTTCTACTTCACCACCAACCTGGACGCCCCGCGCGGACGGCTCGTCGCGATCAACACGCGCCATCCCGCCCGCGGCGCCTGGAAGGAGATCGTCCCGCAGACCGAACAGGTTCTGGACGGCGTAACGCTGGTCGGCGGCCGCTTCGTCGCCCAGTACCTGCAGGACGCCCACAGCCGCCTGGCGATCTTCGACACGGGCGGCCGGCTCGTCGGAGACGTGGCCCTGCCGGGGATCGGTACCGTCGGGGCCGTGAGCGGCCGGGCCGACGGCCCGGAGATGTTCTACGCGTTCACCTCGTTCCTCTTCCCGACGACCATCTTCCGCTACGACGTCGCGAGCGGGGCGGGGGCCGCCTGGAAGGCGCCGCACCTCGACTTCGACCCGAGCGGCTACGAGACGGAGCAGGCGTTCTACCGCAGCAAGGACGGCACTCGGGTGCCGATGTTCCTCACCCACCGCCGCGGCGCCACGAGAGACAGCGCCAACCCCGTGCTGCTCACCGCGTACGGCGGCTTCGACATCAGCAACCTGCCCTACTTCTCCGTGGCCGACGCCGTGTGGCTCGAGATGGGGGGCGTCCTGGCCCTGGCCAACATCCGCGGCGGCGGCGAGTACGGCGAGGACTGGCACCGCGCCGGGATGCACGAGCACAAGCAGAACGTCTTCGACGACTTCATCGCGGCGGCGGAGTACCTGGTGAACCAGGGCTGGACGCGGTCGGCCAGGCTGGCGATTGAGGGCGCGTCGAACGGCGGCCTGCTGATCGGCGCGGTCGAGAACGAGCGCCCCGACCTGTTCGGCGCCGCGCTTCCGGCGGTGGGCGTGATGGACATGCTGCGCTTCCAGAAGTTCACCATCGGCTGGGCGTGGGTGACCGAGTACGGCTCGTCCGACAGCGCCAGCCAGTTCCCGTACCTGTACGCCTATTCGCCGCTCCAGAACATCCGCGCCGGCACCACCTATCCGGCCACGCTGGTCACGACCGCCGACCACGACGACCGGGTCGTGCCCGGCCACTCGTTCAAGTACGCGGCGACGCTTCAGGCGGCGCAGGCGGGACCGGCGCCGGTCCTGATCCGGATCGAGACCCGCGCGGGCCACGGCGGCGGCATGCCCGTGTCGAAGCAGATCGAGCTGGTGAGCGACCGGTGGGCGTTCCTGGTCAGGAATCTGGGCATGACGCTGGCCGCCCAGTAGGAGAGGTGGCTCCGCCCTCCTCCGTCCTTCCTAGACGAGGTCGGGCAGGTCCGCGACGGAGTCGATGATCCGATCGGGGGTGATGCCGCTCGAGGCCACCACGTCGGGGCGGAACTTGCCGGTCCGCACCATCCACGCGGTGAGCCCCGCGCGCTGCGCGCCCTGGACGTCGCCCCACAGGTCATCGCCGACCATGACCACCCGGCCGGGCTCCGCCGCGACCGCCTCCGGCAGCGACGCCAGCGCCGCGCGGTAGAACGAACCCGAAGGCTTTCCGCACAGCACGGCCGTCGTGCCGGTCGCGTACTCGAGCGCGGCCACGAACGGTCCGGCGTCGAGCGCGAGGCCGTCCTCCCGCAGCCAGTAGCGGTCGCGCTGGAGCGCGATCAGTTCGGCGCCGTCCATCAGCTGGAGGAACGCGCGGTTCAGCTTCGCGAAATCCCACGCGTCGCCCAGGTCCCCGACCACCACGGCCTCCGGCCGGGCGGACGTGAGGTCGAAGGCCTCGAAGTCCTCCAGGGTCTCGTCGGCGACGTAGGCGGCGACCCGGCGCACGCCGCGGCCCTCGAGCAGCGCGACGCCGGCCAGCGGAGCGGAGATGATCTCGGCGGCCGGCGCGCGGAACCCGTAGCCTTCCAGGCGGGCGGCCAGGCGGCGGCGCGAACGGCGCGTGGTATTGGTCACGTAGCGGAACGGGACGCCGCGGCGCCGCAGCTCGGCCAGCGCCTCCACCGCGCCGGGAACCGCCCCCGCGTCGGTGTACAGCGTCCCGTCCAGGTCCAGCAGCACGGCGCCGGGGCTCGCGGCCCCGGCGCCGGGAATCACCTTCTCACCTCTCACTGCGCCTTCTCACCTCTCTCTTGATCCTCTCGCTTCTCACCCCTCACCTCTCACGCCTTCAGTACTGTCCCAGATACTTCCTGATCTCCCACTCGCTGACCTGCGAGATGTACTCCGCCCACTCCGCGCGCTTGGCCTCGACGTAGCGGCCGGCGATGTGCTCGCCGAGCGCACCCAAAATCACCGGGTCCCTCTCGAGGCAATCCAGCGCCTCGTGCAGGTCCCGGGGCAGGTCGTCGATCCGGTGGTGCCGGCGCTCCCGGTACGTCATCGTGAAGATGTTCTTGTTCACCGGGTCGGGCGGCGTCAGCTTGCGCTCGATTCCGTCCAGGCCCGCCGCGAGCTGCACCGCGAGCGCCAGGTACGGGTTGGCCGACGGATCGGGCATCCGCAGTTCGCAGCGCGTTCCCGATTCGCGGCGATCCGGGATCCGGATCATCGGCGAGCGGTTCTTCATGCTCCAGGCGATGTTGACCGGCGCCTCGTAACCCGGCACCAGGCGCTTGAAGCTGTTCACCAGCGGGTTCGTGACCGCGCAGAAGCCGCGCGCGTGCTCAAGCAGCCCCGCGATGTACTGCAGCGCCACCTTCGACAGCTGCCAGTCGGCCTTGGCGTCGTAGAACGCGTTACTGCTGTTTCTGAACAGGCTCTGGTGGGTGTGCATGCCCGAGCCGTTCTGCCCGAAGATCGGCTTGGGCATGAAGGACGCGACGAGGTCGTAGCGCTCCGCGGCGCTCCGCACGACCACCCGGAACGTCGAGAGGTCGTCGGCGGTTTCGAGCGCGTCGGCGTAGCGGAAATCCACCTCGTGCTGTCCGGGCGCCACCTCGTGGTGCGCCGCCTCGACCTCGAAGCCCATCTCTTCGAGATCGGCCACGATCAGCTGTCGCGCCTGCTCGCCGCGGTCCACCGGGCCCACGTCGAAGTAGCCGGCGACGTCGTGCACCTCGGTGGTCGGGTCGCCGTGCGCGTCCTTGTAGAACAGGAAGAACTCGGCCTCCACGCCGGCCATCATCGTGTAGCCGAGCTTCTGGGCCCGCGCCACCTGCCGCTTGAGCGCCAGCCGCGGGCAGCCGGCGAAGTCCGACTCGTCGGTGTTGCGGATGTCGCAGATCAGCCGCGCCACCAGCCCGCTCTCGGCGCCCCAGGGGAAGATCCGGAAGGTGCCGAGGTCCGGGGCGAGCAGCATGTCCGACTCCTCGATCCGGACGAAGCCTTCGATCGACGAGCCGTCGAACATGATCTGCGCGTCGAGCGCCTTCTCGAACTGACTGCGCGGCACCTCGACGTTCTTCACCACGCCGAGGATGTCGGTGAACTGGAGCCGGAGGAAGCGCACGCCGAGGCGGTCGCACACCTCCAGGATGTCGGCCTTGGTGATGTCCTTCGACCGCACCATCGCGCGGTAGTCGGCATCCAGGGCCATGGGCAACGGTCGCATCACGGCATGAGACGAAACGGGCGCGACGACCGTCGCGCCCGCCTCGCCTGACACCGCCGCGCGCACCCTGCGCGCCCGTGGGGTCATTGGCACTCCATGTTGAGCGGGAACCGGCTCATCCGTCGTAGTACAGGAAAAACTCGTACGGATGCGGCCGGAGCGCTACTGGCTCGACCTCCTTCTTCGTCTTGTACTCGATCCACGTGTCGAGCAGGTCCTGCGTGAATACTGCGCCACGCAGTAGGAATTCGCTGTCCTTCTCCAGCGCCGCGAGCACCTCGGTCAGCGAGCCGGGCGTGTTCTTGACCCGCTTGCGCTCGTGCATCTCGAGATCGTAGAGGTCCTTGTCGATCGGCGCCGGCGGCTCGATCCGGTTCTTCACGCCGTCGAGACCGGCCATCAGCAGCGCGGCGAAGGTCAGGTACGGGTTCGACGACGGGTCGGGTGCGCGGAACTCGATGCGCTTCGCCTTGGGCGACTTCGAGTACATCGGAATCCGGCACACGGCGCTGCGGTTGCGCTGCGAGTAGATCAGATTGATCGGCGCCTCGTATCCGGGCACCAGCCGCCGGTACGAGTTGGTCGTCGGCGCCGCGAACGCGAGCACCGCCGGGGCGTGCTTGATCAGGCCGCCGATGTAGAACCGCGCCATGTCCGACAGCCCGGCGTAGCCCCGTTCCGACCAGAACAGGTTCGTGCCGTTCTTCCACAGGCTCTGGTGAACATGCATCCCGGAGCCGTTGTCGCCGAACATCGGCTTCGGCATGAAGGTCGCCGTGTAGCCGTTGTCGTGGCACACACCCTTGACGATGTACTTGTACATCATGACCTGGTCCGCCATCCGGACCAGCGTTCCGAACCGCATGTCGATCTCGGCCTGGCCGGCCGTCCCGACCTCGTGGTGCTGCACCTCGACGTTGATGCCGGACCCGATCAGGGCCAGCATGATCTTCGACCGCAGGTCCTGCAGCCGGTCGACCGGCGGCACCGGGAAGTAACCTTCCTTGTGCCGTGGCCGGTGCCCGAGGTTCGGCGACCCGTTGTCCTCGCCGGAGTTCCAGATCCCCTCTTCCGAGTCGATGTGGTAGTAGCCCTCGTGGGCGTTCTGGTCGAAGCGCACCGAGTTGAAGATGTAGAACTCGGCTTCCGGCCCCCAGTACGACGTGGTCGCGATCCCGCTCTTGACGAGGTACTGCTCGGCCTTCTGCGCCACGTAGCGCGGGTCGCGGCTGTACCGCTCCCCCGTGATGGGGTCCTTGATGTCGCACACCAGGACCAGGGTCGGCACCTTCAGGCACGGATCGACGAACGCGGACGCCGGATCCGGCATCAGCAGCATGTCGCTCTCGTTGATGGCCTGGAAGCCGCGGATGCTCGAGCCGTCGAAGCCGAGCCCTTCCTCGAACATGTCTTCCTTGAGCTCTCCGACCGGAATCGAGAAGTGCTGCCAGGTGCCCGGCAGATCGGTGAAGCGGACGTCCACCACCTGGACGCCGGTCTCCTTCGCGAGGCGGATCACGTCCGCCGGGCTGGAGGCCTTGTCGTTGGAGGTGGTCGTGCGCTTGGAGGAATTCCTGGTTGCGGCCACGGTCATATCGCGATCCTCGGCAGGTGAAGTCGGCGAAGCTAGCCACGGTCGTGCAGGGTGTCAAGCAAGAAGCGTGCAAAGTGCACGGAATGGCCTAACTTGGCCGTCCCGCTTGCCTTAAGTGTGCATTCTGTGATGCAGTTGCGCGACAGGTGTGGCGGCTACGGGGCGAGGGCCTCGAGGAAACTCCACAGCTCGACCGCGGAGAATTGGCGGGCGCGGTCGAGCACTTCCTTCGCCGTCCACTCAAGGAAGATCCAGGCCGTGGCCCGATGCCGGTCGCGGGACACGAAGTGCAGGCGGCCGCGGATGGCGCCCAGGTCCGGGTGCGGCTCCGACTGGAGGTACACTTCCCAGCGCGCTCCCGCGCGGGCGAGCTGCCCGAGGTGGAGTGCCGCCTGCATCCAGGGGAAGCGCGGGGAAGGTTCCATGGCGGCCCCGCAGGCGCCTAGTCCCGGGGACGGTCCGTCGGCTCGCGCTCGGCCGCGCGCTCGGACGCTTCGACGTAGCCGCGCAGGCTGGCGCCGATGACCTCGTCGAGATACTGGTCGATCGCCAGCATCACCTCGAACGCATCCCCGCGGCCCCAGTCGAGGCCGCGGCGCAGGAAGCGCCAGATGGCGTGGCGGAGGTGGCGGAATTCGCGGTACAGGTCGGCGGCGTCGTAGCGGGCAAGCCCGCGCAGCTTTCCGAAGCGGAGACCGCGGCGCCGGCGCGCGATGGAGCGGTCGGGCGAGGCGCCGTCCTCCCCCTCCCGGAGCGCCTGCGCGATGTCGGCCAGCAGCGCCGGCACCTGGTTGGTGAGGAGGAGATCGGGCAGGCGCTCGTCGCCCGCGATCGCGGCGTCGCTCCGCACCAGGTCGCGCCAGGCCGCCGCGATCTCGTTCGCGTGACGCGCGATCGCGTCGCCCGCATCCCGGTACGCCTGGCTGACCAGGGACATGGCAGGAAGCTAGGCGGCGGTCCGGCAGAGTTCCAGAGTTGGCACGCCCTTCCGTTCCGCTCTACGTTACAGCGATGGCTCCCGACACTCAGAAGTGCCCCAACTGCGGCGCCTCGTCGTCCGGCAAGTTCTGCTCCGAGTGCGGCGCCGCGCTCGCCCCCGCCGCGTGCCGCTCGTGCGGGGCCAAGCTGTCGGCGCGGGCCAAGTACTGCGCCGAATGCGGCGAGCCCGTCGGTCGCGCGGCCCGTGGCGCCGCTTCCGCCGCCGCGCCCGCGACCCGCGCCGGCACGGTCGACCGCCTGGCGTGGTACGTGGCCGGAGTGTGCGTGCTCGCGCTGCTGGTGGTCGTCGTGGTCGTGGTCGCGAAAAAGAGCGCACAGCCGCCGGCCGCCACCGCGGCGCAGGGCGCGTCCCCCGAGGGCGCGCGCGCGACCACCGACCTGTCCACGATGACGCCGCGGGAGCAGGCCGACCGCCTGTACAACCGCATCATGACGGCCCACGAGGCCGGCGACAGTTCGCAGGTCAGCTTCTTCGCGCCGATGGCGCTGCAGGCCTACGCCAATCTCGGCGGGAACCTGGACCCCGACGCGCGGCTGCACCTGGGGCTGGTGCAGCTGGCGGTCGGCGCCACGGCGGCCGCCGCGGCCCAGGGGGACACCATCCTCAAGAGCGCGCCCAATCACCTGTTCGGCTGGCTTCTCAAGGCGCGCGCCGCGGAGGCCCAGGGCAACGCGGCCCAGGCGCGACGGGCGTACGACGCCTTCGTCCGGAACTACGACGCCGAGCTCGCCAAGAACCGCCCCGAGTACCAAGAGCACGCCCAGATGCTCCAGGACACCAGGAGCCGCGCGCAGCGGGCCGGTGCCGCGCCGAGCGGATCGTAGCGTGCCGCGCGACATCCGGGTGGCGCACAGCCCGGACTCCGACGACGCGTTCATGTTCTACGCGCTCGCGGCCGGCAAGGTGGAGACCGGCGACCGCCGCTACGTCCACGAGCTGGCCGACATCGAGACGCTCAACCGCCGTGCCGTGGCGGGTGAGCTCGACGTGACGGCGGTCTCGTTCCACGCCTACGCGCACCTCGCCGACCGCTACGCCCTGCTGGTCCACGGCGCCTCGGTGGGTGACGGCTACGGCCCGAGGCTCGTGGCCCGGACGCCGCGGCCCGCCGACGCGAGATCGGCGCTCGCGACGCGCGTCGTCGGCATTCCCGGCGACCTCACGACAGCCGCGCTCGCCCTCCGGCTGTATCAGCCCCGGGCACGTACGACCATCCTTCCCTTCGACGCGATCGAGGAGGCGGTGCTGTCCGGCCAGGTCGAGGTCGGATTGCTGATCCACGAGGGACAGCTGACGTATGCCGACCGCGGCCTGCACCTGTGGGAGGATCTGGGCGAGTGGTGGAGCGGTGAAACGCGGCTCCCGCTGCCGCTCGGCTGCAACGTGGTGCGCAAGGACCTCGGCGCCGGACTGGTGCGCGACGTGGCGCGGGACCTCAAGGCCTCGATCGTGTGGGGGCTCGAGCACCGCCGCGAGGCGCTGGCGCACGCCCGGGACTTCGCGCGCGGGATGGATGCCGAGCGGACCGACCAATTCGTGGGGATGTACGTGAACGACTACACGGTCGACCTCGGCCCGACCGGCCGGCGCGCAGTACAGCGCCTGCTCGACGAGGGCCACCGCGCCGGCGTCCTGCCCGCCGCGGTCCAGGCCGAGTTCGTGGCGGCGTGAGCGCCGCGCCCGCCGACACCGCCCGGCCTGCCGGCGCCGAGCCCGCGGTGCCGCGGGTGCTGATCGTCGAGGACGACGAGGCACAGGCCCGGCTGGTCCAGCTCCTGGTGGCCGCCGCCGGGCTCGCCTGCGCCGGGACGGCCGCCACCGCCGAGGACGCCGTACGCCTCGCCCCCGCCGCCGACGTCGTCCTGATGGACTATCGCCTCGAAGGCGCGCGCTCCGGGCTCGACGCGCTGCGGGAGATCCGGGCGGCGGGCTACCAGGGCTCCGTGATCATGATGACCGGCCACGGGAGCGAACGGGTGGCGGCGGAGGCGCTGCACCTCGGAGCCAACGACTACATCATCAAGGAAGACGGATTCGCGCAGCTGCTGCCCGAGGTGCTGGCGCGGGTGGTGCGGGTCCGGGAGATCGAGCGCCAGCTCGCGGTGGCGCAGCACAACCTCATCCGCGCGGAGCGGCGCGCCGCGATCGGCGAGATCGTGGTCGCGCTCTCGCACGAGATCAACAACCCCTTGATGGCTCTCAGCAGTCAGCTCGACCTGCTCGGGCTCGACCAGGGGAGCTTCCCGCCGGCCAGCCTGGCGGCGCTGGCGCAGGCACGGCAGCAGCTGGCGCGCATCGCCGAGCTGCTCAGGCGCCTGGCGGAGCTCGATCACGAGCAGGCGACCACCTACGTCGGGGCGACCCGGATGACCGACCTCTCCAAGCCGGCGGGCGGCCGCGGCTAGGCGCGGCTAGTCCGCCGGCACGCCCTCCGGCTCGGGCTCCGGCACCGCCGCCTGCTCGGCCCCCGCCTTCGCCTTCAGCCGCATCTGTCGCGTGACCCACGCCGCCACCCCGCCGCCGAAGTCGTCGAGATAGGTGTAGACCACCGGCACCACGATCAGCGTCAGCAGCGTCGACGTGATCAGGCCGCCGATCACCGCGCGGGCCATCGGCGCGCGGAACTCGCCGCCCTCGCCCAGCGCCAGGGCGGTGGGCAGCATTCCGAAGATCATCGACAGCGTGGTCATCATGATCGGCCGGAACCGGATCTCGCCCGCCTGGATCAGCGCCTGGCGGCGGGTCGCTCCCCTCTCGCGCGCCTTGTTCGCGAAGTCCACCAGCAGGATCGCGTTCTTGGTCACCAGTCCCATGAGCATGATCACGCCGATCATGCTGAGGATGTTGAGCGTGTCGCGCGTGAGCGCCAGGGCGACCAGCACGCCGACGATCGACAGCGGCAGCGAGAGCATGATGGCCAGCGGCTGCAGGAACGACCCGAACTGCGAGGCCAGGATCAGGTAGACGAAGATGATGGCCAGCGTCAGGGATTCCAGCACGTAGCCGGTGGTCTCGGCGAAGTTCTTCTGCTCGCCGCCGTAGTCGATCCGGTAGCCCGGCGGCAGCGGCACCGCGGCGAGGCGCTTGCGGATGTCGCCCATGACGCCGGTCAGCGGCCGGTCCTGGTAGTTGCCTTCGATCCGGGCCGAGCGCTCCAGCGAGAGTCGCTTGATCTCGGCGGGGGCGCCTGACGGCGCGATCTGGCCCACCTGGCCCAGCGGCACCATCACCGGCGAGAGCGTGCGCGCGTTGAAGCTCGACGTCGCGATCGGGATCCTCCCGAGGTCGGTGAACGAGGTGCGGTACTCGGGCGCCACCTGCACCACCACGTCGTGGCTGTAGCCCGCCGCGTCCTCGAAGGTCGTGGCCGTCTGGCCCGCGAGCACCGTCCGCAGCGTGCCGGATATCGACCCGACGGACAGACCGACGTCGGCGGCGAGGTCGCGATTGACCTGGATCACGTACTCGGGCTTCCGCCCCTCGAGGCTCGACTTGAGGTCCACGAGGCCGCGCACGTCGCCGATCGCCGCCATCATCCGGTCGTTCAACTCCTGGAGGCGGGTCATGTCGGGCCCGAGGACGTTGACCTGGACCGGCAGCTGGCCGCCGCCCATGCCGGACGCGTCCATGATCCCGGTCTTGACCCCCTTGAAGGACGGCAGCACCGCGCGCAGCGCGATCTGGAACTTGTCCTGCGACAGGTGCCGGTCGCTCTTCGGCTTCAGCCGCACGTAGATCGTGCCGTCGGTGACGCTGGGCGTGTAGCCGCCGCCGATCGTGAAGTAGGTGTAGGCCACCTCGGGCCGCGACCGCAGGTACCGGTCGATCTCCTCGCCCTTGGCGCGCGTGTAGGTGATCGACGAGCCCACCGGCGTCTGGATCGTGACGTTGAGCTCGCTCCGGTCCACGATCGGGAAGAACCCGCCGCCGACCAGCCCGACGCCCATGAGCACGATCGCCGCGAGGAACGCGGCACCCGCGAGGCCCATCACCCATCCGCGGTGATCGAGCGCCCAGGCGATCACGCCGCGGTAACGCTGCCCGTAGCCGCGGAAGGCGTCGTTGAACCGCTCCAGCCGCTTGCCGATCGGGCCGCGCTCCGCGTGGCCGGCCGCCTGCGGGTCGTACCACAGCGACGACAGCATCGGGTCGAGCGTGAACGAGACGAACAGCGACACCGCCACGGCGAACGCGACCGTGATGCCGAACTGGTAGAAGAACCGGCCCACGATCCCGCCCATGAAGCCCACCGGCACGAACACCGCCAGGATGGACATCGTGGTGGCCAGCACCGCGAAGCCGATCTCGCTGGTGGCGGCACCCGCGGCCGTGTGATGGTCCTCGCCACGCTCCACGTGCCGCACGATGTTCTCGCGGACCACGATGGCATCGTCGATCAGGATGCCCACCGCCAGGGACAGCGCCATCAAGGTCATCGTGTTGATGGTGAAGTCCATGGCGTAGATGACCAGGAAGGCGGAGACGATGGACACGGGCAGCGTGAGGCCCGTGATGACCGTGGACCGCCAGGAGTTCAGGAACAGGAAGACGATCATCACGGTGAGCAGGGCGCCCAGCACCAGCGCCAGCTGCACGTCGGCGAGGGAGTCCTTGATCCACTTCGAGTTGTCGCGGATCACCTCCAGCTGCACGCCCTGCGGCAGCTCCACGTTGAGCCGCGCCATCACCGCCCGGATCCCCGTCGCCACGTCCACCGTGTTGGCGCCCGACACCTTCCGGATGTCGATGCCGATCGCCCGCCGGCCCGAGTACTCGGCGAGGCTCCGCTCCTCCTCCTGCGCGTCCTCGATCCTCGCGACCTCGCCCAGCCGCACCGGCACTCCGTTGCGCGACGTCACGACCACCGACGCGAACGCCGCCGGATCCGTGATGCGGCCCTTCACCCGCACCAGCTGCTCCCCGTTGCCACGCTCCACCCGGCCGGCCGGCATGTCCATGTTCTCGCGTCGCAGGGCCGCGACGACCATGTCCGGACTCACCCCGAGGGCGTCCATCCGCGGCGGAAGCAGCAGCGCGTGGATCTCCCGCTCCAGCCCGCCCACGACGGTCACGCTGCCGACTCCGTCCACCGTCTCGAGCCGGCGGGTGATGGTCTCCTTCGCCAGGGTCGTGAGGTCGCGCAACGCCCAGTCCCGCCCGGACAGGGACAGGCTCATGATCGGGTTCTGCCGGAAGTCGAAGCGCGAGATGATCGGAGGGTCGATGTCCGTCGGCAGGTCCGCGCGGATCCGGTCCACGGCCGACCGCACGTCCGACTGGGCGGTGACGATCTTCGTCTTGAGCGTGAACTGGATGAAGATCGTGCAGTAGCCCTCCACCGACGACGACTCGATGCGGTCCACGCCCTCGATCGGGTTGACGGCCTGCTCGATCTTCTTCGTGACGTCGCGCTCGACCGACTCCGTGCTCGCGCCCGGGTAGGAGACCTGGATCATCAGGAAGGGCAGCTCGACGTCGGGCATGTCGTCGAGCTTCAGGCGCCGCAGGGAGAACAGGCCCAGCACCATGAGCGCCAGCATCATCATGGTGGCGAACACCGGCCGCTTGATCGAGAGCTCGGAAAGGAACATCGCGCCGCCTCCCCGCCGCTAGCGCTTCGTGGGCGCCGCGGCGCCGCCGATCGCCACCGGAGTGCCGTCGGCCAGACCCTCGATCGGACCGATGATCACGGTGTCGCCGGCCGCGAGCGCCCGGGTCACTTCCACCAGGCCGGCATCGTCGTCGGTGATGCCGACGCCCACCGCGCGGCGCGCGACCTTGCCCCCGCTCACCGCGTACACGTACGGCGTGCGGGCCTCGCCCTCGTAACGCACCGCGGCGGACGGCACCGCCACCACCCGCGTCGCCTCCCGGGTGACCACGCGGCCCGAGACGAACAGCCCGCCCACCAGCGTCTGGCTCGGGTTCGGGACGTCCACGTAGATCAGGATCTGCCGGGTGGCCGGATCCGCCGTCGGGTTGATCCGGCTGATCCGCCCCGAGACCCGCGCCGAGTCCATCTGCGCCAGAGTGAGGCTCACCGGCCGGCCGATCCGCAGCTCCGGCAGCCATTCGGTCGGCACCGACGCCGACAGCTGGAGGATTCTCGTATCCACCAGCTCGACCACGGGCTTGCCGTTGTCGATGCGGTCGCCGGCCTGCGCGTACCTCCTGCTGACCACGCCCGCCACCGGCGCCGTGAGCACCGCGCTGTGGAGCCGGTCCTCCGCGTTGGCTGCCTGCGAGACCGCGAGCGAGAGGCGCGAGTGCGCCGCCTCGAGCGCCGCCAGCGCGTTGTCGCGGTCGCGCTGGGCGATCGCCCCTTCGGCGAACAGGGTCACCGCTCGGGCCGACTCCGCCTCGGCCACCCGGACGTTCACCCGCTGCGTGGCCACGTCGCTGTTGGCGTAGGATGCCGCGGCCTGCAGGACCTGGTCCTTGAACTTCGCGAGCCGCTGCCCGGAGTCGACGCGGTCGCCCTCGTTCACGTACATCTCGACCAACTGCTCCGCCATCGGCGCGCCCACCGTGACCCGCACCTTGGGCTCGAGGGCGCCGCTCAACGGAATGCCGGTACGCAGGGTCGTCTGCTGCGCGACCGCGACGTCGGCCGCGTTCAGGGTCGCGAGGTCCCGCGAGGCCGGGGCCTTCGTCTCGGCGGCGGCCGCGCCGCCGCCCGCCCGCTTCGCGCCACAGCCCGCCGCCACGGCCGCCGCGGCGAGAACCAGCGCCGCGCTCCACCGCACCGAACTCGTCCCGCGCATTTGTCTTCCTGTCCTCTCACCGCTCGCGTCTGGTAACCACTGCCGACTTGCCGTCTGGCAACCCTACTGCCCCTCCGCCATCCGATTACCTGCGTTCTGGAGCGGTACGGGATGCCCCAGCGCCCGCTCGAGCGCGGCGATGGCGAGCAGGTAGTCGCGCGTCGCCTGCGCCTCGTTGACGCTCGCCGCCTGCAGCGCTAGGCGGGCGTCCGACACCTCGAGCGCCGTCGCGATCCCGTTGGCGTAGCGGACCGACGCCAGATGATGCGCCCGCTCCGCCTGGCCCACCGTCACGTGCCGCGCGACCACCAGCGCCTGCGCCCGGACGATCTCCGCCCTGGCCTGCTCGATCTCGATGGCGACGCTCTCCCGCGTCTGGGACAGCTGCGCCTCGGCGCGCGCCAGGTCCGCTTCGGCCTGCTGCACCGCGCCGTGCGTCCGGAGCCCGTCGAACAGCGGGACCGACACGACGAGCGAGGCCGTCCAGTCCTCGTGGAAGTCCGTCAACCGCGACGGGAAGCCGCTCTGCGGAAACGCCTGGCCGCCGAACGAGCTGAGCAGCTTCACCGACGGGTAGTAGTCACCGTGATAGACGTGGACCGCTTCGCGCCGGAAGTCGACGTTCGCCTGCGCCGCCTCGATCGCCGCCCGGCCGGCGGCGTCGAGATCGAGCGCGGCGAGGTCGACGCGCGGCAGCGAGTCGGCCGGCGTCTGGAGCAGGCCGCTCACCAGCTCCACCGGCTGATCGGCCGGGACGTTCACCAGGCGCCGCACCTCGAGGAGCGCGACGTCCCGGCTGTTGCGCGCCGCGATGACCATGGGCTCCTGGTTCGCGGCCTCGACCTGCGCCCTCAGCAGGTCGTAATCGGCCGCCGAGCCCACCTGGTGGTTCAAGGAGACGTGGCGCAGCTGGTCGTTGACCTGCACCTGCGACGCCTCGGAGATGTCCACGATCCGCGCGGCGTACAGCGCGTCGAGATAGGCCACGGTGACCCGGTACGTCACCTCCCGGCGCGTCTCGTCCAGCTGCGCCCGCGCAGCCTCCTCGTACGCACGGGCGCCGCGGATGCCGGCGCCGACCTTGCCGCCCTGGAACAGCGTCTGGCTGAGGGTGAGGGTGGCGACGTAGGTGTCGGGACTCCCGAAGCCCGTGCTCGAGAACATCGTCCCGAGCCCCTGGAAGGCCGCGATCCCCGCGTTGCGCTCCAGGTAGCTGACCCGCGCGGCCAGCGACGCCGTCGTGTCCGGCGCGAACACCGGGACCCCGCTGCCCAGGTCCTGGAACACGGAGGCGAACGTCCGCTGGTAGGTGACGTTGGCGCGAATCTCCGGGAGCGCCGACGCCCAGGCCTCGGTCACCTGCCCCTCGGCCTGGCGAACGCCTGCCTCCGCGATCCGCACCTCGTTGCCGGAGCGCAGCGCGCGCTCGATGGCGCCTTCCAGCGTCAGGCGCACCGGAGCGGGCGCGGGCTGCTGCGCCGCCACTGCCACCGGCGTGAGGGCGAGCACGACGAGGATCGCAATGCGCATGGCGCTACTCCTTCACACCGGCCGCCGGAACGCGGATGCCTTCCAGGGCGATGCCCAGCTGAGACTCGACGGCATCGTGCAGACTCACCGTGCTGCGCGCGACGACCGTCTGATGGGGCCCACCGCCGACCCACCACACCAGCGTGCCGAGGAACACCGACGCCACCACGCCGAACACCGAGTCCGCCGACAGCCCGGGCCGGAACTCGCCGCTCTCCTGCCCCTCCCGCACGACCTGCACGACGCGCTGGTACAGCCCGCTGCGCGACACGTCCGGCTCCGGACAGACCATCCGCTCCATGCTCACCCTGAGCAGCATCCCGGCGAGCGCGCGATCCTGGCCGTACGACTCCGCCACCCCGCCGAACAGCGCCAGGATCCGCTCGCTGGCCGTCCGCCCGTGCTGAGGCGCGTGCTCCTCGGCCCGCTCCATCCACTCCTCGCTCAACGCAGCGAGCACCGACTCCTTGCGCGGGAAGTAGTTGAAGAACGTGCCCTTCGCGACGTCGGCCCGTTCGGTGATCTCATCCACCGTCGTCGCTTCGAAACCCTTCTCGTGGAACAACTCGAGCGCCGCGAGCGTGATGCGCCGCCGCGTCTCCTCCTTCTTGCGCTCCCGTCGTCCCTGCGTCACTTCGGTCACAGTCACCCGCCTCGATCCGAAATGGTGATGGGTGGTCATTTTCGACCATAGTATAGTAATAGACCAGAGTCCTGTCAATCTATCTGTACTACGGTCAACTTCCTAGGACTGTTTCGATCCGGATTGGCCCGCCGCATTTTCGCACCCTATGCGAGTCGCGATCACCGGAGCGACCGGCTACGTCGGACAGGCGATCGTCCAGAAACTGCTCAGACGGGACCACGAGGTGCGGGCGCTCGTTCGCAGGCCGGAACGCGCAGGCGCCTGGCGGGATCAGGGAGTCGAGCTCGTCGGGGGCGACCTCGGCGAGCGAGCCGCGTTGAGAAGGCTGCTCGAGGGTGCCGGCGCGGTGGTCCACCTGGTGGGCATCATCGTCGAGACGAACCGGCATACGTTTGAATCGGTGCACGTCGCGGGCACGGAGGCCGTGCTGGAGGCGGCGCGCCAGGCCGGCACGCCGCTGCTGCTGCACATGAGCGCGCTCGGTGCCCGCGACGCAGCGGGCGCCACCCGCTATCACCAGACGAAGTGGCGGGCGGAGGAGACCGTCCGCGCCAGCGGCATCCCCCACGCGATCTTCAGGCCTTCCCTCATCGCCGGGCCCGGCAGTCCACCGATCAAGACGATGGTGGACATGATCCGTCTTTCGCCGGTCGTTCCGGTCATCGGCGACGGCCGTTACCGGCTGCAGCCGATCTGGCTGGGCGACGTGGCCGAAGCGTTCGCGCGCGCCCTGGAGCGCGCGGACGCCCGAGGCAGCTTCGACCTGGCCGGGGCGGAGGCGTTGACGTACCACCAGCTGCTGGACGCGCTCGAGGCGGCGCTGGGCGTGCGGCGGCGCCGCATCTCCGTGCCCGTCGGCGTGGCCCGCTTCGCCGCCGCCGCCGGCGCCACCCTTCCGAGCGCCGCGCCGATCACGTCCGAGCAACTCCAGATGCTCCTCGAGGGTAGTACGACGGACGACAACGCCATCGCGACTCGCTTCGGCATCACGCCACGCGCATTCGCCGAGGTTGCCCGGGAGATCTGCGCGCCGTACGCAGCTCGCCAGGCCGCAGCTTCCTAGCGGAGAGCGAGGCCGGGATCCGTCCGGGTCCGTTTCGACCACTCGTCCGCGGAGGGGCCATGTGGCGAGCGCTGAGTCGCGTCGGCGGCGCCGCCATGCTGATGGCCGCCGTCCCCGTCGACGGGGCGACCGCGCAGCCCGTGGTGACCGCACCGTTCTCCGCCGGTCAGGCCACGTTCACCCTGCACTCCACGCTCGTCGGGCACTTCGTGGGCCGGGCGCCCATCGCCAGCGCGGAGTTCTCCGGAGGCCGGTTGACCGAAGTCCGGGGCACGGCGGTGGTGCTCGTCGCGGACATGCGCACAGGCAACGGGCTGCGGGACAGCCACATGCGGGAGGCGATGCGGGCGGACAGCTTTCCGACGATTCGCTTCGATCTCGACAGCGTCGCATCCGGCGCCGTCTCGGGCGACACGACCGGCGTCGTCTTGGTCGGCAGGCTCGCGGTGCACGGTGTCACACGGCCGCTGCGAGCCACCGCAACGGCGGTCGCACGCCCGGGCGGCGAGGACGTCGACGCCTCTTTCGGTCTCGACATGCGGGACTTCGGCATCCGGCCGCCGGTCCGCGCCCTGGTCCTGCACGTGGCGCCGGACGTCGTGGTGACCGTCCACCTGTCGTTCGGCGGCAGCCCGCCGACCTGACGCCGCAGCCGGAAAACAAGCGGCCCGGGGGCGAACCCCCGGGCCCTGCGACCGGGCAAAGCCGCCGTCAGACTTTGCGCGCGGTCGGTCGCTCCTCGCTCTGGCCGCCCGGGTCGTCCCCGCTCGGCGAGAAGATCGTCGGCAGCAGGGACGGGTGGACGACGTAGCCCCAGACGCATGACTCGGGAGACCTCGTCGTCGCCGTCTCTCTCGGGCGTGCCCGGGACGCCGGCCTGCTCTCGCCGCTCTTGCCGAGCACGGGCGTCGCGCCCATCCGTCGCTCCCTTCACCTCTCACGTGCTTAGACGCGTCGACGCCGTGGATGGTTGCAGGCGGCTAACGGCGGAGTCTCCCGGTGCGTGAGGTGGTGACGGTGTCGGCGGCCGAGCCACGGGAGAAGATCACGCGCGTGTTCGAGGTGCCGTAGCCGAGCCCCAGCGGTCCGAACACGACGACCGGATTCGAGCAGGTGACGGTCGCGGACCCGAGCGGATACACCCCGATGGTGTCCCACGCCGTGAGGCTGCGCTGCACGGACAGGGTCGCGAAGGGCCGGGCGCGATCCAGCTCCAGCCGGGCCAGGGCGCTCCGCGAGATGGCGAGCTGGCGGGTCGTGGCATGAAGCGCCGCGTACCGCTCGACTCCCTCGCGCACCGCCGCCTGGTCGAGGTAGCGGACCAGGGGAGGGGTCACGACCGCCGCGAGGATTCCCAGGATCGCAACCACGGAGAGCAGCTCCACCAGCGTGAACCCGCGACGCATGCCGCCAAGCTAGCCCGGCGCTCGGCGCGATCCCGTGCCCGTCCGCTGCGGCGTGGACGCTTTCGCCGCCGCACGGGGACGCTGCTGGCTCTGCACCGGCGCGCGCGCTAGACTGCGGGCATGCATACGCTGGTGCGTCTCTACCTCAGAACGGCGTTCGCCTTCCTGGCCCTCGGGCTGGCGGGCGGCTTGTGGCTCGAGTACCGCCAGACCGTGGGCGGCGTGATCAGTCAGGGGATGATCGTGGCGCACGTCCACGTGCTGCTGGTGGGGTTCCTGCTGATGATGATCCTCGGCACCGCCTTCTGGCTGTTCCCGCGCTCGGGCCGCGGACAGCCGATCGGGCCGCATCCCAGGGCCGTGGGACTCGCCTACGCCCTGCTCGCCGCGGGAACCGCGATCCGCGGGGTCACCGAATTCTTCGACATCGAGCTCGCCGCCCCCGCCTGGCGCTACGTCCGACTCGCCGCCTCCGCCTGCCAGGCCGCCGGCATTCTCGTCGGGATCGCGGCGCTGTGGGGCCGCGTGCGGGGCGCCGCCGTGGCGAAAGCGGAGCCTCCCGCCGCCTCCTAGCGGCGCGCGGCCCGCTCGAGCAGGCGGCGGCGGGTGTACGGTATGAGGCCGCCCGCCTCGATGATCGCCTGACGAGCCGCTGGCAGCGGCCGAACGGGATAGCGCTTGCCGCTCGTCACGTTGACGACCTCGGACGCTCCCACCGTCAGCTCGTCACCCGCGGACGCCGCGACGCCCGGCGCTTCCACGAGCCGGAGGCCGAGGTTGATCGCGTTCTGCAGGAAGATCCGCGCGAAGCTCCACGCCACGATCACCAGCTCGTGTCCCTTCAGCGTCGAGACCGCCTGCTCGCGCGAGCTGCCGCAGCCGAAGTTCTTGCCGGCGACGACGACGCTGCCGGCGGGCACGTCGCCCGCCTTCAGGCGCGCGTTGAACGGGCCGAGGTCCGCGAACGCATACTGCGGCGTCTCGCTCGGCAGCACCGTCGCCATGTAGCGACCCGGATAGATGACGTCGGTGGAGACGTCGTCGCCCAGCACCAGGACGGCCTTCGGCGCGCTCACGGTGTGCCTCCGCGCCGCGGGTCCGTGATCCGGCCGGTCACCGCCGAAGCCGCGGCCACCGCCGGGGAGCAGAGGAACACCTCGGAGGCCGGGTTGCCCATCCGGCCCTTGAAGTTGCGGTTGGTCGTGGAGAGGGCGGTCTCGCCGTCGCCCAGCGCCCCCTCGTGCACGCCGAGGCAGGGCCCGCAGCCGGCGTTCATCACCACGGCGCCCGCGCCGACTAGATCGGCCACGTACCCGGCGGCGAGCGCTTCCTGGTAGATGCGGCCGGACGCCGGAAAGACCAGCATCCGCGTGCCGGCGGCGACCTTGCGCCCCTTGAGGATGCGAGCCGCGACCGCCAGGTCGTCGAGCCGCCCGTTGGTACAGGAGCCAATCACGATCTGGTCGACGTGCCGACCCGCGACGTCGCCGACGGGCCGCACGTTGTCCACCGTGTGCGGGCAGGCGACCTGGGGCTCCAGCGTCGCCACGTCGATGTCCACCGACCGCTCGTACCGGGCGTCGGGATCCGGCTCGACCAGCGGCACGGCCTCGCTCACGCCCGCCTCGTCGCGGAGATAGCGCAGCGTCTCGTCGTCCGCCGGGACGATGCCCGAGGTCGCCCCGGCCTCCACCGCCATGTTGCACAGGGTCAGGCGGCCGGACGTGGGCATCGCCGCGACGGCGGCGCCGTGGAATTCCAGGACGCGGAAGGTGGCGCCGGCAGCGCCCAGCTTCCCGACCAGGTGGAGGATCAGATCCTTCGGGCCGACCATTTCCGGCATCACGCCGCGGACGCTCACCTTGATGGTGGCCGGCACCTCGACGTTCACGGCGCAGCCGAGCGTCCAGACGCTGGCCATCTCGGTGGCGCCGATCCCGAACGCGAACGCGCCGAGCGCGCCGTGGCTCGTGGTGTGGGAGTCCGTGCCGACGACCACCGCGCCGGGCCGCACGTAGCCGTTCTCGGGCAGAATCTGGTGGCAGATGCCGCCCCGGTCACCGCGGATGTCGTGGAACTTCGCGATCCCGTTGGCCGCGACGAATTCGCGCACCTTCTTCTGGTTGGTCGCGGTCTTGGAGGACTCGGCCGGCACGCGGTGATCGAAGATGATGGCGATCCGCGACGGATCCCACACCGCGGGCGCGTGTCCGGTGCCGCGGAACACCTCGAGGAACTGGTTGATGACGAGGGCCGCGTTCTCGTGGCTCATCGCCAGATCCACGGCCGGCTCCACGACGTCGCCGACCGCCACCGCTTCCCGGCCCGCCGCGCGCGCGAGGATCTTCTGGACCACCGTCATCGCCGTCCGCGGTGCGTGCTGCGTCACACGATGCCCCTTTCCCTGAGCCGCGCGATGTCCTCCGGGGAGTAGCCGAGCTTGCCCAGAATGGCTGCTGTGTGCTCGGAGAGGCGCGGCGGCGGCGTTTCGACGGCCCCCGGCGTCTTGTCCAGCTTGGCGGTGAGGCCGAACAGCTTCAGCTCCCCGATGCCTTCCGCGCACACGGTCTGGATCGTGGCCCGGTGGGCGACCTGCGGCTGGCTCAACGCCTGCTCGAGCCCCAGGATCGCGCCCGAGGGCACGCCTCGCTCGTTGAGCACGCGGACCCAGTCGTCCGTGTCGCGCTCGCGGAGCTTGGCCTCGAGCAGCGGGGTCAGCGCGCGGCGGTTCTTCTTCCTCGCGTCGCGCCTGGCGAACCGCGGGTCGTGCTTCAGCTCCGGCACCCCGAGCGCCTCGGCCACCGCCTCCCACTGCTCCTGCTTGTTGGCCGCGATGTTGATCGCGCCGTCCCGGGTGGCGAAGGTGCCCGAAGGCGCGGCCGTGAAGTTGTCGTTGCCCAGCAGCTGCGGCTGCTGGTGGCCGATCAGCAGGTTGGCCGCGACCCATCCCATGAGGGGCATGATCGAATCCACCAGCGCCACGTCGATGAACTGCCCTTCGCCGCTGCGCTCCCGGTGGAACAGGGCGCCCATGATGGCGAACGCGGCGTTGAGTCCTCCGACGGTGTCGCACACCGGGAAGCCGCAGCGCAGCGGATTCAACCGCTCGTCTCCGTTGATCGCCATGACGCCGGAGAGGCCCTGGATGATCTGGTCGTAGGCCGGCTTCTGCGCGTCGGGGCCGGTCTGCCCGAAGCCGGAGATGGCGCAGTAGACGAGGCGCGGGTTGGTCGCGGCCAGCGCCGCGTACGAGAGGCCGAGCCGGTCCATCACGCCGGGGCGGAAGTTCTCGACCACGACGTCGGCCGTGCGCGCGAGCCGCAGGAAGATGTCGCGCGCCTCGGGCTGCTTGAGGTTCAGCGTCACCGACTTCTTGTTCGCGTTCTGCGCCAGGAAGCTGGTGCCCATCAGTCGGTCGTTCAGCTCCGGCACGTTGCCGAGCTTGCGGGCCAGGTCGCCCTCCACCGGGTTCTCGATCTTGACGACCTCCGCGCCCAGCAGCGCGAGGAGCGCCGTGGCGAACGGGCCGGAGAGCACGTTGGTCAGGTCGAGGACCCGGATCCCGCCGAGCAGCTTCGTGGTGCTCACGCGCGCGCCGCGATCGCGTCGGCGATCGTGCCGGTGCGGTACACGCTGCCCGGCAGGTCCCGGCCGAAGAACCCGGCGACCTCGCCGGCCACGGCGATCAGCCGGTCGAGCCGGACGTCGGGGCGCCGTCCGCTGCGCTGGAGCAGGTGCACGAAGTCCTCCGTGCAGGTGTTGCCGCCCGCGACCTTGGTGAACGGACAGCCGCCGAGCCCCGCCACAGACGACTCGAACCAGGTCACGCCGGCGCGCAGCGCCGCCCAGCAGTTCGCGAGCGCGAGGCCGTACGTGTTGTGGAAGTGGCACGCGACCTCGACGCCGGGTCCGGCGTCGAACACGGCGGCGTACAGCCGCTCCACCTGATCGGGAACGGCGTGTCCGGCCGTGTCCGCGAGGCTGACGCGGGTCAGGCCCGCATCGAGGAAGCGGTGGACCAGGTCGAGCACCCGGCGCTCCGGCACCACGCCCTCGTAGCCGCATCCGAACGCCGACTGCACCGACACCTGGACCTGCCGGCCGGCCGCCGTGGCCGCACGCGCCATGGCGATGATGCGCGCCGTCGCCTCGGCCACGGACATCCCGGTGTTCTTGCGGCTGTGCGTCTCGCTCGCGGAGACGCCCATGCAGAACAGCTCCACGTCGCAGGCCAGGCCGCGCTCCAGTCCCCGCTCGTTGAGGACCAGCGCCGACAGCACGACACCCTCGAGCGTGCCGAGCTCGCCGAACAGCCGGTCGGTGTCCGCCATCTGCGGAACCTTCTCCGGATGGACGAACGAGCCCACCTGCACGACGTCCAGGCCCGTGGCCGCCAGCTCGCGGACCCATCGCGCCTTCTGCCCGGTCGGCACGACCTCCCGTTCCATCTGCAGCCCGTCCCGCAGGCCCACCTCGTGGAGGACGATCGCGCGCTTCTCCTCGGCGCCGGCCATCGCGCGCCCTACAGCGCCTTCGCCACGGCCTCGGCCACCTCGAGCGTGGTGCTCGTGCCGCCCATGTCGTAGGTGCGGGCCTTCCCGACACGAATCACCGACGCCACCGCGCGCTCGAGCCGCTCGGCCTTCGCCTTCTCGCCCAGCCAGTCGAGCATCATCTTGGCCGCCAAAATGGTGGCGATCGGGTTCACCTTGTGCTGGCCCGCGTACTTCGGCGCGGAGCCGTGGGACGGCTCGAACACCGCCAGCTTCTCGCCGATGTTGCCCGAGCACCCGAAGCCGAGGCCGCCGACCATCTGGGCGGCCAGATCGGAGATGATGTCCCCGTACAGGTTCGGGGCGACCAGCACGTCGTAGCTCCGCGGGTTCTTCAGCAGCCACATGCAGATCGCGTCGACGTTGGCATCGTCCATCGGGATGCCCGGATACTCGGCCGCCACGCGCTTCGCTTCCTCCAGGAACAGCCCGTCCGTCGCACGCACCACGTTCGCCTTGTGCACCACCGTGACCTTGCGGCGCCCGGCCCGTTTCGCGTGCTCGAACGCCGCGCGCACGATGCGCTCGGAGCCCTTCCGGGTGTTGACCTTGCACGAGATCGCGTAGGCGTCGGGCGCGAGGTCCTTGAACGGCGCGAACGGCTTCGAGGTCCGGGCCAGCGTCGCCGCGAGCTCGGCGGGCACCGGGCTGAACTCGACCCCGGCGTACAGGTCCTCCGTGTTCTCGCGGAAGATCACCAGGTCGATGGTCTCGCCGAAGTTCAGCGGATTGCCGGGATAGGCCTTGCACGGGCGCAGACAGACGTACAGGTCGAACATCTGCCGCATCCGGACGATGGGCGACCGGTACACCAGGCCCGTGCCCCGGAGCGACGGCGCGAGCTCGGCCTCCGCCGCCCGCGCGGGCTTCGACGTGATCGCGCCGAACATCGCCGCGTGCACGCCCTTGAGGAGCTCGACGGTGCGCGGCGGGAAGGCGTCACCCTCGCTGCACCAGAAATCCCATCCGATGTCGCCCGGCAGATAGTCGGCGTCGAGGTGGATCGCGTCGAGGACGATCCGCGCCGCTTCCATCACGTCCTTGCCGATCCCGTCGCCCGGCAGCCACGCGATTCTGTACTGAGCCATGCACTCCGCTCCCCGGGGGCTGACGCCAGAAACAGCAAGAACCGCGCCGGAATTACCCGGCAGCACCAAAGGCCTGCCGGGCCGCCACAATCGCGGGCGGACCGGCGGCGGAAACGTCAAGGCCTCGGGGCTCACGCCCTCCTTGCGCTGCGCCCGGCCGCGGGATATGAACTCTGCACGCCATGAGCGACGCACTTCTCGCGCTCCGCGAATACGCCAAGCTCGCACCCTGGAACATCCGGGACCTCGCGGCCATCTCCGGCGGCATCCTCGACGCCTCCGGTGTGACCCCGATCAACGCCGCGGCCCAGAGTCATCCCTCCGACCGCACGATCCGCTTCTACGTGACCCGCCACCTGATGAGCCCGCCGGAGGGTCGCGGCACCGCGGCCACCTACGGCTACCGGCACCTGCTCCAGCTGCTGTCGATCAAGCTGCGGCAGATGGAGGGCGCCACGCTGGCGACGATCACCAAGGACATCGCCGATTCGCCCGGCGACGTGCTCGAGAAGCGGGTCGCGACGGCGCTGGGCACGCTGCCGGTGCCCGAGGAGATCGAGTTCTCCGGCGCGGTCGCGCCGCGCGGGCGCGTGGCGCGGGCGGTGGGGCGACGCCAGTCGAACGGGACCGGCGCGGAGGCCGGCGAGCCGGGCCACGCTCCAGCCGGAGCCTGGTACCGCATCGCCCTCGACGATCTGGCCGAGATCTCGCTGCGGCACGATCACCCGGCGGCGCGCACGCCGGCGCAGCGCCAGCGCCTGGCGGAGCGCATGGCCCGCGCGCTCCGCGAGATCGCGGCCGACTCCGGACCGTAGCCTCGCATGCGGCTGCGCTGGCGCCCGGCCCTGGCGCTCTCGCTCTGCGTCGTCGTCGCGCAGCTGTTCTCCGTGGCTCCCCTGGTCGACGTCGTCACCTGGGCGACGCCCGACACCGCCCGCCTCGCGTATCCGATCTCCCACGTGCTCCTCGCGCCGCTGACCCTGGTCGCGGACTGGCTGAACGGGGGATCCCGGCGCGACCTGGTCGGGTTCGCCCTGTGGGCGCTCGTCGGATACGTGCTGGTGCGGCTGGCGGCGCCCCGCCCGCCCGGCCGGGCGAGGCGCGAACTCTGGTACGCGCTCGCCTTCCTGGTCGCCGTCGCCGGGTTCGCCGGCTGGGGCTACTGGCTGCCGCGCCCGATCCCGCGCCTCGTACCCGCGAGCTCCGACCTGCTGGTGATGGACGTCCACTCGCATACGGCGCTCTCCCACGACGGGCGGCCGGGCTTCGACGCGGCCCGGAACGCCGCCTGGCACGCGCGGGCGGGGTTCGACGTCGCCTTCGTCACCGACCACAATACCGGCGGAGCCGCGAGCGCCTGGCGGCTCGAGGTGCCGGCGCGGCCTCCCCGCCTGTTCGACGGCGAGGAGATCTCGCTGTCGGGCATTCACGTCCTGGCGCTGGGGACGACGAGCGTCATCGCCAACCGGCCCTACGATGCCTCGTGGGACTCGACGGGAGCGCTGATCCGGCGGCTGCACGCCGACTCCCTGTTTCTGGTCCCGACGCTGCCGGAGGACTGGCGACGCCACACCGGTGCGGAGTTCGGTCAGCTGAGCGAGTGGGGCGCGGACGGGTTCGAGATCTGGACCAGCTCACCGCAGGCGATGGAGCTGCCTCCGTCGGGTCGGCGCACCGTGATCTCCTGGTCGCGGCTCGAGAACCGGCCGATGCTCGGCTCGACCGACATGCACGGCTACGGCTACGCGGCCACGGTGTGGAACCTGGTGCGGCTCCCGGGATGGCGGACGCTGGGCGACGCCGCGCTGCAGCGGGCCATCCTGGAACGGCTGCGCTCCGGCGGCGCGGCGGCCAACCAGGTCGTGGCGCTGCGGCGCTGGCTGCCGGAAACGCGGCTCGGCTCGGCGGCCGCCGTTCCGGTCAACCTGGTCCTGCTGCTTCGTACGGCCTCGCGGCCGCACGCGCTGGCCCTGCTGGTCTGGATCTGGCTCGCCACGGCGGCGGTCAGCCTGCGCAGGCGCGCGAAGAAAGCGTGAGCGACGCCGGCTCGTCGCCCCCCCCGACGTCGAGGTAGGCCGAGCCGTCGCTCAGGAAGGTCAGATCGGGATGCTCGGGCGGCGCGCTGCCGCGGCGCAGCCGGACGCAGGCGCCCCGCACGAGCCACGGGAACCGCAGCGTCAGCCGGATGTGGCGCGGCGCGCCGAGCGCGATGGTCGCGGCGCGATCCACCGGTCGGTACGCGATGCTGAGCGAATCACGACTGAGTCTCCACCCGTCGAGACGCCAGGTCGAATCGTCCGCGATGCCGTCGACGTGAGGCGCGATCTCCAGCGCATCGAGGTGCTCGTCCACCCCGAACAACCCGCGCGCCACCAGGTCGAGCAACGATCCCGCCGAGAACATGAACAGGCCGTTGTTGTCGCCCCGCTCGCCGGGCCGGCCGTAGTTCACGCGGATGATCCGTGACGCCTCGTCGTCCAGACGCTCCCAGGCGGTGCGGCGCTCGTCGACGGCGCCGTAACGGAACACCGCTTCGAGGGCCTTGAAGTCCATGATGTGCCAGCCCCAGCCGGTCCAGTAGCCGGAGCGATCGAACCACGAATCGTCGCTGGGCACGGCGTAGAAGCCGCGGTTGCGGGCGTCCCACCACTCGGGCCGCAGGATCGTGCGCACCATCGCCGCCTGGATCCCCGTGTCGGCCACCGCGCCGAAGATCAGGGCGTCCACGGGCTGGAGATGGTAGTGGTCCCAGCTGCCGGCGCTGTCCGCCCGGACGTGGTAGGCGAACCACCCCATCGCCGGCCGCCACAGCGAGGGCAGCGCCGCCCGGATCCGGGTCGCCGCGTCGCGCCACGCCCCGGCGCTGTCCCCGAGGCTCGCGACCGGCAGCCGCCACGCCGCCTCGTCCTCGAGCTCGGCGAGGCGGTCGAGCGCGTAGGCCGCGAGCGCGTTCACGTACGGGTCCTCGGAGAGGTACGGTCGACCGCCGCGCGAGATCGGCGACATCTCCGAGTAGCTGCCGTCGCTGATGCCCTCGACGAGCCCGTCGGCCCGGTAGTCCGTTCCCAGCACGAAGCGCGCGATGCGGCGGAGGTTCGGCAGCTCCACGCCGAGCCACGCCGTGTCCCGGGTCGCCCGGTAGCACGCATAGCCCTTGAGGATCTGGTACGGGTCCTTGTCCGCCATCCAGTGGCCGCCCCAGTCGTCGGTCCACACGTAGCGGCCCCGCGCGCCGAGCCGGTTCCAGATCTCGTGACGCTGGGCCCCGGACCGTTCGGCGAACCGTTTCATCAGACCGTATTCCGAGCACACCACCTCGGGGTCGCCGAGCTGCAGCGCCGTGGTCGCACCGTACCACCCGTCGCGGTCGAACGCCGCGAGGAAGGTATAGGAGCCCGCCGGGATGTTGCGGAACGTCGCGATCCGATCGTAGTGCAGCATCGGCTGGGCGGCCGCCAGCACGTGCGCCAGGACCACCGGCAGGTTCGACGACGGCGTCGTCACGCGCAGACCGGGCGCGACGTACGGGGCCGGCGCGTCGCCCATCGCCACTGCCAGCGCGCCCGACGCGTCGTCCTCCGAGTCGCCCCGGCCGAACACCAGCTCGAGGCGCAGGTGCCCGCCGGCGTCGGGGGTGGGCTCGAGCGCCATCACCAGGCGCCCGGCGGCGCGGCGCTCGCGGCCTCCGAACTCGGTGTCCAGGACCAGCGACGTCGTCTCGGTCCGGATCGCGGCTCGCGTCCCCCGGCCCGGGGCGATCGCGACCACGGTGTTCGCGATGGTGGAATCGCGCAGGAAGACGATGTGCCGGCTGTCGTCGACGGAGATCCGGTCCCGCACCCCGTAGCCGACGGAGCGCCAGCGGTGCTCGTAGAGATCCGCCGGATCGATGGTGACGACCACCAGCCTGCCGAACGGCCAGTGCGGCGCGGTGATGATCAGCTTGCCCGCCGCCGCGGCCGTGTCGCCCTGCACCTCCACCGAGAGCGGCGCGCGGGTGGCCGAGTCCGCCACCAGGAGCGTCACGCGACCGTCGGACGAGAACCGCACGCTGTCCGCGAACGGCGCCGTTTCGGCGGCGCGCGCGCCCGGCTGCAGTCCCTCGACCCGCACCCACCCGCTGAAGGTGACCGGGTTGAGGGTGAGGTTCCGCAGGACGACGCCGCCGGCCGCGCTGTCCACCGCCACCCAGAACTGGACGCTCGGCAGGAGCACGGCGGTCGGCCGGAACGCACCCGTCGCGACGACCGTGATGTCGGGTGCGGACTGTGCCTGGAGGTCCGGGAGGGAGGGGCCCGCCGCCGCGGCGAGGCACAGCAGCAGGCGGCCCGGGATGCGCAGGCCCGCCCTCTCGCGCCCGGGAACCACTGGCTTCCCTGCCGTGTGGCGACTCCTCCTGAGGACTCGGCCCGGTGCTGTGATCCTACAGCATAGCCCGCGGGCATCGCTCTTGCCAGCGCCGCGGCGCCGCCCCACATTCGCAGCAACCTCCGCGTGATCGGGGTCTCATGGGCTCGATTCTGCTCCTCGTCGTCCTCGCGGTCATCGTCCTCTGGGTGATCAGCGCTTACAACGGCCTCATCTCCCTGAAGAACCAGACGGTGAACGCGTGGAAGCAGATTGACGTACAGCTCAAGCGGCGGCACGACCTGATCCCCAACCTGGTCAACACCGTCAAGGGATCGATGAGCTTCGAGAAGGACACGCTGCAGGCGGTCGTGGACGCGCGGTCGAAGGCGATGGCCAGCGGCGGCGGCGTGAAGGAGACGGCGGCGGCCGAGGGCGCCCTCACCGGCGCGCTCGGGAAGCTGTTCGTGGTGATGGAGCGCTATCCGGATCTGAAGTCGTCGCAGAACGTGCGCGACCTGCAGGAGGAGCTGTCCAGCACCGAGAACAAGATCGCGTTCGCGCGCCAGCTCTACAACGACGTCGCCACCAGCTACAACACCAAGCAGCAGCAGTTCCCCACCAACCTGGTCGCGGGGCTCGCCAAGGCCGAGCACGCGGAGCTGTGGGAGATCGAGGACCAGGCGGAGCGCGCCGTGCCGCAGGTGGATCTCTCGCTCCAGAAGCCGCAAGGGTGACGGCGGGCGCGAATCTCTTCGAGCAGCAGGCGCGGAACCGCCGGCTCACCGTCGCGTGGCTGGTGCTGTTCATCCTGTTCTTCGCGTGGCTGGGCTTCGGCGGCGATCTGGCGCTGTATCTCGCCGCCGCGGCCCGCACCGAGGGCCAGGTGGCGTACCGGTTCCCGTGGATCGGCGTGGTCGTGACCACCATCGCCGCCGTCACGGCCTGGGTGTCGTGGCGGAAAGGGCCGCAGCAGGTGCTGTGGTCGACCGGTGCGCGGCAGCTGATCACGCCGCAGAGCTTCGAGGAGAAGCAGCTGCTGGACGTCGTCGAGGAGATGGCCATCGCCGCCGGGCTGCCGAGGCCGAAGGTGTACGTGATCGACGACCCGGATCCGAACGCCTTCGCGACGGGACGTGACGCGCCCACGGCGTGCATCGCGGTGACCACCGGGCTGCTGGCGGCGGTCAATCGCGAGGAGTTGCAGGGGGTCGTTGCGCACGAGATGGGCCACGTCCGGAACCTCGACGTGCGCCTGATGACCCTCATCGCGTCGCTGGTGGGCGTGATCGTGGTGCTGTCGAACGGCATGGGGCGGATGCTCCGGGGGGGCGGGAGCCTGCTGGGCGGGCGCGGGCGGAAGGCGAGCGGCCCGCTGGCCCTCGCGGCGCTGGTCGTGTTCGTGCTGTGGGTGATCACCCTGATTCTCGCTCCGTTCATTTCGCGCATCATGGCCATGGCCGTTTCCCGCGACCGCGAGTACCTGGCCGACGCGACCGGCGCCGAGCTCACGCGCAATCCCGCCGCGCTCGCCTCGGCGCTGCAGAAGATCGAGACCCACGAGGCGCCCACTACGCACATCAAGGAAGGCGCCGCCCATCTCTGCATCGCGGACCCGCTGGGGCGCGACGTGAACCTCAAGGAGGGGCGCCTGGCGGACCTCCTCGCGACCCACCCGCCGATGGCGATGCGGATCACCCGTCTCAAGGGCATGGCGTTCCAGCAGCTGAAGGCCGCGGGCAAGGCGCCGACCGCCTGACCGCGCGGCGCGCGGCCGATGACCCCACTCGACTGGCTGCTGCTCTCCGTCGCCCTCCTGCTCGCGGGGGGCCTCGCGCTGTGGCTCACGCGGCGGGCCACCGCGGCGCTCCGGGGGCGGATGCGCCGCTGGGCGCGCGGCACCCTGCTGGACTTCCAGGCCCGGGTCGCCCGGCACAAGCTGGTGTCGCGGCGCGCCATTCACGACGAGCTGATCCTGGATCCCGTGGTGGTCGCCGCGATGCGGGAGCACATGCGGCAGGAGCGGCTGACCGAGCTGGAAGTGCGGGTGCGGGTCGAGCGGTACATCGACGAGATCCTGCCGTTCTTCAACGTTCTCTCCTACTACCGGCTCGGCTACAACCTCGCGCGGCTCACGCTCAACCTGCTGTACAACGTCACGGTGGACTACCAGGACGAGGCGGCGCTGGAGCGCATTCCGCGCCACGACATGGTCGTGTACCTGATGAACCACCGCTCCAACGTGGACTACGTCGTCGTCGCGTTCGTGCTGGCCCGCGGCGTGGCGGTGAGCTACGCCGTCGGTGAATGGGCGCGGGTCTGGCCGCTCGAGACCATCTTCAAGTCGTTCGGGTCGTACTTCATCCGGCGCCGCTACCGCGAGCCGCTGTACCACGCCGTGCTGGAGCGCTACGTCCAGCTCATCACGCGCAACGGCGTGACCCAGGGGCTGTTTCCGGAGGGCGGCCTGTCGCGCGACGGGCGGTTCCAGCCCGCCAAGATCGGCCTCCTCGACTACATCGTCGGCAGCCTCCGGGAGCCGGGCTTCGATCGGGACATCTGGCTGGTGCCTGTGGCGCTGAATTACGACCGCACCCTCGAGGACCGGGTCCTCATCCAGGAGTGCCTGGATCCCGAGCTCCGCCTCTCGCGCGTGCGGCAGGCCTCCAGCGTCCTCCAGTACCTGCTGTTCAACACCGCCCGCTTCGTGACCGGCCGGCTCAAGCGCTACGGCCGGGCGGCGGTCAACTTCGGCACCCCGCTGTCGGTCCGGAGCTGGCTGGCGGCCCAGGCTACCGACGTCCTCGCCCTGCCGCGGCCGGAACGGCTGCCCCACGTGCAGCGCCTGGCGGACGATGCGATGGAGCGGGTGCGCATGATCGTGCCGGTGACGCCGGTGGCGCTCGCGTCCGCGGCCCTGCTGTCGTTCGAGCGGCACGTCGTCACGCTGCCGGAGCTGCTCGAGCGGATGCGCGAGTTCCGCGACCGCCTGCTCGAGGTCAACGCCAAGGTGGTCCGCGCGGACCGCTCCATCGAAGCCACCTGGGCCATCGCGCGGCGGATGTTCCGGATGCGGCACGTGGTGCTGGCCACGGGCTCCTCGATCGCCGTCATGCCCAGGCAGCGGCCGCTGCTGGAGTACTACGCGAACTCGATCGGCCATCTGCTGCCCGAGGCGGAGCCCGCGATTCGGCGGATGACGCCCGCGGACGACCGGGACGCCTCGCTGCACCGGCTCAAGGAACCGCGGAGCCGAAGGCGGTTGTAGGTAATGGGTGGTGGGCTGTGGTCCCCACCACCTACCACCCACCAACGGCCAACCGCCATATTCACTCCATGCCCGCCCCCATCTCGATCCCCGACCTCGCCGTCGGCGCCCGCGTGGAGGGCGCCTTCCTCGTATGGGAGGTGGATCAGCGCACCCAGGCGGACGGCAGTCCGTACGTCATCCTGACGCTGTCGAACAGCACCGGCCGGGTGAAGACCGCGCCGTTCTGGACCTCTGACCTCCACAAGGTCGAGGGCGTCCAGAAGGGGGCCGTGATCAGCGTCGTCGGCGAGCTGGGGATGTACCGGACCGATCGCCAGCTCAAGGTGGTGAGCGTCCGACCGGTGCCGCGCGAGCTGGCGGACTGGTCGCGGCTCCTGCCCTCCGTCGGCGACGTCGCGCCGTGGTGGGCCATCGTCGAGAAGTGGCGCGGCGAAATGGCCGAGGGACCGTGGCGCCGCGCGGTCTCGCTGTTCTTCGAAGATCCCGACTTCCGGGCGCAGTACGAGCGCTGCCCCGCCTCACTGGCCAACCACCACGCCGAGCTCGGCGGTCTCCTCAAGCACACGGTCGAGGTCGGGGCGATCGCCCGTCCCATGGCCAAGGCCTGCGGCGCGAACTGGGACCTGGTGCTGTCGGGCGTCCTGCTCCACGACATCGGCAAGCTCGAGGCCTACCGGTGGGACGGGCTGTTCGAGATGACCGAACCGGGCAGCCTGCTGGGGCACGTGGCCCTCGGGTCGCTGATGCTGGACCGTCGCCTCGACGAGCCGGAGACGCCGGTGACCAGCGAGGGCGAGCGCCTGCTGCTGCAGCACCTGGTGCTGAGCCATCATGGCGAGCTCGAGTTCGGCAGCCCGGTCCGCCCGATGACGCTGGAGGCGGAGGTGCTGCACTACGCGGACATCGCCTCCGCGGCGACCGCGAACCTCGCCGCGGCCCTCAAGGAGACGGGGAACTTCGCCGAGGGGGAGTCCGTCTCCAAGCCGATCTGGTCGCTGGAGCGGCGACGCGTGTATCGCGGGCCGTCGTGAGCGAGCTCAGGCTGGGCGCGGTGCTCTACCCGCGGGAGGCCATCGCGGCCCGGGTGGCCGACATCGCCGCCGAGCTCAACGCGCGGTTCGCCGGCCGCTCCCCGGTGGTCGTCGCGGTCCTCAAGGGCGCGGTCGTCTTCCTCGCCGACCTGCTGAGACGGCTCAGCTTCGACGTCGCGGTGGACTTCGTCAGAATCGCGTCCTACGGCACCGGCACCAGGCCCGGCGAAATCCGCTTCATCAAGGACGTCGAGCTGCCGCTCGCGGGACGCGACGTCATCGTGGTGGACGACATCGTGGACAGCGGCGCCACGCTGGCCCGCCTGCGACGCGCCCTCGAGGGGCATCGCCCGGCCTCCGTCACGACCGTCGCCCTGCTGCGGCGGGCGCCGAAGCGACGGCTTCCTCCGGAGCTCGACCTGGTCGGGTTCGAGCTGGAGACCGACGCCTTCGTCGCCGGCTACGGCATCGACTGCGGCGAGCGGTTCCGCGAGCTCGAGGCGATCTACGCCGTGGAAGGAGCGGACTGAGCGGATGGCTGCGACGACCGACCGGCGCACGGCCGAGGAATTCGCGGAACGGCCCGACGCGCTCGCCGCGTTCCTCCGTGCGGCCGGCAGCGCGCCGCGTCTCATCACCGTCGACGACAGCGCGGGCTGCCCGCTCTACCACGCCCTGGCGGCGCTGCAGTGGACCGGAGAGACCGGCCTGTTCCAGCCGTCCGACCGCCTCCACGCGGCGTGGTTCGCCGCCGAGACGGGCGTGGCCGTGATCGAGCGCGTCGTCGACGACAAGCCCGTCTACCGCTTCCTCGGCCCGCGCATCGAGGCGCCGCAGAAGCCGCCGGTCGAAGGCACGCCGGTCGTCGACGAGGCGTACGTGCTCGGCTACGAGTTCACCGAGCGCTGGAACGCCATTGCGCACTTCCTGGTCACCACGCAGGGACGCGGCGCCGTGATCGCCCTGTTCGCTCCCCGCGCGCCGGAGCTCGACCACGTCCGGCGATGGCTGCTTCAGTTGTTCAAGGGACCGGTGCCGGAAGGCGCCGACCACCTGCACGCGGCGTGGTTCGCCACCACCAGCGCCGGGTTCCTCTTTCCGCCGACTACCCTCGCCGACCGCCGCACCCGCGGCTGGGCGTACGTCGAGCTGGGCAACACGCGCGAGGAGTAGCGCCGCCGAGGAAAAGGTCGCCGGAAACACGACGGCCCGCCCGGGTCTCCCCAGTCGGGCCGTCGCCGAAGCAGCTACCCGGAGCCGAAGGATTGCTCCCTCGTTTTTCTTCCGCCAGCCACCGGTTGTCTGTTGTCAGGTTCCCGGTAGGGCTGTCAGAAGCTCCGGCTTCGATCCCCAACGCGGCGTGGCCGCGCCACGTGGTTCACCGCTCCGAGCGCTTCGAGTCCGGCCGGATCGCGTACCGGCCTCTCGCAGTGCACCCCGCTGCGCCATGGCAGGGTGAGTGAGGCGCGCGATTGGCCTCACCTGCCCGAGTCAGCGGGTGCCCTGGGATCGACGGGCGCCTGTGCCCTTGTTGCATCGGCGCCCTCCCCCAAGCTGCCGCTCGGGCCCGTCAGCAGGCGTAGACCAAGCATGGCCCGATCCCTTCCCCGCCGACGACGCTGCGAATATATCGCTGGTAATTCGTGATGCAAGTGCCGGATTTGCTTCGGGTTACGCCACTCGCCTGTGCGATGGATGTGGACTCCAACCGCACGCTCCGGAACGAGTTCCGCCGCCTGTCCCCACGGTGTCGACATGTGGAATGGAATACGATGTGGAGTCCGGCGGCTTGCCATGAGCCGCCGCTGTCGGTACGGTAGGCGCTTCACGCCACTCCTGCCCGAAGGACCGGCGCCCGTGTCTCGAACCTCGACCGTCGTCGTCGCCGCCCTCCCGCTCCTCCTCTGTGCGGCGGGGTCGGCTGCTGCGCAGCAACGCGCCACGCCGGCGTCGCGGCTCGCCGCCGCGGTGCGCACCGACGCGCTCTGGGCTCCGCTCGTCTTCCTGTCGGACGACAAGCTCGAGGGCCGTGGCACCGGTCGGCGCGGCGCGGAGCTGGCGGCGCAGTACCTCGCCGCCGGGTTCATGGCGCTGGGCCTGGAGCCGGCCGGCGACAGCGGCGGCTGGTTCCAGCGAGTGCCCATCGTGTCGCTCGATCCGTCGCCCGCCGTCGCGCTGTTCGCGGGCGGCGCCGCGCGGGACCTGCGTTACCGCGACGACTTCGTGGCCTGGTCGGAGCGCGCCGATACGCTGGTGCGCGACAGCGGTCAGATCGTCTTCGTCGGCTACGGCATCGCCGCGCCCGAGTGGCGATGGGACGACTACAAGGACGCCGACCTCCGCGGCAAGATCCTGCTCATGCTGGTGAACGACCCGGGCCTGCGGAACGCCGCTCTGTTTCGCGGCCCGACGCTCACCTACTACGGCCGCTGGACCTACAAGCTCGAGGAGGCCGCGCGGCGTGGAGCCGCGGGCGTGCTCCTGATCCACAACGACACCATGGCGACGTACGGCTGGAGCACGGTGACGAATTCGTGGACCGGGCCGCAGACACGCCTCGAGAACGCGCCGACCTCGCTCGCCTTCGCCGGCTGGCTCACCGAGCGGGCGGCGGCGGAGCTGCTTGCCTCGAGCGGGCTCGAGCTGGCGCGCCTGATGGCGGCCGCCGAGCGGCGGGACTTCCGTCCGCTGCCGACCGGCGTCGACGCCGCCGTGACCGTCCGCTCGACCCTGCGCCGCCTGACGACGGCGAACGTCGTCGGACGGCTGCCCGGTCGGGACGCGGGGCTCGCCAGGCAGGTGGTGGTGGTCAGCGCGCATTACGACCACCTGGGGATCGGGCTCGCGGTGAACGGGGACTCGATCATGAACGGCACGGTCGACAACGCGTCGGGGGTCGCAACCATGCTCGGCGTCGCCGACGCGTTCGCGCGCACCGGCCTGCGGCCGCGGCGCTCCATCCTCTTCGTCGGCATGGCGGCCGAGGAGGCAGGCCTGCTGGGCTCCACGTGGATGGCCGCGCATCCGCCGGCCGGGGCCGTGGCCGCGGACCTCAACGTCGACGGCGCGAACCTGTTCGGCCGGACGCGCGACATCTCCGCCATCGGACTCGATCAATCCTCGCTCGGAGCCGTGTTCCGGCGCGCCGCGGCAGCCGAAGACCTGCGCGTGACCGTGGACTCCGAAGCGCTGACCCACGGCGCGTTCTTCCGCTCCGACCACTTCCCGTTCGCCAAGAACGGTGTCCCGTCACTCTCCTGGGGGAGCGGGCACGACTACGTCGGCAGGCCGGCAGGATGGGGCAGGGAGCAGGAGCGGATCTACGTGCGGGAGCGCTACCACCAGCCTGCGGACAATCTGCTGCCGTGGTACACGGCGGACGGCATGGTCCAGCAGGCTCGCGTGCTGGCGCGAGTATCGTGGGCCGTCGCCGAATCCGGCGCATTGCCGGCGTGGTCGGCTGCGTCGGAGTTCGCCGGCGCCGGAGGGCGCCGCTCGCGCTGACCGACGCAGCGCTCCCCGCCCGAGCCCGGGCGAGAGCCTCTCGGCCCTCCGGAATCAGCTCGGCGCGGCGCCCGCGAAAGGCGGATTGGTGGGCAGCGCCGGTGGAGGCGACAAGCGCCTCCCGGATGGCAGCAGCCGGTTCAGCGCGTTCACGAAGGCGCGGTCCTTCTCGTGGACCTCGCGCACCTGGGCGTAGAATTCGTGGTAGAAGTGGCGGGCCGCGGCCTCGTACTGGTCGCTCCACGGGGTCCACCGGTCCGGCGCCTCGATCATGCTCGCCACGTTGTCGCACTCTTGCGTCGCGACGCTCTTCGTGAACGCGGTGTCCAGGTCGGCGAGGGCGTGCTGCAGCACCAGGTCCTGCCCGAGCGCCTGCCGCAGCGGGTCGACCGCGGCGGCGTAGGTAGTCAGATCCCAGTACAGGTTCCGACAGCGCGACCAGCGATCCCGCTCCCGCTGCGACAGGGTCGCGGGACTGCTCGCGCCGATCATCGGCTGCCCGGAGGTGTTCCTGAACGTGGTAACCAGGGTGACGATGGTCGAATCCAGCATGTGTCCGAGGCGGCCGGCGTAGTCCAGCGCGTCCTGGGTGGTCGCGCCGGAATACGGAGGCATCGCCAGACCCGCCGTGTAGGCGGGCGCCGACGCCGCGACCGGTGCGGGCCGCGCTGCCTGGGGCGTGACCGGCGCCGCTGCCTGGGTCGCCGGAGGGGTGGCTGCCGCGGGCTGCGTCGCCGGAGCCTGAGCCGGGGGCTGCTGGGTCGCGGGCTGCTGCGTCGTCGAAGGCTGAGCGGCCGGCGGCTGGGCCGAGGCCGGCGCGGCCGGCGGCTGCGGCGCCGGCGCCTGAGAAGCGGGCTGCGGCGCCGGTGTCGTCGGCGGGAGCTTGCCCCCCGTCGTCGGCGCGGTTGTCGGCTGGCTCGGGTGCTGCTGGGTCGACGACGGCGGAGCCTTCTGGGCCTGCAACGGCGACGCCAACGCACCGGCGACGAGGACCGCGACGAGCACGACGCATGAGCGCATCATAGAAGCACCTCGACGAACTCCATTCTCCACACGATAGCCGCGGCGCGTGCCTCGAGCCACGGAGCAGCAACGGGACGGCGCGCGCCGCAACGCTCCGGCGGCGACGACGGACGACCCCCCGCTATCCTAGACGCGACGCGCGGTGGGGCCCGCCCGGCGGATGCCACCCGAGACCGGGCCACCGCTCGCGTGCGGCTCGTCCCCACCGCGCGTCACCCACCACCCAGCCCCCGACGATTCGCTCTACGTCGCCCGGTCGCACGCCCTAGTGCCGGTGCTTGCCCCGCGCGGGCTTGGAGTGGCCGCGCTTCATCCGGCTGACCGGGTGGCTCTTCTTGGCCGCCTTGTGCTTGTGACCGGCGACCGCCTTCCCTGTCGAGTGACGACCCCGCATCGCGCGCTCCGCCTCCCGCTTCCGCTCCTCGCGGGCCGCCTTGCGCGTGGCGGCCTTCTCGGCCTTCACTGCCGCCGCACCCTCGATCTCCGCCGTCACACGATCGCCCTCGTCGCTGCCGATCAGGCCGCGACGCACGGCGTACCGGATCAACTCCCGCGCATCCTGGATGCGGAATTCGCCGACGCCCGCCGCTGCCCGCGATAGGTTCACCATCGCGTCAGCGACTGGACTCCGCAGCACATGAGCGATGCCGGGAACGGACTCGAGAATGCTGGAGATGGCTCCGCTGCTCAACTCGGTTGCCACGGCGATCTCCATGTCCCCCAATGCGTTAGGCTACGCGCCGCCATCGGATGATGACGCTCGCTGCCCGCTGTGGCGGCTGGCGAGGGCCAACCTACCGAGCGGGTGGGGCTTCGTCAAGGATATGGAGCACACTTCTCGCCGCCAACCGCTGACGTAACAAACGGCCCAGCAACGACTTGCGGTTGCTGGGCCTTTCAGCCGACGCGGCTTGGGGCGCCCTTCCACATCACGCTGCACTTCCCCGATCGGGCGCAGCCCGGCGCTCGCCTCCTCCTACATTCTCGCCCGCACCATCAAGGCCGCGTTCCAGCCGGTGAAGCTGAATGCCTGGGTCGTGGGATTGCCGTTGGCGCCGAGGGCGTTCTCATTGCCGGTGTCGAACCGCACCGACGGCAGCAGGGCGATGCGGCCGTTGAGGGCCATCTCGTACTGAACGCCGAGTGACAGGAGCTTGCCGGCGCTCGCGAGGGACGAGTCCCCCAAGGTGTGAATCCGGAACTCGATCTGCGGCCGCAAGATGTTCGGCCCCAACTGCACCGAGGCGGCCGTTCCGAAGGCGAGGACGTTGCTCTTCTGCGTGGACTGTGTCAGGCCGAGCAGCTCGGTGCCCGGCGAGCGATACATGTCCCACGCGTAGACCTGCAGGCCGGCGTTCCCGATGGGGAAGCTCCAGGAGCCCTGCCCGATGTAACGCTTGCCCGACTGGAAGATCGGCGAGCTGCCGAGATTGTCGTCGCCGAACGTGGAGAACGTGAGTCCGAGCGAGATCCTGCCCTGGCCGACGAGGCGGTCCGCGCCGAGGCGCAGCCGGAACTCGCCGCCGGCCTTGTAGCTCGAATCTCCGGTCGTGAAGCTGCCGTTCACCCGGTAGCTGCCGGCCACGCCGAGGGCCCACCCGCCGACCGGCACGGCGAGCGCGACGCCGGAAGTCAGGTTGAAACCCGAGCCGAAATTCGCCACCGGGTATGGCAGCAGGTCCGAGGCGATGGCGCCCGCGGTCAGCAGCTGCCCCCCGGTGAGATTCGACTTCCCGGTGGGAAGGTTCGCCGAGATGGTCAGGGCCACGAGGTCGGGGACGATCTGGTAGACGCCCCGTGCCTGGATGTCGGTCAGCCCGGAGATCGTGGCCGTGGTGTCGAGTCCCTTGCGGGTCGCCGTCGCCCACCGGCCGCCGAGGTCGAACGTGAGACGCGGGTTCACCGGATAGAGCAGCACGAAGGGAATCGACACCTCGGACACGCTCTTAACGACGAAGCCGGACTGATAGGTGACGCCGCGCGCCTCCACCCCCGTGATCCCGGTGGGGCCCTGCGCGACCAGCGCCGTCGGCCCGAGCAGCGCGATGGCGGCCGCGCCGGCGATCAGATGACGGGCGCTCACGACGGCCTCTTGATGATGATGACGACGTTACCCGTCACGCGCTGTCCGCCCAGGGTGCCCGTCGCATCCGGCAGCGGGCTGCGCTCCGTCGTCGGTTGCTGGGTCGTCGTACCGGTGGACTGCGCCGTGTTCGTGGCGTTGGTCGGGGCCACGGTATTGGTGGCCGTCGTGAGTGCGTCCTGAGTGGGCGGCGGGGGCGTCGGGCCCTGGATGGTCGAGTTCTGCGACACCACGTTCTCGACCTGCGTCACGGTCTGTTGCGATGCGGCCGAGAGATTCGTCGCGGTGGCCGCGCTCTGACTGGCCGCCCGGAAGTTCGGGTCGAGGGCGGAGGCCTGGTTGAAGTCCGCACGCGCCGCGGCGAAATCCCCGCGGTCCTGGGCCTCGAGGCCGCGGCTGTACAGCAGGAAGGCCTGCAGGTTCTGGGTCGGGCGCTGCTGGATGGCCTGCTGCTCGGCCGGCGTCAGCTGGATCCCCATATTGTTGAAGAGGTTGAGGGCCAGTTGTTTCTCGAGGTCGAACAGCTGGGTCAGCCGGTCCTTCTGCTGCGCCGTGGCCGTGACCGCCGCACTGGTCACGTCGACCAGGGCCGCGTTCACCTGCAGCTGGTTCCCCGGCAGACCGGCGACAGCACCCTGCACGACGCGCGCCGCCCGCAGCAGATGCCCGCTTCGCAGCGCCGTCGATGGATCCGTTTGCGCCGAATCGGAGAGCTTGAGCTCGCTCAGGATGGCCTGCATCCGCTCGCGCTCGAGGACGCGGATCTGGCGCGACTTCGCCAGGTCGGTCACCAGCAGCTGGGCGAGGCCGCGACCGACGGGCCGGATCGTGGTGTCCGCGCCCGTGTACGTGAACGGCATCACCGCCACCGTGTTGGATTCCGGCGGCATCGCCGCGATGGTCCCCTCGTTGGCCAGCGCCTGTCGCGCCTGATACGTCACCTCGTTGCGGTCGACCAGCGCCAGGCGCTCCCGCGCGGTCCGCTTCAAGTCGCTGCTGGTCGCGACGCCGATGTAGCGCTGATAGGCGGCCCTCGCCGCGGCGAAATCGCCGAGTTGCTCGGCGGTCATGCCCAGGTAGATCGCGGCGACGCCGCTCGTGGGATCGCCCGTGACCGCGGTGTCGAGCACGGGGCGGGCATCCTTGTACCGGCCAGCCTTGAAGTACGCCACGCCGAGACGGGTGAGGGTGTTCGCGTCGTGAGGCCGCTGGCTTCGCTCCGCCTCCAGCGTCTGGATGGACTGGGGGGTCACGTCGCTCACCCTCATCGGCCCGCCGGTGGCGCACGCGCCACAGGCAAGAACCAGGGCGAAACGAAGGACCCTGTTGCCGCGAAGCGCAGGCCTCATCACGCCATACCTCACTTATGGAGTGTGCGTCAGACGGGACGCGCACAAGTATGCAGGCGACAAAAAACGCCGGCAAGCTCTCGCCGCCAGATCCCGGCCAGCCAGACTACCACGCCCCCAGCGCTGTTGCCGTGACACGAGTCACGCCCGGGTCAGAGGCCGCGGCCTCGCCTGGGAGGGGAGCGCCACCGCATCACCTTAACCTCAGCCTGCGATAGGATTTCGCTCAATACCTTCTTGGTGCGCGGATCGACGGGCCAGTCGATGTGCATCTCGAGGCGATACCCCGAGCGGTCGGTCCCGTGACCCTCCAGCACGAACCCCTCCGGCGTGGCGCGGACCTCCTCGATCGGGACATCGGCGACGAGGTCGTAGCCATCGCCCGTTGGCTCTGGGACCATACGGAAGCACCTCCCGCCGGCAGACTTACTCCGGGGCGGGAGGTGCCGCAAGCCACGGCTGGAGGGCCTACTCGACCGTGATGACGCCCACCATCCCGAGCGCCCGATGGGGCAGGCAGAAGTAGCTGTACGTGCCCTTGGGCGCCCCGGTGAATGCGATCGTGTACTTCTCGTGCGCTGCGGTCAGGAACGGACCCATGAGATCGCCCTGCCGGCGCGCCATCTCCTTGTTCAGGATGTCGCGCGCTCCCGCCGGAATGTGGTCCTTGTCGAACGCCACGTTGTGCGGCCCGCCGGAGATGTTCTCGAACTCCACGATGTCACCGGACTTGATCGTGAAGTTGGCCGGGACGAAGAGGTACTTGGCGCCCTGCTGCACCAGCTGCACGTGGTGCGTGACGGGCGGCGCGGCGTGACGGGACGGCCCGGCGAAGGCGGCGGCGCCGAGCGCGAGGAACGGGACAGCCGTGAGCGACCAGCGGTTCATTGCGACCTTACTCCTCACAGTGGGGGACCACTTCCTCGAACGGCCGGGTCGTACCCCGCCGTTGCAGCGAAGTGGCGATTGCCGAGTGTTGTGAATGCATTCACAATGTATCGGGAATTCGCAAGGCCCTGTGGGAAACCCCTTTGCGCCGCTCCGAACGGGCGGCTAGGTTAGGGGGCCGCGGGAGGAAGCCGGCCCGGCGGCCCATTCAGCCAGAGGCAGGTTCGGGACGTGGCAGGCGACGCCATCCAGATGATGGGCACGATCACGGAAGTGCTCCCCAACACGACGTTCCGCGTGGAGTTGGAGAACGGCCACCAGATCCTGGCCTACGTCTCGGGGAAGATGCGCAAGAACTACATCCGGATCCTGCGCGGCGACAGGGTGGCGGTCGAGTTGTCGCCGTACGATCTGACCCGCGGCCGCATCACCTACCGCTACAAGTGACCGGCGTTGCGCGTGCCCTGATCTCCCCCTAGTGAACAAGCAGCTCGGCGTCGTTTTCGCAGTCGTCTTCATCGATCTCCTCGGCTTCGGAATCGTCCTCCCGCTGCTGCCCACGTACGCGGCCGTCTTCCACGTATCGCCGGCGGCCATCGGCTTCCTGGTCACCAGCTTCTCGCTGCTGCAACTCGTGGCGGTACCCGTGTGGGGCGGTGTCTCGGACCGGTTCGGCCGCCGGCCGGTGTTGATCGTGGGACTGGTGGGCTCGACGGCGTCCTACGTGCTGTTCGCGCTGGCCGGCAGTTACTGGGCGCTGCTGGTCTCGCGCATCGTCGCCGGTGCGATGGGCGCCACCGTCGGCGTGGGCCAGGCCTACATCGCCGACATCACGCCGCCCGAGCGTCGCGCCCACGCCATGGGCATCCTGGGGGCGGCGTTCGCCATGGGCTTCATCCTTGGCCCCGCCCTGGGTGGCGTTCTCTCGATGCACAGCTACAGCAGCGCCGGCGTCGTCGCGGCCGTCCTATGCGCCGCCAACGCCGTGGGGGCGCTGCTGTGGCTCCCCGAGACCCCGAAGCACGGCGACCGTCGCTCGGAGCGCGGGCCGCTGCGCGCCATGGCCGCGCCGCTGGCGGCCAGCTTCCTGTTGACCGCCTCGTTCGCGGTCATCCACGTCACCCTGCCGCTGTTCGGCCGCGACGTGTGGGGCGACACCACCCGGCAGATGGGCATGCTGTTCGCCTACATGGGCGTCGTCTCCGCGATCGTGCAGGGCGGCGTCGTGGGCCGTCTCGCGCCGCGGTTGGGGGAGGGCCGGGTCGCGGCGGCGGGAGCGCTGCTGCTTGCCATCGGCCTGGCCATGGTGCCGGGCGTGTCGGCGCGGCCGCTGCTCTACCTGGCGCTCGGCGTGCTCTCTGCTGGCTCAGCCCTGGCGACGCCGAGCGTCTACGCCTCGGTGAGCCGGCGCGCCTCGGCTGCGCAGCAGGGAGCCGCACTCGGCATCACCCAGACGGCGTCGACGCTGGGCCGGATCGTGGGACCGACGCTGGCTGGGTTCCTCATCGGTGCGTCGGGACTGCACGCGCCGTTCTGGGCCGGGGCGGGGCTGGGGCTGCTGGGAATGGGGGCGGCGCTGGCGCTGGCTCGGCCGCCGCAGGCGGAGCCGGTGCGGCCCTAGAGCGGCCGGTGCCCGATGCGCCCCCAGCGGATGGCCGTCAGAAACGGGAGCGCGTGCCAGGAGTCGTGATCGAACGAGTAGTAGATGAACATGGGCCGCCCGCGGATCACGGAGCGCGGCACGAACCCCCAGTAGCGTGAGTCGTAGGAATTGTCCCGGTTGTCCCCCATGACGAAGTAGCTGTCCGGCGCCACGACCAGCGGGCCCCAGTTGTCTCGGGTGGGCCGGTAGGTGTCGCGGCTCACGCTCGGGAGCAGGTGGTCGAGCTGCCAGTCGCGCATCCCGGGGTCGCTCGGGTCGTCGGCCGAGTCCACGTGCTCGACGTAGTTCTCGAGCTGCGCGACGCCGTTGCGCCACAGGACGGCGCGCTTCATCTGCAGCGTGTCACCCGGCATCCCCACGATGCGCTTGACGACCTTGACGCCGGCCTCGGTGCGGGAATCGAACACCACGATGTCTCCGCGCCGCGGCTCGCGGATGGCCGGCAGCCGGCTGTGGATCAGCGGCACCTCGGCGCCGTACAGCGCCTTGTTCACGAACAGGAAGTCGCCGACGAGCAGGGTGTGCTCCATGCTGCTCGAGGGAATGCGGAACGCCTCCACCAGCAGCGTCCGCAGGACGAACCAGATGCAGAGCGCGACCGCCAGCGACTTGACCCACTCCCAGGTCGAGTGACGGAGACTCCTCTTCGGCTTCACGGGCTCCTCGGGCTGGTCGGCCTTCGCCTGCGACGCTTCACTCATGCTTCTCCTGTCTCCGTTTCACTCACCCCTGGCAACCGCTCGCACTCGACGTCTCGCAACCAGTCCTCAGGGTACCCAGTCCGCGATGAAAATGTTCGTTTCGTGCGGCTGGCTGCCGTGCCGGTTGGAGGCCCAGATCAGCTGCTTCCCGTCCGGCGAGAACATGGGGAAGCTGTCGAAATCCGGATTGGTGGTCACCTGCTCGAGCCCGGTCCCGTCGAGGTTGACCAGGAACAGGTCGAAGTTCCCCCCGCGCGGGTCCTTGTAATTCGAGGCGAAGATGACGCGGCGGTCGTCGGGCGTGAAGTACGGTGCGAAGTTGGCCCCGCCCAGGTGCGTGATCTGATGCCGGTCGGAGCCGTCGGCGTTCATGACCCACAACTCCATTTCCAGCGGCCGCACCAGGTGCTGCGCGTACAGCTGGCGGTACGTGGCCGAATCCGCCGCCGTCGCGGGGTGGTAGGCCCGGTAGACGATCTTCGTGCCGTCGTGGGACCACCACGGGCCGCCGTCGTACCCGAGCTCGTGCGTGAGCTGGCGCACGTGGGTGCCGTCGATGCGCATCGTGTAGATGTCCAGGTCGCCGTTGCGCGCCGACGTGAACACGATGGACTTGCCGTCGGGCGACACGACGGCCTCGGCGTCGTAGCCCGGACTCTGTGTCAGGCGACGGCGGTGGGAGCCGTCGACGTTGGCCGTGTAGATGTCGAAGTCCTCGAGTGCCCACACGTAGCCGTGCGAGTAGTCCGGCGGCTTGGGGCAATCGGCGCTCACCGCCGTCGTCGAGGAGAAGAGCACCTTGCGGTCGTGGTCGAAGAAGTAGCCGCAGGTCGTCCGGCCCCGGCCGTCGGAGACACGATGGACGTCGGAGCCGTCGACGTTCATCACGTACTCTTGGTCGCACGGGTGATCGCCCCGGGTGCTCTGGAAGACGATCTTCGTCCCGTCGGAGGAGAAGTAGGCTTCAGCGTTCTGACCGCCGAACGTGAGCTGGCGGATGTTGGCGAGGTGGACTTCGCCGGAATCGGGCTGAATGGACCGCGCGGCCGGCCGCTGTTCCTGGGCCGACAGGGAAGGCGACAACGCCGCCGCCATCACGGTGAACATCGCGGATGTCTTGAGGAACATGGCTTCAATTCTAACCGGGCGTCCGGACCGTCACCAACTCCGTGCCACTACGGACACTGCGGCGGCGTGGCGCTCGGCCGGCCGATCTCGTCAGCGGGACGCAGCGCGAGGCATCGCCACCAGGCCGCTCCGGAGTCGCGCGCCGCCGAGCGCCGCGCCAACGCCGGCCGGCAATATCGCCCGGGCGACGCTCACCCCGGCCCCGCGGCGGAAGCGCCGTACACGCGCCGGTACCACGCGTGGTTGGCGTACACGCTTCGGACGTAGTCGCGCGTCTCGGCGATGGGCAGGCGCTCGATGAACAGGTCCGGGTCCCGCATCTCCCTCCATTGACGCCACTGGATGAAGTGCTGCGGACCGGCATCGTAGCTGGCGATGACGGCGTACAGCGGGAGCGAATCGCGCTCCAGCCGGTCGCGCAGATAGCGGGCGCCGAAGTGGAGGTTGAAGTCCGGCACGTAGAGCAGGTCCGGATCCCAGGGCCCGAATCGCCTGCTCATCTGCCGCGCCGTGAGCGGCAGGAGCTGGCTCAGTCCTCTCGCCCCGGCCCGCGAGCGCGCCCGGAGCTGGAAGCGCGACTCCTGCCGCACGATCGCCGCGAGCAGCATCGGATCCACGCAGTGCTCCCCGGCCTCGGCCTCGATCGCGGCGCGGTAAGGGAGCGGAAAGAGCGCCTCCGCCACCCCCCGCGTGATCGGGGCCCGGGCGCGGGCGGCGACTCCCAGGAAGATCGCCTCCTGCGCAAAGCCGGCCCTGGTGGCGGCGGCCGCCGCTGCAGTCAACAGCTGAACCGGGGCGCTCGTGTCCCTCGTCCAGCCCAGGGCTTCGGCCCGCGCTTCCGTCGTCAGACCGGCGGCAGCCAGCAGCTCGATACGGTCCGCGGCGCGGGTCGGTGAGAAGCTGCCCTGTGGCGCCGGGGGCAGCGTCGAATCCGGCCCGAGCGGCAGCGAGTCGCCGAGCAGCTCGCGCGCGCGAACGCCGTAGTAGCCGGTCGGATCCTCCGAGGCGATCGCGCCGAGCTGCGCCGCCGCCGCAGGGTCGTGCCGCTCCAGGCCGAGTCGCGCCGCCCAGTACCTGGGCGCCGGCCCGAGGCGGCGTGCCGTGTCGGCGGCGACGACCGTGGCCAGACCGGCGGCCGCCGAGTCCGCGGAGCCCTCGGCGTAGGCCGCGAGCGCGAGGCGGAACCGGGCGACGGCGGCCGCCGGCGCGGCGGGGAACCGCGTGACCAGGAGATGGTACCAGCGCCGCTCGGCGTCTGGCGCTCCGCCCCAGCGCTCGTGGTCGGCCAGGGCGAGCGCCGCCGAGGCGACGGCGCTGTCGCCCGGATCGGTCCGCGCGAGCCGCGTCACGAGCGATTCGGCCTCGATCCACCGCCCCGCCGAGCCCAGGACCTGGACGGTCGTCCTGGCCAGCGTGGTCCGTGCGGCGGCCTGTCGCTCGAGTCGCGCACGCGCACGGGACAGCGCCGCGCCCGCGGCCCCCGGCCGATGCCGGGCGGCGTCCACCTGTGCCAGCTCGAGCCACGCCACGGCGCTGGTGTCCCGCGCCTCCGCCGCGCGCCGCAGATACCGCTCCGCCGACCTCAAGTCGCCGTGCGCCCGGTAGGCGCGTGCGATGCCCAACAGCTCGTCCGGAGTCGGGCTCCTCAGCTCTTCCTCGATGAAGGTGGCCGCGGCCAGCGCGGCCGGCCGAGCGGGGTCGGTCGCGAGCTGCGCATCCGCCTGGAGACGGGCGACGTCCGGACGGCCGAGCAGGATCTCGACTCCCGCGGCGTCGAGCACGCGGCCGCGCCGCAGGTAGACCGTGAGCGCGCCGTGCAGATTGCCCGCCGCGACTCGGCGGCGCGCGACGAGGTCGTCGGCGGCCTCGGCCGCGCCGGGAGAACGCACGTCGGCGACCGACGCGAAGGCGGACGTGGTATCCGGATCGAGCTCTCCCCGGCGCACCGCGAACCAGTCCGCGAGATCGGGAAGCCTCTGCGCCGCCCGGTTCCACGCGTCCGCCGCGGAGTCCGGCTCGTGCAGCGCCTCGAAGGCGACGGCCATGCGCACGACGGCGGCGGCACGCGCCGCCGGCCGGGCGCCGGCCAGCGCCGTCAGCAGCCGTTCCCTCGCAATGGCGGCGCGCCAGCGTCCGGAGCTCTCGTCCTGCCGCGCCGCCAGGGCGAGCAGCTCCGGGATCGTGTCCGCCCCGGACACTCGCGCGAGCACCGCGTCCGCGTCGGGCGCGCGCCCGAGGCCTTCCTCGATGTCGAGGTGCAGGACCGCGGCCTGCGACGGGTACGAGCGTCGGACTCCGGAAAGGCCCCCCGCCGCGCGGGTGGCGTGCCAGTAGCGACCGGCAGCGACCAGGCTCTCCGGCGCGACGCGCTCCGGCTCTGGACACGATGTGGGCGCGGCCTGGGCCGCGGCCGGCGCGCCGTCGCCGAGCGCACCACACCCGAGCGCCAGCGTCGCGACGAGCAGCCTGCGCCAAGTCACGAGTGCGATCGGCTCAGCGCTTGAGGAGGCGCACGCCACGGGCACCGGCCACCACGGCCACACTGGCCATGCGCAGGAACAGGCCGTCCTCCACCACGCCGGTGCGCCTGGCGAGCGCGCGGGCCAGCCGGGCGGGATCCGCGATGCCGCGCGGGAACCGGCAGTCCACGAGGTAGTTGCCGTTGTCCGTGACGAACGGCCCGCCGTCGGACGAACGGCGCAGGGCCGGCTCGGCCCCGAGGGATGCGAAGAAAGGCAAGAGACCGCTCCATCCGAACGGGATGACTTCGACCGGCAACGGCACGCGCGTGCCGAGCCGGCGCACCAGCTTCGACTCGTCGGCCACCACGACGAACCGCTTGGCGGCCGAAGCCACGATCTTCTCGCGCAGCAGGGCGCCGCCGCCGCCCTTGATCAGGGCGAGGTGGGGACCGACCTCGTCGGCACCGTCGATGACGAGGGAGACGCCGGGATGTTCGTCCAGGGTGACGACCGGGATGCCCAGCGCGCGGCACCGCGCCTCGGTGTCCGCGGAGGTGGGTACGGCGACGACGTCTGTCACCGCGCCCTGGCGCAGGCGTTCCGCCAGGAGCTCGAGCAGCGGGCGCACGGTCGTGCCCGTGCCCAGGCCGACGACCGAGCCGCTTTCGATGAACTGGACAGCCCGTTCGGCGGCCGCGCGCTTCAGCGTTTCGACGGATGCGGACATGGTCGCACCACAAGATGGCCGGAAACCCGGGTCACCGTCGAGTCGGAGCCGCTCCCCGACGGTGACGCCGTGGGCCGAATCTGCCTCGGCCGCTCGCCCGGCGCGAGGCGGCGCACTGACTGACCGGCTGGAACTGCAGCCAGTAACCGAAGATCGAAGCGCTCGGGAGCCGGTCGGTGCTCGCATGCGCGCCTGCTACATGCGACGATCCGGCCGGAGCCTCTGGGCGGACCGGCCGGGAAAGGGGTCCCGGCCGCGGTTATATTGCTGCCACACCCGATCGACATGCCGCGCGACCTGCCGCTTTCCAACGGGACGCTGCTCGTAGCGTTCGACCTCGAGTACCGGATCCGCGACGTGTACTTCCCCCACGTCGGGATGGAGAATCACGTCGTCGGCCACCCGTTCCGCGTCGGCGTATGGGTCGACGGCCGGTTCGGGTGGCTGGACGCGAGCTGGGGCCCGCAGCGCCGCTACGCCGATCCGACCCTGGCCACGAGCGTGACGGCCGCCAGCGAAGCGCTCGGCGTCGCGCTCCAGTTCACGGACGCCGTGGACTTCTACGAGAACGTGCTGGTGCGGCAGGTCCGGGTCACCAACCGCGGCGCGACGCGGCGCGAAATCCGCGTCTTTTTCCACCACGACTTCCATCTCAAAGAGAACGACGTCGGCGACACGGCGCTGTTCTCGCCGGAGACCGGGGCCGTCCTGCACTACAAGGACGACCGCTACTTCCTCATGAACTGCCTGGCGGGCGGCACTGTCGGCGTCCAGCACTATGCCTGCGGTCAGAAGGAGGTCGGCGGCGCGGAGGGAACCTGGCGCGACGCCGAGGACGGCGTGCTCGAGGGGAACCCGATCGCGCAGGGCTCGGTGGACTCGACCATCGGCGTGACGCTCACCGTCGACGCGGGCGAGACCGGCGAGTTCTGGTACTGGATGGCGGCCGGCCGCGACTTCCACGAGGTCGCGACCATCGACGCCGTGGTCCGGGACAAGTCACCGGGCGAGCTGCTCCGGCGCACGCAGCACTACTGGCGGCTGTGGGTCACCCGCGAGGGACGCGATTTCGCGGACCTGCCGAACGAGGTCGTGGACCGGTACTGCCAGAGCCTCCTCATCATCCGCTCCCAGATCGACGCGGACGGCGCGGTCCTCGCCGCGAACGACACGGACATCGTCCGCTTCAACCGCGACACCTACTCCTACGCCTGGCCGCGCGACGGCGCGCTGGCCAGCGTCGCCCTGCTGCGCTCGGGCCACGCCGTGGCGGCGGAGCGGTTCCTCGAGTTCTGTGCCCGCGTGATCTCCCCCGAAGGGTTCCTCCGGCACAAGTACAACCCCGACGGGACGCTCGCGTCGTCGTGGCACGGGTACGTCCGCGAGGGCAAGCCGGTGCTGCCCATCCAGGAGGACGAGACGGCGCTGGTCGTGTGGGCGCTCGGCGAATACTTCGAGCGCTCGCATCGCGTCGAGACCATCGGGCCGTTCTACCGGCCGCTGGTGACGCGCCCCGGGGACTTCCTGACGAAGTACGTGGACGAGCGCACGGGGCTTCCGCTGCCCTCCTACGATCTCTGGGAGGAGCGGTGGGGCGTGCACCTGTTCACCGTCGCCGCCGTGATCGCCGGCCTGCACGCGGCCGCGAGACTCGCCGCAGCGTTCGGGGAGGACGAGCGGGCGGCCCGCTACCGTGGCGTCGGGGACCGGATGCTCGCCGCGATGCGTGCCGTGCTGTGGAGCGAGCGGGACGCGCGCTTCCTGCGGATGGCGACGCCGGGGCCCGGCGGATACCAGGGCGACGCGACGATCGATGCGAGCGTCTTCGGCGTGGTGGAGTTCGGCGTCCTGCCGCCTGACGACCCGCAGGTCGCATCGACGATGCGGCAGGTGGAGGAGCGGCTCCGGGTGCAGACCGACGTGGGCGGGCTCGCGCGGTACGAGAACGACCCCTACCAGCAGGTCGAGAAGCAGGACACGGCGCGGGTGCCGGGGAATCCCTGGTTCGTGAGTACCCTGTGGCTGGCGCGGTACCACCTGATGCGGGCGCAGGCTCCGGACGAGCTGGCGCGCGGTCTCGAGCTCATCGGCTGGGCCGCCCGCCATGCGCTTCCTTCGGGCGTCATGGCCGAGCAGCTGCATCCGCACACCGGCGAGCCGCTGTCGGTGTCGCCGTTGACCTGGAGCCAGGCTGCGTTCGTGTCGGCGGTGGAAGAGTACCGCGACCGGGCGCACCGGCTCAGCGCGTGCCCGACCTGCGGGCAGCCCCGTCCCGCCACCGCGCAGGCGGTGATGTGAGCGTCCCCACCCTTGAGCTCCACGTCGAGCCGGCCGCGCGTTTCGCCGCCGCGGCCGCGGAGTGGATCGCCGCCGCGCTCGAATCCGATCTCCGCGGGTCGGGGCATTGCGCCATCGCCCTGTCGGGCGGCGGGACGCCGCGGCCGGTGTACGAGTGCCTTGCGGGGAACCCCCGCGCGTCCCGCATCCGCTGGAGCGACGTGGACGTCTTCTTCGGGGACGAACGTGCCGTGCCGCCGCACGATCCGGACAGCAACTACGGGATGGCCGTGGCAGCCTTCCTCGGCAGGGATCCGGTCTCCGCGTCCCGGGTGCATCGGCTCGAGGCCGAGCGGCCCGACCGCGATGCCGCCGCGCGGGAGTACGCGGCCGCGCTGCCCGATCGCCTGGACATCCTGATCCTCGGCATGGGGGCCGACGGCCACACCGCGTCGCTGTTCCCCGGCTCGCCCGCCTGCGCGGAGCGTGTCCGGCGCGTCGTCCCGGTGACGGGGCCCAAGCCGCCCGTCGACCGCCTCACCATCACGCCTCCGGTGATCGCCGCGGCGCGCCGGATCGTGGTGCTGGTCGCCGGCGAGGGCAAAGCGGCCACGCTGGCGCGGGCGCTCGAGGGACCGCTCGAGCCGCGCGACCTCCCGATTCAACTGGCCCGCGGCGGCGTCTGGTTCGTCGACCACGCGGCCGCCGGGCGACTGAGGAGCACGGTACCGTGAAGGTCCTGGCCGGAGACGTCGGCGGCACCAATGCACGGCTCGCCGTGGTGGAGGTGACGGGCGCCACCGCCCGTATCGTTCACGAGCAGCGCTACCCGAGCCGCAGCGCCCCGACCCTAGGTCCGATCGTGCGCCGCTTCCTCGACGAGGCCGGGCCGCCGCCCGAGCGTGCCTGCTTCGGCATCGCCGGACCCGTGGTCGACGGCGAGTGCCGGACGTCGAACCTGCCGTGGACCGTGAGCGCCCGCGCGCTCGCCGGCGAGATCGGGATCACCGCCACGACGATCATCAACGACTTCGAGGCCGTCGGCTACGGCGTCGGCCTGCTCGGCCCCCCCGACCTCGTCACGCTCCAAGCCGGCGTGCCGGCGCCGCACGGCACCATCGCGCTCATCGGGGCAGGCACGGGCCTCGGCCAGGGGTTCCTGGTCTGGGACGGGGACCGGTACCGCGTGCACTCCTCCGAGGGAGGGCACGTCGCCTTCGCCGCGCGCGACGCGATCGAATGGGGCTTGCGGAACACGCTGCTCGACGAGTTCGGGCACGTCTCCTACGAGCGCATCCTGTCCGGCTCCGGCCTCGCCCGGGTCTACCAGTACCTTGCCGCGACGCGCTTCGCAGCCGAGCAGTCGCAGGTGCGGCGCGAGATGGAGGCGGAGGATCCGGCCGCCGTGGTCACGCGGCACGCGGTCGCGAAGGACGATGCCCTGTCGGTGAAGGCGCTGGACATCTTCGCGTCCGTCTACGGCGAGCAGGCCGGCAGTCTCGCCCTGACGGTGCTGGCGACGGGCGGGGTGTACGTGGCAGGGGGCATCGCTCCCCGCATCGTCCCGAAGCTCAAGGACGGCGGCTTCATCGCTGCGTTCCGCCACCAGGGACGGCTCTCGGACCTGGCGGCGCGGATCCCCATCCACGTGATCACGAGCCCCGACGTCGGCCTGCTCGGTGCCGCGGCGTGCGCCGCGCGATGATCACGCACCTGTTCTTCGACGTCGGCGGCGTGCTCGGCAGCAGCGGGTGGGGCGCCGAGGCCCGCGCGCTCGCGGTGCAGAAGTTCCGCCTCGACGGGGACGACTTCGACCGGCGGCACCGCGAGGTCGTCGGCCGCTGGGAGGAAGGGCGTCTGTCGCTGGACGAGTACCTGGAGTGCACGGTCTTCGACGTGCCGAGGCCATACGGGCCCGTGGACTTCAAGGCCTTCATGTTCGCCCAGAGCCGCCCGAACCCCGAGACCGTGGCGGTGGCGGCCGCACTCGCCGCCACGGGGCGCTATCGCCTGGCGACGATCAACAACGAGTCGGCGGAACTGAACGCCCACCGGCTGAGACACTTCGGTCTGGCGCCGATCTTCACGGCGTTCTTCAGCTCCTGCTGGCTGGGAGTCGCCAAGCCGGCGCGCCGGATCTACGAGCTGGCGCTGGCGATGTCGCAGGCGGAGCCGGCGCGCGCGGTGTTGATCGACGACCGCGAGCAGAACCTGCCGCCGGCGCGCGCGCTCGGGATGCGCGCGATCCGCTACACCGGCGCCGGGCGGCTCCGGCAGGACCTGGCCGCGCTGGGCGTCGCCGTCTGATGGAGGAGCACGCATGAGACCCGGCCCGATCGCACCGTCGAGGACATCGTGACCGCTCCTTCCCTGGCGGTGCCGCTGCGCCTCAGCGAGAAGCTGCCGTCTCCCGCCGAGCCCTTGAAGAAGGGCGATCCCTGTACCGCCGTCATCCTCGGCGCGGGGGGCGATCTCACGCGCCGCAAGCTGATGCCGGCCCTGTTCCACCTCCTGCACGACGGGCTGCTGCACGACGACTTCTCGGTCGTCGGCGCCGCCCGCGAGGAACTCACGGACCAGGGCTTCCGCGACAGGATGCGACAGGCGATCGCCGACTCCGAGGAAGTCGTTCACGTGCCGGACCAGCGCTGGGACCGTTTCGCGCAGCGCATCCACTACGTCCAGGGGGACATGACCGACCCGGCGTTTTTCGCCGCGGTGAGCGCGCGCGTCGCCGAGTTCGAGCGGGAGAGCGGGCGGCCGCGCGGCAGGCTGTTCTATCTGGCCCTGCCGCCGTCGGTCTACGGCACGGCGGTCGAGCACCTCTCGGCCACCGGCCTCGTGCCGCGGATCGAAGACCCCGCGCAGCGGCCCTGGGCTCGGGTCATCATCGAGAAGCCGTTCGGCTCGAGCCTCGAGACCGCGCGCGCCCTGAACCAGGTCGTGCTGAAGCGCCTGGCCGAGCATCAGGTGTACCGGATCGATCACTACCTTGGCAAGGAAACGGTGCAGAACCTCCTGGTGCTGCGGTTCGCCAACTCGATCTTCGAGCCGATCTGGAACCGCCAGCACGTCCATCACGTGCAGATCACGGCCGCCGAGACCGTGGGCGTTGAGCACCGGGCGGGCTACTACGAGCAGGCCGGCGTGGTCCGCGACATGTTCCAGAACCATCTGCTCCAGCTCCTCGCGCTCACCGCCATGGAGCCGCCGGTGGCGTTCCGCGCCGAGGAGGTGCGGGACGAGAAGGCGAAGGTGCTGCGGGCCATCCGCCCGATCACGCCGGCCAGCGTCGACGAGTTCGCGGTGCGGGGCCAGTACGGGCCCGGCGCGATCGACGGCACCGCCGTGCCGGGCTACCGGCAAGAGGACCGCGTCGCGCCGGACTCTGCCACGCCGACCTATGCGGCCGTGCGCTTCCTGGTGGACAACTGGCGCTGGCAGGGCGTGCCCTTCTACGTCAGGAGCGGCAAGCGGATGGCCCGGCGCGCGACCGAGATCGCGATCCAGTTCCGCCGCCCGCCACACCTGATGTTCCCGAACGGCGGTCGCTCCTTCACGGCCAACTCGCTGGTCATCCGCATCCAGCCGAACGAGGGCATCTCGCTCTGCTTCGAGATCAAGGTGCCGGGCGTCGACGTGAAGACGACGTCCGTGCAGATGGACTTCAGCTACTCCAGCGCCTTCGGCGCCACCGACCATTCGGCCTACGAGACGCTGCTGCTCGACGCGATGGTCGGCGACGGCACGCTCTACGCCAGGAGCGACCAGGTGGAGGCCGCCTGGGCCCTGGTGGACCCCATCGTCCAGACGTGGGCCTCGGAGCCGCCCGCCGACTTCCCCAACTACGTGGCCGGCTCCTGGGGTCCGGGGGCCGCCGACGCGTTCATCGCGCGCGACGCCTGCGCGTGGCGCCAGCCGTAGCCGCCGCACCACCCCGCCGTACGCGGCGGCACGCGGCGGCCGCCATCCCGATTCGCTCGCCCGGAGCTTGACCGTGTGACGGAAGCCGCTGGCCCCGGGGTCTACCTCCCGGGACCGTGGCGCCGCCGGTCCGCCTTCGCCCACCGTCCGCGCCACCGGGAGCGATCATGAGCCGTTTCCGTTCGTTCGTCGCCGCTGCCGGCCTCGTCGCAACCGCAGGCTGCGCCGAGCCCGGTGCCGTCACCGGGCCGATCGCCGGCCTGCCGCGCGACCTCACGCCGTCGGAGACGCAGCTCGTCTCGCGCGGCAACGACTTCGCGTTCGGACTGTTTCGCGCGGTCGCCGCGCGATCGAGCGGCGACTCCAACCTGTTCATCTCGCCGCTCAGCGTGGGGATGGCGCTCGGGATGGCCTACAACGGCGCTGCGGGAACGACGCAGGCCGCGATGCAGAGCGTCCTCGGTTTCGACGGCATGTCCCTGAGCGAGGTGAACCAGGCATATCGGGGCGTGATCGACCTGCTGCGCGGATTGGACCCGCGCGTGGACTTCACTCTCGCGAACTCGATCTGGTACCGTCAGGACTACACGTTCCAGCAGGCGTTCCTCGACACCTGCCAGGCCTACTTCGACGCGGCCGTGCGCGCTCTGGACTTCACCTCGTCCACGGCGGCCTCCACGATCAACGGGTGGGTGAGCGCGCAGACGCGGGGCAAGATCACCTCCATCGTTTCCGACCCGATTCCCGACGGCATGGTCATGTACCTGATCAACGCCGTCTACTTCAAGGGCGCGTGGGTGACCGAGTTCGACCCGAGCCGCACGGCGCCGGAGACGTTCACGCGCTCCGACGGAAGCGCCGTGTCCGTACCGATGATGCGGTACGCAAGCGGGGCCTGGGTCCGGGTCGCCGGAGACGCCGCCGTACAGGTGCTCGACCTGCGGTACGGTGGCGGAGCCTACAGCATGACCATCGTCATGCCCCGGGACGCCGCCGGCATGGATTCACTTCTCTCCGGCCTCACGCTCGAGCGTTGGGATGCGTGGATCGCCGGCCTCGACTCCGTGAGGACCGAGGTCGTCCTGCCGAAGTTCAAGATGCAGTACGCGCTGAAGATGAACGACGTGCTGGCGGGCCTGGGGATGGGGGTGGCGTTCGTCGGGTGTCCGGCCGTTCCCGATTGCGCGGACTTCACGAAGATCCGCGCGGAGCGGGACCTGTTCATCAGCGAGGTGAGGCACAAGACGTACGTCGAAGTGAACGAGGAGGGGACGGAGGCCGCAGCGGCCACGTCGGTCGGCTTCGGCGCCACGGTCGCCCCTCAAGCCATCGTCATCGACCGCCCGTTCCTGTTCGCGATCCGGGAGCGGTTCTCGGGCACGATCCTGTTCATCGGCCGGATGATGGATCCAGCAGCGACCTGACCCGGCCGCGCTACGGCCAGGTGCGCCGGAGCGGGTGCGCCTCGGTGTTGAAGACCACCGCGTCGAAGTCCAGGGTGGACGGCGGCGCGAAGAGCAGGTACGCGTACTTCAGCGTCTCGGCGAGGAAGTAGCTCTCCATCCGGTCGCGGCGCTCCCTGGTCACGACGCTCGCCAGCGCCGAGAATCCGGTCTCCGCGCGGGTGTAGTGGAACAGGCTGTCCAGCATCGTCCTCGCCATCGCGCGGTACCGCGCGTCGCCGGTGATCCGAGACAGGTAGTACGCCGACTCGAGTGCCTCGGGCCGCAGCTCGTACCCCTCCGACACCGGCCGCATCGTGACGTAGTCCAGCTCCTCCGGCTCGATGCCGAACGTCGTCCACATCCGGAAAATCGAACCCATCAGCCTCCCGGCCCGCACGGTGTCGCCGCTCTTGGCGAGGACGGCGGCGAAATAGGCGTCGAGCGCGCCGTAGTGCGTCGCCGTGCGCGCGCCGGTGTCCATGTCCGCGTGGCCGTACCACAGGCCGTCCGGGCGCTGGTCGGCGAGGTAGCGGTTCACGGCCGCGATGCTGCTGTCCCACATCCGCCGGAAGTCCGCGTCCCGGAACAGCAGCCACGACTTGAGCAGGTACTCGTAGTACGAGTCGATGCCGCCGCTGACGTGGCTGTCCGTGTCGATCCACGCGCCCGTGCGCACGTCGATCGTGCTGCCCACCAGACCCACGGGCGAGCGGCGCCGGTACAGCGCGACCATCGCGCGCTTGGCGGCGTCGTAGAACCGCGGCTCGCCCGTGAGCCTGGAGAGCGTGCCGAACTCCAGCATCAGGGTGCCGACCTCGGCCGGATTGCTCACCGGCCCGCTCACGGCGCCCGTCCGCAGATTCACGAACCGATACGGCATGCCCGTCGGCGAGCCGAACGCCGGCAGGAGGCGATTGCCGAGGTCCCGGGCGAGAGCCAGGAACCGCGGGTCGCCGTCCATCTGGTGGGCGCTGAGCAGTCCGCCGAGGAGCCGGATCGTGATCTCGAAGACCTGGACGGAGAAGTCGCGGTCGAACGAAAGCGAATCGAGGATCAGCGTCTTGGCGCGGGCCGCCTGGTCCGTGAGCCCCATCAGCAGCATCGTGTCGTAGGCATCGACCGGCGTCATGAGCAGCGACGCCGGATGCCAGTCGCGATGGCCGCGCGAGAGCGGCAGCAGCTCGTCGTGGCCCCACGCGTAACGCTCGTAACCGTTCCAGGCGTGCAGGAACGCCTCCCGGATCACGGCCGCCTCGCGCTCGGGCGGCTCCTGCGCCGTCGTCACGCGCGCCGCGGCGGCCACCAGCACCAGCAGCCCGACCGCGGGCAACCCGGCGCGGGCGGCGCGTCTCACCAGCCCATCCGCTCGCGCAGCCCGGTCACGTGCGCCGTGTGGTGGCGGCCGTGCCAGGCGTACATCGCGACCACGTCATCGAGGGTCATGGGGCCGTTCTCGGGATGGTTGAGGCGCCGCGCGAAGGCCTCCGGGCCGATGCCCCGCAGCAGCAGCGTCCATTTCTCGTGCAGCGCCGCGAGCAGCGTCAGCGACACCTCGATCGGGGCGCGGGTGTCCGGCGTCTCGGCCCATTTCGCCTGATCGTAGGGCTTGATCGTCGGCACGTCTTCCGTGAGCAGGAGCTTGACGCGAACGTACGCGTTCATGTGGCTCTCGGGGACGTGGTGCACCACCTGCCGCAACGTCCAGCCGCCGGGCCGGTACGGCGTGTCCAGTTGCCGTTGGTCGAGTCCCGCCACGGCGCGTCGCAGCAGGCCCGGCGCCGCCGCGATCTGCTCGATGCACTCGGCGCGCTGCGCCGGCGCCAGCGTGGTCGGCTTGGTGAAACGGCCTACCGGGTATTGCAGGTCGGGCATCGGGGTCTCCGGGTCGGGGGGAGCCGCACGTCGCGAAACCTAACCGGGCGGGCGACGCGGCGGCTCCGCCCGGAGCCGCGGGTCAGGAAGACGCCTCGGCATCTCCTGGCGCAACCATCGGGAGCCACGCGGGGCCACCCATCCCGCTCAGCTCCGGCCGTCGAGCAGGACCTGCCACGGCTCCACGCGCTCGATGCGGAGATGGCCGGAACGGTGCCAGGGATCCGCGCCCAGGCGGGACCGAAGCTCGCCCTCGCTCCCGGCGGCAATCACGAGGAGCACGGCTTCGTCCCCGGCCAGCGGGCCGCCCAGCGCGATGAATCCGTCCGCCACGAGCTGGTCCATGAACGCCGCGTGCTCGGCCCATCCGGCCTGGGACCGCAGGGGCAGCGCGGCGTCCCACGCCGGCCCGTGGAGCAGCCGCACGGCGAAATGCCGCTGCGCCGCGGAGCGCCGGGGCACTGCGCGAGAGCGGTCCAACGGAATCACGCCCGCGCTTCCGGGGCGCGCCGGATCGTCGTCGCCCGGCCCGTTCGCACCGGCGTCGCGCACCTTGGCGCTCCACTCCTCGATTTCCAACGCCACCATCGCCGTGGCCTCGAGCTGCGCGGGCGTCGGGGCCTGGTAGTCCACGCCAGGTGTGCGGCCCGGGAAGTACCGCGCGATCATGGCCGCGAGGACGCGCTCCCGCTCCGCCTCGCCGGGCTGCGCGGAGGACGCGCGCGCGAACATCACCACCGACCGGTAGTTGACCGAGTGGTTCAGCGCGGTCCGCGAGTACACCAGGCCGTCGAGCTCGGTGACCGTCACGCACACCGGCGCCCCGGTGGCGAGGTGCTTCATCAGCCGCCCGTTCACGCCGCCGTGCAGGTACAGCCGGCGCGGCTCGTCCGCGGAGAACTGATAGGTCATCGGGATCACCACGGGCCGCCCGCCATCCATGAAGCCGACGTGCGCGACGAACCCGGCCGCGAGGATGCGCGGCGCATCCGCGGTCCGGTCGCGCTCCGGATGGGCGACAATGACGGCATGGGCGGGCAGCGACGCCCGGTCTGCGGACGGGTTCGCACTCATCGGCTCACATCCTCCGGCTTGGCGCGGGCTCTGGTGACGACGGCCGACCGGGTTAAGTTAGGGTTCATGTGGTACTACGAAAAGATCCAGATTCGAACGTATGATGGTACCAGCACGATGGCCTCCCGGTGAGTCCGCGGCTGGCCTCGAGCGCCCCGGCGACGCTGGTGCAGGTGGATAGCGGGACCGCGGCGCCCGCGTACCGGCAGATCTGCGACTCGCTTCGCGAGGCGATCGTCGGCGGGCGGCTGGCGCCCGGATCGCACATTCCGGGCACGCGCGTACTCGCCTCCGATCTCGGCGTCTCGCGCAACACCGTAAACGGCGCTCTCGCCCAGCTCCGGGCCGAAGGCTACGTGGTCGCGCGGGCGCGCACCGGGACGTTCGTGAACGAGCGGCTTCCCGACCTCCCGGTCCCGGCGGCCCGGACCGGCACGGCGGCACCGCCTCGCAGCGCGCGGGAGCGGGCGCGGGCGCGGTCGACGCCGCGCCCCGTTCCGGTATCGGCGCGCAGCGCGCTGCTGTCCGGGCTTCCAATCGCCGCCGGCCGCAGCCTCGTGGAGCCGGCGCGTCCGTTCCAGACCGGCGTCCCCGCGCTCGACGCCTTTCCCTGGGGCTTGTGGGCCCGGCTGTTCGGCAGTCGTGCCCGCCGCGCCGGTGCCGCGCTGTCGGGCTACGGGTCCGTGCACGGCTATCGCCCCCTCCGCGAGGCCATTGCGGCGTACGTCGCGGCGGCGCGAGGTGCGCGCTGCACGGCACCGCAGATCGTGGTGACGGCGGGCGCCCAGCAGGGACTCGATCTCGTGGCCCGCGTGCTGATCGATCCGGGCGACGCGGTGTGGCTGGAGGATCCGGGCTACCCAGCGGCCCGCGGCGTCTTCGCGGCCGCCGGCGCCCGGGTGGTCCCGGTCGGGCTCGACGCCGAAGGGCTGCAGCCTGCCGCCGCCGGGACGACGGCTCCCCGGCTCGTCTACGTCACGCCGTCACGCCAGTACCCGACCGGGATCACGATGAGCGCGGCGCGCCGCCTGGAGCTGCTCCGCCGGGCCGCCGGCGGCGGCGTTTGGATCGTGGAGGACGACTACGACAGCGAGTTCCGCTACGCGAGCCGGCCGCTGCCCTGCCTGCAGGGCCTCGACGACGCCGGCCGCGTCATCTACGTCGGCACCTTCAGCAAGACGGTGTTTCCGGGGCTGCGGCTGGGCTACCTGATCGTGCCGGAGGAGCTGGTCGACGCGTTCGGCGAGGCTCGCGCGCTGTGCGACCGCCAGCCGCCCGGCATCGAGCAGGCGGTGCTCACGGATTTCCTCGCGCTGGGTCACTTCGCGCGGCACGTGCGGCGGATGCGTGCCCTCTACGAGGAGCGGCGCGACGCGCTGCTGACCGCCAGCCGCGAGCTGCTGGGGGAGCGGATCCTGTTCGGCGACACGGCTGCGGGGATGCTGGCCCTGGCGTGGCTGCCGCCCGGGGTAGACGACCAGGCGACCTCGCGGCGCCTGCTCGCCGAGGGCGTCGAGGCTCCGCCGCTCTCGTCGTACGCAATCCGGCCCTTGCGGCGCGGCGGCCTGCTGCTGGGCTACGCCGGCTACCCGCCGCAGGCGCTGCGGGCCGGCGTCCGCCGGCTCGCCGCCGCGCTGCACGCCGGCGGCCGTCAGGCGGCGCCGTGACTCACGCGCGCGCCCGCCGCCCGAGCGCCGCGTAAGCGAGGGGTCCCGCCAGGCCGAACACGGACGCGACCGCCACCCCGACGAGGCCGACGGCGCGGCTCCGGACCTCCAGGGCCACGGCCGCGCCCAGGACCAGGGCCGGCAACGCGGCCAGTACCCCGAGCGCCGGCTCCCCGAGCGCGATCCGGAAGGCGCCCCGCAGCGCCGGCTCGCGGCGCCTCAGCGCGATCAGCGCCGCGAACTCGAGGACGAGCGCGGCGGTGTAGAGCAGCACGTCGGCCGCGAGCAGGCCACCGAAGGACAGCAGCGCGAACACCGAGTAGCCGACGGCCGACGCCACGACGGCGCGGCGCGGCGTGCCGCGCCCGTCGGCCGCCGCGAGCCCGGCCGGCAGGAAGCCGTCCCGGGCGAGGACCAGCGGGACGCGCGAGTACACCAGGAGCAGCGCGTTGAAGAGGGCGAAGGCGCTGACCATGCCCGCGAGCGCGATCCAGCCGGCCAGCCACGGACCCGCCACCGCGGCGGCGATCGCAGGCCACGCACCGTCGGTCCAGGCCCGCCACTCGGTGACCGCGAGCGCGGGGATGACCGCGATCAGGTAGGCCGCGGTCACCAGCGGCAGCGCGCGGAGCAGGGCGCGCGGGTAGGTCGCGCTCGCATCGCGGATCTCTCCACCGATCGTCGAGGCGTTGTCCCAGCCGCTGTAGTTCCACACGCTCTGGGAGATCCCCAGGCCGAGCGCGCCGAGAAACGAGGCCCCGGCCGCACGGAACGGCTCGTGGCCAAGCGCGGCCGCGTGGCCCGCCGACATCCACCGCGCCACGGCGACCGCCGCGAGCACCGCGAAGGGCGCCAGCACCCCCGCGGTGAACCAGCCCGACGCCGCGCCTACGACGCGCGTGCCGCGGAGATTGAGCCAGGTCGCACCCCAGATCAGGGCGAGCGCCAGCCCCCACGACGTGAAGCGGCCGAGTCCGCCGACGAAGAAGCCGAGGTACTGAAGGAACAGCACCGGGTAGATCGCCATGTCGATCAGCGAGTACATCCAGCTCAGCCACCCGTTGGTGAAACCCCAGAAGCGCCCGAACGCGCGCGTGACCCAGACGTAGTAGCCCCCCTCGGCGGGCAGCATCGACGCCAGCTCGCCGATGATCAGCGTCTCCGGCACGCTGTAGAGCAGCGGCGTCGCCACGAGCAGCACGACGGCAAGGCCCGGGCCGACGCTCCCCACCAGTCCCTCGACGCCGAACGGCCCGCCGGAGACGTTGAAGAACATCACCGCGACGAGCGGCCCGAGGGTCAGGGCCGCGCGGTGGCGGGAGATCAGAGGGGCACCAGCTCGGTCGTCGTCGCCTTCGATCGCGGCCGGCCGAGATCCAGGGCGTAGCGACGCGAGCCTCCAGTCCCGTACTTGGCGAGGTAGGCCCGGTCGACGGCGCGCTTCAGTCGCTCGCTCCGCGTGCGCACCGCGCGGACGGCGATGGAGCGCCCTGCGACCCGGATGGCTCCACGCGGGTCCTGCTCGAACGTCCGCCACCAGCTGCGCGGCTTGAGGCTCCACGACCGCACGAACGCCCGGTCATCCACCACCACCACCCAGATGCCGATGAAGCGGTGCGCGCCGCCGGCCCGGATCTCGAGCGTCCTGCCGTCCCGCAGCGCCGCCACGACGTCGCCGGCGAACCGGCGCCGGGACGCTCCAGCCGCCGGCCGCGACCGCTTCGGAACGGGCATCGCTCCCCGCAGGTGTGGGATCCGGTGCAATTCTGGCGGTCCCGCCGCGCGAATCAAGGGCCCCGGGCCACTTGACGGCGGCGCCGTTCCCTGCCGAGCGTGTCAGGCCCCTTACATCACGTCCGGGAAGGTCCGATGACCGCGAGGCGGTTTCTGGTGCTCGTCTGGGTCGTGGCGTGGTCGACCACGTGCCGCTCCGAGCAAATGGCGTCCGCCGGCACCAAGGTGCCGATTCCATCCGGGATCTACGTGTTGAACGATCCGAGCAACGAGCAGTCGACCGCCACGGCCTACGCGGCGGGACTGACCGCATCCGAGGCGTACCTCAACGACGTCACCGGCGACGCCGTCTTCGTGCCCATCGCGAAGATCCTCCCGAGCGTCACGACCTGGGGCCAGTTCACCTGGACCTGGGGATACCTCGACACCCTGGTGCAGACCGCCCTGTCGCACCAGAAGAAGTTCTCGATCGAGCTGGAGACCGGCTACCAGTCCGGCAGCACGTACCTGCAGTCCCTGCCTTCCGGCTTCGCGGCGACTTGCGGCGCCGGCTGCGCGCCGCTGTTCGACGTGTGGACCACCGGCGGTGCGGCCGATCGCTGCATCAGCGCCTACGTGCTCCTCCCCTGGGTGCCCAACGTCAGGGCGTTCTGGAGCGCTGCGGCCACTGCGCTCGCGGCCCACCTGCAGGCGATCGGCGCCTACGGATCCCTTACGCTGGTCCACGTGCCCGGGCTCAGCGTGTACGACGAGGAGATCCGGCTCCCCACCGGACGCCCGCAGCCCACCACGGCGGACACGCTGGCCTGTCCCGACGGCAGGCCAGCGTACCCCGCCGTCATCTCCGACGCCGACACCGCCAACTGGCGCACCCTGGGCTACTCGGACACGGCGGTCGTGAACGGATTCACCGCCATCGCCGGCGCCTTCGCGCGCGCCTTCCCCGACCGCTTTCTCGGCCTCAGCCTGTTCAATCCGGCCACGACCGGCATCGACTTCCCGAACCTGACGGGCGATGCGCCGGGATACGTCGCGTCCCAGATCGTCCAGGCGGTCTCGCGCGTCGCGCCGGGCCGCGTGCAGCTGCAGGCCGACTTCCTCGACACGCAGGCGATCCTGCCCGAGGTCACGAGCCTCGCGACCCAGTACGCCGATTCCGTGGGATGGCAGTCGAACAAGCACGGCGGGACGGGCGCGGGGTGCAACGGCAACGGCGCCGGATCGTGTGGCCCGGACGGGCCGGCGAGTCCGTACTTCATGCTGCTCGAGGAGGGGGCGCAGAACCGCGGCGAGTACGTGGAAGTCTGGTCCGCCGACGTCGTGGCGTATCCCTCGAGCTTCGACGCGGCGAAGGTCGCGGCCTTGTATCCCGTCCGCTGAGGCCCGGCGTTACGCCGGCGCGACGGACTTGGCGATCGTCACGCCGCGCTGGCGCAGGCCTTCCATCATCCGCCCGAAGAAACGGTCGTCGCCGGCGAGGCGCTCCGGGGGCTGAACCCCCGGGCGCCTGAGCTCGCCACTGGCGAGCAGGCGCGCCGCGATGGCGCACGGGAACCCGGTGGTGCGTGCCATCGAGTGGAAGCCGGTCGCCTGGTCCGCTTCGTCGTAGAGATCCCAGATCCAGGTCTGCCGCGCTCCGCCCGACGTCCCGGTCGCCTCGACGCGCATCACGGTGAGATCCACCTCGCCCTCGGGGAGGCGCCAGGCGTCGAACAGCAGCTTGGTCGTCACGTCGTAGGGCCGGACCCGGGCGCCGCGCACGTCCATCGCCTCCAGCGACAGGAAGCCGGTCTCGCGCAGCATCCGCATCTTCTCCACGTGACCCGGCCAGCGGAGCGTCTTCTCCTTCATGAACGGGGCGCGCAGCGTCTTGGCGAGGCTGCGGAGGCCGTCGGTGTTGAAGGCCTCCACGGTGCCGACCCGCGGCAGGTCGAGGAGCTCGACGTCGCTGAGGGCCGGTTTGGTCACGATCTGCCCGTGCTCGACCCAGCGGGCGGGACGCGTGTACTCCTCGATCACGTCCACCGCCGAGAAGACGACCCGGTACTCGAACGGCCACACGCGGTTCTTCGGCAACCCTCCCACCAGGACGAGCATGCGCTCCACGGTGTCGAATTCGTGCTCGGCCCGTCCGCAGAGGAGGTTCGAGAGGCCCGGTGCGACACCGCAATCCACCACCGCCGTCACGCCCCGCTCGCGCGCGAGGCCGTCCAGCTCGAGGAAGTCCTCGGGCATGAAGGCGATGTCGGCGTAGGGCTTGCCGGCCTCGATCACCAGGCGCAGCAGCCGGAAGCCCATGTGGCCGGGGGCCGCGCCGACGACGACGTCGGCGCCCGCGATGGCCTCGCGCACGGCCGCGTCGTCGGCGAGGTCGAGGGCCGCGGTGGCCAGACCCTCCGCGCCAAGGCGGGCTCGCGTCGCCGCGGACGCATCGGCCACCGTGACCTGGAAGTCCTTCTCCCGGGCCAGGTCCCGGGCGATCACGCGCCCGACCAGCCCGCCACCGAGGACGACGATCTTGCTCACCGCGCGCTCCGTGCTGGTTGTTCCCGCAACCTGATCCCCATAGTCTATCGCGTGCGGGAAGACGGTGACAGATCGAACGCGGCGCCGCGGGACGCATCAAGCCGGAGCGCGTCGGCTCGAGGGACAAACGAGGCCAGCCATGGACGAGAAGGTGGTGGTCATCACCGGCGCGAGCGCCGGCATCGGAGCGGCGACCGCTCAGCTACTGGCGAGCCGTGGCATGTCGCTCGTGCTGGTGGCGCGCCGGAAGGATGCGCTGGAGGCCGTCGCCGCCCGCTGCAGCGGGCGCGCAGCGGTGGTGGTCGCGGACGTGTCCGAGCGCGCGCAGGTCCAGCGCGTCGTGGCGGAGGCGCTGTCCCGCTTCGGCCGGATCGACGTCTGGATCAACAACGTCGGGCAGGGCATCTCCCGCCCGCCCTCGGCGCTCACCGACGACGACGTGGATACGGTGATGCGACAGAACGTGAAGCCGGCGCTGTACGGGATGCAGGAGGTGCTGCCCCACTTCAAGGCGCGCGGCACCGGGCACGTGATCAACGTCTCCTCGATGCTCGGGCGGATTCCCTTCGCGGTCATCCGCTCGGCCTACTGCGGCGCCAAGCACTTCCTCAACGCCCTGACGGCCACCTTCCGGGCCGAAGTGCAGCAGACGCACCCCGGCATCCAGTTTTCCCTGGTGTCGCCGCCGGTGGTGCGGACGGACTTCGGCCTGAACGCGCTGCACGGCGGTCCCGACTCGCGGCAGCTCCCCGACTCGCAGAGCGCCGAGGAGGTCGCGGCGGTGATCGCCGGGGTGATCGAGTCGCGGCGGCCGGACGTGTACACGCGGAAAGGGGCCCGCGATCGCGTGGCGGGCTACTACGCCGCGCTGGGGGAGGACCCCTGACGGGCGCGGCACCGGGCCCGGGAACGTGAAGCGGGACGGCAACTGGAGTTGGCGTCCCGCGTCGGAAGTGGCCAGGGGCAGAATTGAACTGCCGACACGCGGATTTTCAGTCCGCTGCTCTACCAACTGAGCTACCTGGCCGGGCGCAACAAAGATAGCGGGCCACCTGCAGAGTTGCACCGCCCGCCGACTTCCCGAATCGGCGGCCGATGCACAGTTTAGTGCATGCCCTCCTTCCCCAACCTCGCGATTCCCGACCATCCCCTGATCCGCCACAAGCTCCACGTCCTCCGCGACAAGCGGACCCCGGTCAGGGATTTTCGTGACCTGGTGAGCGAGATCGCGATGTTGATGTTCTACGAGGTCACCAAGGACCTGCCGACCGAGCCCGTGGAGCTCGACACGCCGCTCGAGCACATGACCGGCGAGAAGGTGGCCGGCAAGAAACTCGCGCTGGTGCCGGTGCTGCGCGCCGGCCTGGGGATGGTGGACGGGATCCTCCGCCTGGTGCCCGCCGCCCGGGTGGGGCACATCGGCATGTACCGGGACCACGAGACGCTCGAGCCGGTGGACTACTACTTCAAGGTGCCCAGCGCCCAGGAGCAGCGGGACTTCTTCGTCCTCGACCCCATGCTCGCCACCGGCGGCTCGGCGGCGGCCGCATGCACCACGCTCAAGAAGGCCGGCGCCCGCTCGATCCGGCTGCTGTGCATCGTGGCGGCGCCCGAGGGCGTGCAGAAGATGCTTGATCTCCACCCCGACGTGCCCGTGTACGCCGCTGCGCTCGACCGGCAGCTCGACGCGCATGGCTACATCCTGCCCGGCCTCGGCGATGCGGGCGACCGCCTGTTCGGGACGCGGTGACCATGACCGAATACCAGACCGCCATCATCCGGCTCTCGGGCCGGAGCCTCGCCGACGAGGAGAGTCTCACCGACGAGCTGAACGAGCGCCGCCGCGGCGGCTGGACCCTGGTCGAGCTGGTGGCGCTCGGACCGCGCCGACTGCTCGCCGTCTTCCAGCGGGAGGGATGATGCGACTGACATGCTGGGGCGCCGCCGGCGAAGTCACCGGGTCCATGCATCTGCTGGAGATCGGACCCAAGCGCGTCCTGCTGGACTGCGGGATGTTCCAGGGTCGCCGCGAGGAGGCCCGGAAGAAGAACGAGACCTTCCCGCTCGCGGTGGGCGACATCGACCTCGTGGTCGTGAGCCACGCCCACATCGACCACACCGGCCGCCTCCCGCTCCTCGTCAAGCTGGGGTACACGGGGCCGATCTACTGCGCCTCCGCCACGCGCGACCTCGCCAGCGTGATGCTGCCGGACTCCGGATTCATCCAGGAGAAGGACTTCGAGTTCCTGAGCCGGCGCGGCGGCAACCACCTCGCCGAGCCGCTGTACACGGCCCAGGACGCGACCCGGGTCGTCGACCACATGGTGAGCCTGCCGTACGAGAAACCGCTCGACATCGCGCCCGGGATTCGCCTGACCTACTTCGACGCGGGCCACATGCTCGGCTCCGCGTCGGTCGTGCTGGACATCGACGCCGCCGGTGCCAAGCGGAGGTTCGTCTTCTCCGGCGACATCGGCCGCTGGGGACTGCCGATCATCCGCGATCCGAACCCGCCCCGGGGGCTGGCGGACGTGCTGATCGTCGAGAGCACCTATGCGAACAAGGTCCACGAGTCGGTGATGGAAGCGCAGGGGATGCTCGCGGACTACGTCAACAAGGTGGCCGCGCGGGGCGGCAAGATCTTCATCCCGGCCTTCGCGATCGAGCGGGCGCAGGAGTTGATTTACGAGCTGCACAGCCTGGCGCGTGACAACGCCATCCCCAAGGTCCCGATCTACGTGGACTCGCCGCTGGCGGTGAACGCGACCGACGTGTTCCGCCTGCACCCGGAGGCTTTCGACCCCTCCGAGCGCCTGGTGCGCGAGACCGACGACCTGTTCCGGTTCCCGCTGGTGAAGTACGTGCGATCGGTCGAGGAGTCCAAGGCCCTGAACGGCATTCGCGGACCGGCGATCATCATCGCGGCCTCGGGCATGGCGGAGTCGGGCCGCATCCTGCACCACCTGCGCAACGGCATCGGCGACCACCGCAACCTGGTGCTCATCGTCGGGTTCCAGGCGAGCTACACGCTCGGCGCGCGGCTCCAGGCGGGGGCGACCGAGGTGCGGATCTACGGCGAGATGGTGCCGCGCCGCTGCGAGGTCGCGACCATCGGCGGGTACTCGGGCCACGCCGACCGAAACGAACTCCGGCAGTGGGTCGTAGGCCTCGGCGAGACGCCCAAGCGGGCCTTCACGGTGCACGGCGAGACGGAACAGCTCCAGGCGATGGCCGGACTGCTGCGCGACCTCCGTGTCGCGCAGGTGGACATTCCGCGGCTCGGCGAGTCGTTCGAGCTCTAGCCGGAGCGTCGCGCGACCGGATCCATCGTTCGTCACTCGACGAGGTAAGCATGACCATGCGCGTTCACACGGCCCGGTGGCCCCGGGCGATGGCGACCTGCCTGCCGCTGCGGGACCACGTCGCGATCGTCGTCGTGGGAGACAAGAGCCAGATCCAGTCGGGGCTCGCGGCCCTGCACGAGGGCCCGATCGTGGAGCGCGACATGTGGGGTCGGAACAAGTGAGCGGGGCGAAGGACCGGACCGCGACGCGGCGGATTTACTCCGGCCGGGTCGTGAACCTCGACGTCGACACGGTGCGCTACCCGAACGGTGAGAGCGGAGAGCTGGAGATGATCCGCCATCCGGGCGCCGCCGCGGTGATCCCGGTGCTCTCCGCGGGCGACGATCCACAGCTGCTGCTGATCCGGCAATACCGCTACGCCGCCGGCGGACCCATCTGGGAAATCCCCGCCGGACGGCTGGAGTCCGGTGAATCGCCGGAGACCTGCGCGCGCCGCGAGCTGCTCGAGGAGGCCGGGGCGACCGCCGCGCGGTGGCAGCGGCTCACCACGATCTACACCACGCCCGGGTTCACCGACGAGCGGATCCACCTGTTCGCCGCCTTCGACCTCGTCGTAAAGCCCGAGGACCAAAGACCCGAGCCCGACGAGTTCCTCGAGCTCAAGACCGTCCCCACCAGCCAGGCTCTCGCTATGATCCGGGACGGCGAGCTGGTGGACGCCAAGACGGCGGTGGCTGTTCTCTTTTTCGCAGGTTTCCATCTCCGATTGTAGCCTGCAGAGGACAGGCGGAGGCGCCTAGGGATCACCTCCGCCGACGCTCCGCCGAGCACAAGCTTTTCCCCGGCAACGCGTTGGGCTCCATGCCACCTGGGCAGGGTCAGCGGGTACGCTTCCTGCTCGTAGGGAGTAAGAGACTCCCCATTTGGAAGCGGGTGACACATGACCCTGGCGATGAAGGACGGACTGCACGGTCCCCATCAGACCCTGGGCGCCCCGTTTGCGGCCCTCGACGATGGCCAGGTGGTTCAGGCGTTCCTCGAAGGCAACGACCGCGCCTTCGACGAGCTGGTATCCCGGTACCAGGTGCGGCTGCTGAATTTCGTCTATCGCACGGTCGGCGACCGGGAGCGCGCGGAGGACCTGGTTCAGGAAGTGTTCATCCGGATCTACCGCCATCTTCACCGCTTCGACCAGACGAAGAAGTTCTCGACGTGGGCGTACACGATCGCGTCCAACCTCGCGAAGAACGAGCTCCGGAATCGCAGCCGGAACCCGCTGGTGCTGTTCCAGACCATCAAGCGCCACTGGGAGGCCGACCACCGCCCGCTGCAGTTCGAGGACTCCAGCTCGCGGCCGGATGACCTGTTCCGCAAGCGCCACCTGCGCGAGCTGGTGGAGCAGTCGGTGTCCCAGCTCCCCGAGCACCACCGCGTGGTGTTCGTCCTGCGCGAGCTGGAGGGGAAAACCTACGAAGAGATCGCCGAGATCACGGGCTGCAATCTTGGCACGGTGAAGAGCCGGCTGAACAGGGCCCGCAACAACTTCGCCGCCATCATCCAGCCCCACCTCGATTGACCGGTCCGGGGGCGCCGCGGAACAGGCGGCGCCCTGGGCGGTAAGACACGGGTCCTTGCCTGGACCCGCATGAACTGTTGCGAGTTCCGAGAGAAATACTCCGAGTACGCTGACGGCCTGCTGACGCCTCCCAGCAAGGCGGAGGCCGACGTGCATCTGGCGCTGTGCGCCGCGTGCCGGCGGTTCGACCTGGCACTGCGCGCCGGCGTCAACATGCTGCGCGAGCTCCCGGCCGTGAGCGTCTCGCGCGGCTTTGGTCCCGCCCTGCGGCGACGGCTGCGAGACGAGCTCGCGGTGCGCATACCGGGCGTCATCCGCTGGTCGGGCGCGGTCGGCACGCTCCTGATCGTGGCCACGGCGGGCTTCATCGGGTGGGACTGGCTGGAGACGCGCGCCGCCCATCGCGGCGCGGCCGCCGAGTGGGCGTCCTCCTCGCCCGGGTGGGTGGCCGTTCCGCCCTCGGTCGCCAACGCCGCCGCCGTTCCGGACCTGCCGACGGCCCTTCCCCGGCTCCGGATCGAGACCTTCCACCCGCTGAATTCCATCCTCGTCATCGAGCCAGCTCCACCCGCGTCGGGCCAGGACCGCGTGCGGTTCGACGTGCCCGCCGTGTGGGGCGGGCCGTAGCCCCCGCCAGCCTGTTGCAGGGTTCCGTTTCGGGCTAAGTTGCGCCCGATGCCGGGCCGGTCGTTCGATGCGTTGCAGCGCTCCCTCGCCAAGGGCGAGGTCCAGCCTGTCTACTACTTCTACGGCGATGAAGAGCTGCTCAAGGACGAGGCCGTGCGCCGCGTCACGGAGCTCGCCGTCGAAGCGCCGACGCGCGAGTTCAACCTGGATCGTCGGCGCGCCCCGGAGCTGAGCGCGGACCAGTTCCGGTCCCTGGTCGAGACCCCGCCGATGCTCGCGGCCCGGCGGTGCGTGGTGCTGAGCGAGGTCGAGTGCCTGCAGCAGAAGCGGACGAGGCAGCAGTCCCTGCGGTCCGCCGTCACCACGTACGTGGGGCGCCCGCTGCCCGAGACGGTGCTCGTGCTGGTGCAATCGGCGGGCACGAAGCCGGACCCGGGCCTCGAGCGCGCCGGCGGCGCCGTGGAGTTCGAGCTGCTGGAGCCGGCGCGCGTGCTCAAGTGGATTCACCATCATGCGAAACAGGGCGGCATCGCGATCGAGGACGACGCGGCGCGTCACCTCCAGGAGGCGGTCGGCGACGAGCTCGCGCAGCTCGCGGCCGAGGTGGCGAAGCTGGCGGGAGCGGTGCAGGGCCGCCCGGTGACCGTCGCCGACGTCACCGCCCTGGTCGGTGTGCGTCACGGCGAAACCGTCGGCGACTTCGTCGACGCCGTGACGGGCCGGCGCCTTCCCGACGCGGCGTCCATGGTGCCGCGGCTCCTGGCGAGCCCGGGTATCTCGGGAGTCCGGCTGGTGTCGGCGCTCGCCACGGCGTTCGTCGGCCTCGCGCTCGCCCGATCGCACCTCGACGCAGGAGACTCCGGCGCCGCTGCCAGGGACCGGGTGTTCCGGGCCATCCAGGCCTCCAGGCCGTTCGGGCTGAGGAACTGGAGCGACGAGGCGTCGGGCTGGGTTCGCGATGCGCCCCGCTGGTCCGGCCGGGAGCTGGACGACGGGTTGGCGGCGTTGCTCAGGGCCGACACGCGGCTCAAGAGCACGACGGTCTCGGACGAGGAAGGCGTCGTCGCCGAAGTAGTGCTGTCGCTGGGCGTCGGGGTGGGGGTCGCGGCATGAGCGGTGGGCCACGGTCGCGCCATGGAGCGGGAGCCCGCACCGTCGTCAGGGCGTCGCTCACGGTGCTGTGCGCCGTCGCGGCGTCCGCGCGGTCTTCGCGAGCGCAGGACAATCCCGCGCTCCGGACCGCCGTCCAGCTGGCCGCGGAGGGGCGCGGGGACTCCGCGCGACGGATCGTCGACGCCGAGATCGCGAAGGCGCGGCCCGGGGAGCCGGCGTACGTGGAGGCGCTGTACTGGCGCGGGCGCCTCGCGCTGTCCGGCGACAGCGCCGAGCGCGACCTCAGGCGCGTGGCCATCGAGTACTCCACGTCGCCCTGGGCGGACCAGGCCCTGCTCCAGCTGGCGCAACTGGCGCAGGCCGCCGGCAACAGCGCGGCCGCGCTGCAGCTGGCCGGGCGGCTGCGCAGCGACTATCCCACCAGCGCGCTGCGCGCCCGCGCCGCGTTGTGGGGCGGACGGGCGGCGTTCGAGGTCGGCGATCCCGCGACCGCGTGCGCGCTGCTCGACTCCGCGCGCGCCGAATCCCCGGGCGACGTGGAGTTCCTCAATCAGGTTGCCTTCTACCGGGGTCGTTGCGCGGCCATCGCCACGACGCCACGCGCGGATACGAGCAGCCCGCCCGGGGGGCGCGGCGCCCCTCCCGACACCGCTCGCGCCGCGGCCCGACCGGATTCCACATCGACGGCCAGGCCCGTCGCGCGGTTCGACGTCCAGGTGACCGCGACGAAGTCGAGCCGCACCGCGCAGACCCTGCTGGACCGGCTGACCAAGGCGGGACAGCCCGGGCACGTCGTGAAGGGCTCCGACGGACTGCTCCGGGTCCGCGTCGGTCCCTTCGCCACCGAGGCCGAGGCGTCTGCCGCCGCCACCCGGCTCCGGCGCTCGGTCGGCGGACACCCCTTCGTCATCCCGGCTTCGTGACGCTGCCCGGCATCGACGTCTCGACGCCGCTGATGCAGCAGTACCGCGAGATCAAGGCGCGGCACCGCGACGCCATTCTCCTGTTCCGGATGGGTGACTTCTACGAGATGTTCGAGGACGACGCCGAGGTGGGTGCCCGCACCCTCGGCCTCACGCTGACGTCCCGCAACAACGGCGGCGCGGCAGAGACGCCGCTGGCTGGCGTGCCGGTGAAGGCTGCATCCGCGTACATCAAGCGCCTCGTCGAGCGCGGCTTCCGGGTGGCCATCTGCGAGCAGGTCGAAGATCCCAAGCTGGCCAAGGGCATCGTGCGCCGCGAGGTGATCGAGGTCGTCACGCCGGGCGCGGTGATGGCCGACGACCTGCTCGAGGAGCGGCGCAACACGTTCCTGGTCGCCCTCGCCAGTGATGCCGACCGCACCGGGCTCGCCGCGGCCGATCTGTCGACCGGCGAGTTCGTGCTCGAGAGCGGACCGGCCGCGGCGCTCGAGGCCTCGCTGCAGCGGTACAACCCGTCGGAAGTGATCGTCCCGGAGGGCGGCGCGGCGCTCGCGCCGCAGGGCGTGCTGGTCACCCGGCGCGAGCCGTGGGAGTTCGACCCGGCCCTCGCCAGCGAGGATCTCGCCCGCCGCTTCGAGCTGGCGTCGCTGGACGGCCTGGGCCTCGGCCCTGCGGACGCGCTCGCCGTGGGCGCGGCGGGCGCCCTGCTCCGCTACCTCACCGAGCTCCAGCCGGGCGGCCTGCCGCAGCTGCGCCGCCCGACGGCTCGCCGCGCCGAGGGACAGCTCCACGTCGACGCCATGACGCGCCGCAACCTGGAGCTGGTCGAACCGCTGCGGCCGGGGGCCGACGACGCCACGCTCCTCGCCGTGGTGGATCGCACCATGACGCCGATGGGGGCGCGGCTGCTGCGCGCGTGGCTCCTCGCTCCCCTGACGGACCCGGCGGCCATCGCGCGGCGGCTCGACGCCGTCGCTGCCCTGCTCGCCGACGAGCCGCGACGTGCGGCGATGCGCGAGGCGCTGGACGGCGTCCGCGACGTCGAGCGGCTGGGCGCCAAGGCGGCGGCGCGACGCGCCACGCCGCGCGACCTCGGGGCGCTGCGGACCTCGCTGGAGCGCCTCCCGCCGCTCGCCGCGGTGATCGGCGACCTCTACGGCCTCGCGACGGGTTTCGACCTGCTGGAGGACCTCGCGGCCGCTCTGTCCTCGGCGCTGGTGGATCGCCCCCCCGCGGCGCTCGGCGACGGCGACGTGATTCGTCCCGGGCACACCCCGGCGCTGGACGAGCTGCGCGCGCTGCGGGACGGGGGGCGGGCGTACATCGCCTCCCTCCAGGCCAGGGAGCGGGCGCGCACCGGGATCGGGTCGCTGAAGGTCGGCTACAACAAGGTGTTCGGCTACTACATCGAGGTCACCCGGGCGAACAAGGATGCGGTACCCGCCGACTACGAGCGACGCCAGACGCTGACCGGCGCGGAGCGGTACGTCACGCCGGAGTTGAAGGCCTACGAGGCGAAGGTCCTCGGCGCGGAGGAGGAGATCGCGTCGCTCGAGGAACGGGTGTTCGTCGGGCTGCGCGAGGAGGCCGGCCGGGCGATCCGCAGGATCCAGGACACGGCGGCGCGGGTGGCCGCGGCGGACGTGCTGGCGTCGCTGGCCGAGGTGGCGGCGCGCAACGGGTATACCAGGCCCGAGGTCGTGGACGGGTTCGCGCTCGAGATCGAGGCGGGCCGGCACCCGGTGGTCGAGCGCATGATGCCCCGCGAGGCGTTCATCCCCAACGACCTGCGCCTCGACGCCGAGCGCCAGATCATGATCGTCACCGGCCCCAACATGGCGGGCAAGAGCACCGTGCTGCGGCAGGCCGCCCTGCTGGTGATCCTGGCGCAGGCGGGTTCGTTCGTGCCGGCCCGCGCCGCGCGCATCGGCGTCGTGGACCGTCTGTTCACCCGGGTGGGGGCGAGCGACGACCTGGCCCGGGGCCAGAGCACGTTCCTCGTCGAGATGAGCGAGACCGCGTCCATCCTCCACAACGCGACCCGCCGCAGCCTCGTGCTGCTCGACGAGATCGGTCGCGGCACTTCCACCTACGACGGTGTGGCGATCGCGTGGGCCGTGGCCGAGCACCTGCACGAGCGGGTCGGCTGCAAGGCCGTGTTCGCGACGCACTATCACGAGCTCACCCAGCTCGCGGAGCGCTACGCGCGGATCGTGAACTTCAACGTGGCCGTGCACGAGTCGGGCGACGACGTGATCTTCCTGCACCGGCTGCGTCCCGGCGGGGCGGATCGCTCCTACGGGATCCACGTGGGGCGGCTGGCCGGGCTGCCGGCGGAAGTGCTGGACCGCGCGCGCGCCGTGCTCCGGTCGCTCGAGGCGGGACACCGCGTCGCCGCCGCGCCGTCGCCCGCGGACCAGCTCGCGTTGTTCGCGCCGCCCGAGAGCCCCGTGCTGGCGGAGCTCCGGGCGCTGGATCTCGACGGCCTCACGCCGCGCGAGGCACTCGCGCGGCTGGCGGATCTGCAGCGTCGGGCGCGGGGAGGCACGTCCCGCGGGCCTGGCAAGGAGACGCAATGAGCCGGACTTCCGCACCGGCGCGGTGGAGCATTCTCGCCGGCGCCTGGCTGCTGGCCGCGGCGGCGTGTCGCGCCCGCGAGCCGGTGCAGGCCGCCGCCACGGCCGAGAACGACGTACCGGTGGCGGTCAACAGCGACTCGCCGTTCCAGTATCCGGCCGGGCTCTGGGACGACGGCGTGGACGGCGACGTGCGGCTGCGGCTGTACGTGGACTCCGCCGGCAGGGTCCGGCCCGAGTCCACCCGCGTCGCCGCCTCGTCGGGAACGCCCGGCCTCGATTCCGCCGCCGTGCACGGCGCCGCGCTGCTGCAGTTCGCTCCCGCGCACCGGAACGGCCGGCCCGTGGCGATGGCCTTCTATCAGCCCGTCATCTTCCGTCACGGCTCCGAGCCGGCGGGCCCGCCCGAGTGATGCCGGCGCAGCCTCCCATCGACAGCGTCCTCGAGGCGATCGGACGCACGCCGATGATCCGGCTCGGCCGCGTCGGTCGCGGCCTGCGGACGCCGGTGTTCGCCAAGGCGGAGCAATTCAATCCCGGCGGCTCGGTGAAGGACCGCATCGGCCTGGCGATCATCGAGGCCGCCGAGCGGAGCGGCGCCCTGAAGCCCGGCGGTGTCATCGTCGAAGGCACCAGCGGCAACACCGGCGTCGGCCTCGCCATCGCGGCCGCCATCAAGGGCTACCGCTGCATCTTCACCATCCCGGACAAGATGTCCACGGAGAAGATCCGGCTGCTGCGCGCCTTCGGAGCCGAGGTGGTGGTGGTGCCGACGGCGGTGCCGCCGGATCACCCGGAGTACTACATCCAGAAGGCCAAGGCGATCGTGGCCGCGACGCCGGGCGCCGTGCTCGCCGACCAGCACTTCAACCCCGTGAACCCCGAAGCGCACTATCGGACCACGGGCCCGGAGATCTGGGAGCAGACGGCCGGCAAGGTCACGCACTTCGTCTGTTCCCCGGGCACCGGCGGCACGGTGTCCGGCGCCGGACGCTACCTCAAGGAGCGCAATCCCGCCGTTCGGGTCGTCGCGCCCGATCCGGTCGGCTCCATCTACGGCGAGTACGCGGCGACCCACACGAAGGGCGACGGCTTCCCGTACAAGATCGAGGGCGTGGGAGGCGACAAGATCCCGACCTCGCTCCACTTCGACGTGGTGGACGAGTTCGTCCCGGTCACCGACCGCGACGCGTTCCGGATGGCGCGCCGTCTCACCCGCGAGGAGGGGCTGTTCGTCGGCGGCTCGAGCGGCCTCAACGCGCACGTGGCCCTCGACCTGGCGCGCCGGCTCGATGACCCGGCCGCACTGGTGGTCACGATCCTGGCCGACACCGGCGAGCGCTACCTGTCGAAGCTCTACGACGACGCGTGGATGCGCGAGAATCAGATGCTCGACAGCGAGCCGGTGACGGTGGAGCGGCTGATGAGCGAGCGACCCGCCAGGATCCCGCCGCTCGTCTCGGTCGGCCCGTCGGCCAGCGTGCGGCAGGCGCTGAACCTGATGAGCACCTACGGCATCTCTCAGGTACCGGTGATCGCCGGCGACGACTGCGTCGGCTCGGTCACGGAGGGCCCGGTGATCGCGCGTGCGCTCGGTGACGCACAGCTCCTCGAGCGTTCGGTGGGCGACGTCATGCAGCCCCCGTTTCCGGTAGTGGACGCCGGCCTCCCGTTCGAGCACCTCAGCACCCTGCTCTCGCACGAGACACAGGCGGCGCTGGTCCGGAAGGACGGCAGATTGGTGGGCCTCGTGACCCGCTACGACGTGCTGCGCCAGGTGGCAGGCATCCAATGAAGGTCGCGGTGCTCACCGGCGGGACCTCCGCCGAGCGCGACGTCGCGCTCGCCTCCGGGCTGCAGATCACGGCGGCCCTGCGCTCCCTCGGCCACTCCGTCCACGTCGTCGATCTCGCGACGGGCTACGTGCCCGCGGACCACGAGGCCGCGCTCCTTCCGGCCGGGGTCGGCCGCGAGCCGCCCGCCATGGAGCGTCTGAAGGCGCTCGAGCGCGGGATGCTGTCGGCGGGCCTCGGCGAGCTGCCGGCCATCCGCGAGGCGGAGGTCGTGTTCATCGCCCTCCACGGGGGCCAGGGCGAGGACGGGACCGTTCAAGCCGTGCTGGACGTGGTCGGCGTGCCGTATACCGGCAGCGGGCACCTGGCCAGCGCGCTCGCCATGGACAAGGATCTCGCCAAGCGGGTGGTGCGCGACTGTGGCCTCTCCGTCCCCGCGTGGGTGATGGCGCCTGCGACTGCGGCGGAGGTGCGGAAGGCCGTCGGCTTCCCATGCGTGGTGAAGCCGTCCAAGCAGGGCTCGTCGGTCGGCCTCTCGCTGGTCAAGCGGGAGGCGGACCTCGCGGCCGCCGTCGATCTGGCCGGACGCTTCGATGACGAGGTGATGATCGAGCAGTTCCTCGCCGGCACCGAGCTGACGGTCGGCATCCTGGGAGACGAGGCCCTGCCGGTGATCGAGATCCGATCGCAGCACGAGATGTTCGACTACGAGTGCAAGTACCAGCCTGGCATGGCCCAGGAGATCTGCCCCGCGCCCATCGATCCGGCCCTGGCGGCCGGAACCCAGGACGCGGCGCGACGGGCCCACCGGGCGCTGAAGCTGGCCGGCTACAGCCGCATCGATTTCCGCGTGGGCCAGGACGGCGGCCTGTTCTTCCTCGAAGCCAACACCGCGCCGGGCATGACGGGCAACAGCCTGATCCCGAAGGCGGCGCGCGCCGCGGGCATGGGCTTCCCCGCCTTCGCCGAAGCGGTCTGTCGGCAAGCCCTGGCGCGCCGCGGAACAAAGCGCTAGCCCCCGGGATACCTGTCCGATGGAGCGCATGCGCTACGACGGCACGCCGTTTCTCGTGACCCGTTGGGTACGACGGCTCCTCGTCGCCAACGGTATCGTGTACCTTCTCCAGCTCACGGTGTTCACCAGCCCGTGGTTGGTGGAGGTCTTCGGGTTCCGGCCGTCCGCGGTCCTGAGCCATCCGTGGAGCGTGCTCAGCTACGCGTTCCTGCACCACGACTTCCTGCACATCTTCTTCAACATGCTGGCGCTGTTCATGTTCGGGCCGATGGTGGAGGACCGGCTCGAGGGCGGGCGGTTCGTGCGGCTGTACGTCGTGTCGGCCCTCGGCGGGGCGCTCCTCAGCCTCGCGCTGCTCCCGCTGGCGGGCGACGCCGTGATCATCGGGGCCTCGGCGGCCGTGTTCGGGGTCATGCTTGCGTTCGTGCTGGAGTGGCCGAACGCCCCGATCTTCGTCTTTCCCCTCCCCGTGCCCGTCAAGGCGAAGTGGCTGATTCTGTTCTTCGCCGCGGTGAACGTGCTGCCACTCGCGCTGCAGGTCCACGACGGCGTCGCGCACCTGGCTCACCTTGGCGGCTTCGGTGCGGCGTTCCTGTACCTGCGCGGCGGCCGGCTGTTCGGCGGCGTGCGCCACCGGACGGCGGTCGCGACCGGCTCCGCGGTGCTGGTGCATCCTTCCGCGGCCCACCTCGGACGCCGCTCGGCGCCGTTCGGCCTGCGCCGGCGCGGGGCGGACCCGAAGGCCCTCAAGGAAGTCGACCGCGTGCTCGACAAGATCTCCGCAGGCGGCCTCTCCAGCCTCACTCCCGAGGAGCGGCGGTTCCTCGACGAGATGAGCAAGCGGTTCAAGCAAGAGCCCTGAGATGATCCGCGCGGCGCGGGGCGACATCACCACCTACGCCGGCTGCGCCATCGTGAACGCAGCGAACAACCACCTCCGTCTCGGCGCCGGCGTCGCCGGCGCCATCGCGCGGCGAGGGGGACCGGCCATCCAGGCCGAGTGCGACCGTCACGGCCCGATCCGCGTCGGCGAAGCGGCGCTCACCGGGGCGGGCGACCTCCCGTGCCGGTACGTCATCCACGCCGCCGCGATGGGCGACGAGCCGGTGAGCGAGCGCAGCATCCGCCGTTCCACGTTCGCCAGCCTGCGGCTCGCCGGCGACCACGGCATCGCGGATCTCGCGTTTCCGATCCTCGGCACCGGCGTGGGCGGCTTCCCGTTCCGCCGTGCGGTGGAGATCATGGTCGCGGCGGCGCGCCAGGCGGAGCGGGAGGGGCTGCGCGTGGATGCCGTGCTGTATGGCTACACGGCGGAGGATGCCGCCGTCATCGAAGAGGTGCTCGCACGCTCGCCCTAGCCGCCGCCCTCCTGGCGTTGCAGCAGCCGCCGGGCCCGTCAACCCTGGTTCGTGCCGAATCGCTGCTCATGGCCGGTCGCCTGCAGGAAGCGCGCGACCTCGCCGAAGGACTGGCGCGGGCCAGGCCCGACGATCCCGCCACGCTCACGGTGCTCGGCCGGATCTGGCTCGCCTGGCCGATCTTCGGCCGCTATCGCGCGGAATCGCTGCTGGCGCGGGCGGGCGCACTCTCCCCGCAGAGTCCCGAGCCGTACTACTACCTGTCGCTGGTGGGCCTGCGACTGGCGGGCGACGACGGCGAGGCGATCGCGCGCGACGCCCTGTTGCACGTCTTGACGCTCGCCCCGGACTACCGGGACGCGTGGGCGCAGTGGAGCGCACTGTATCGCGGCGACGACGAGCGCGCGGCGATGGTCACGGCGCTGGCCGCACACGGCGGGAGGTTCCCGGCGGACCTGTGGCGCGCTCAGCTGCTCGTGGAGCTGCGGCGCTACGCGGAGGCAGCGCCGCTCCTCGACTCCCTGTGCGTCTTTCAGGCGCGCGACCCGGTGCCGTGGGCCCTCCTCGCCCGGGCGCGATTCGAGCAGGGCCACGATGTCGAGGGGGAGCGTGCCTACGACGCGGCCATCGATCGCGCGGCGGACGACACGGGCCAGTGGCTGTGGCGCCAGGTCCGCGGCATCGCGTCGCCCGTGGAGCGGACGACCTACCAGTCGGTGACGCCGGGAGGCCGCGCCGCGTTCCTGCGCGTGTTCTGGACCCTGCGTAACCCCGACGTCCGCGATTCGGTGAACCGGCGGATCGGTGAGCACTTCCGGCGCCTGGCCGAGGCTCGGCGGATGTTCGCGCTGCTGCACCCGATGTCGCGGTGGCACCACTCGCGGCTGTGGCGCACGCTGCAGGGCGGCGTCGGGCTCTCCGACTCGGCGGAGATCGGCGACGTGCGCGCCGCGATCGGGACGACCCGGATGCCGCGGGTTGGCGACGCGCCGGTCGCCGCGGGCGTCGCTGCGCGGCTCGACGACAGCACCCAGGAGACGGTCAACCTCGAGGACGGGCTCGACGACCGCGGCCGCATCCTCGTGCGCTACGGGAATCCGGACCGGCGCTACGTCTGGAGCAACGACGCGGAAACCTGGCGCTACGAGCTGCCGCAGGGTGGGCTGCAGGTGACGTTCGTCCGGCGCACCTCGGACGGTGGCGGCGACCAGGTCGTGACACCCGTCGTCGCCGGCGAGGCGGCGGCGGCCGACTATCTGCTGCGCACCGACCGCCCCGGCCTCCCGTCCACCCTCAGCTTCGTCTTCTGGCCGGCGGAGTTCCGGCGCGGATCCGGGCAACTGACCGACGTCGTCCTGTTCCCCGACCGTGTCGCGGCCACCGCCGTGCTCTACGACCAAGATGGCCGGGAGACTTCGCGCGACTCGGCCACCGGCCGCGCCCTGCACCTCGCCGCGCCGCCGGGCCAGTACGTGCTCGCGATCGACGCGGAGCGCGACGGCGCGCTGGGCCGGTTCCGCGGCAGCATCCCGGTGACGCGCTTCGCCGGCGACTCGCTCGCCGTCTCCAGTCTGCTCGTGGCCCCCGGCGACACGCCGGCCTCCCGTCCGCAGCTCGAAGCCGCCGCGCCCGCGACGCTGCGCCTCGAGCGCGGGCAGGCGGCCAGGGTGTACGCCGAGATCTACGGGCTCGGCGACGACGCCGGGGTCATGCGCTACGACGCCGTGTACCGGTTCGCGCGCGCGCGCACCGGCCTGCTGCGTTTCCTGTCGCGGGACCATGTTACCAGCGTCGAGTTCCGGCGGTCCCTGCCTTCGGGCGACCCCGAGATCGAGACGCTCGTCGTCGATCCGGGGCGTCTGCCGCCGGGCCACTACGTGCTCACGCTGCACGTGAGGGACGCGGTGCGCGGAACGCAAGCTGCGAGCGCGATGCTCGAGTTCGACCTGCGTTGACGCGCTCTTGTCCGCGGCGCTCCCACGCTCCAAATTGGGTCGGCGCCCGCGATGATCATCAACCTGGTTCCCGAGTTCCTCGCCGTCCACGCATCGTCCGGGCGTGAGTCCGCCTATCGGGCCTACGTCGAGCGCCACCGGCCCGTGCTCGAGGCCTACTGGCACAACTACGTGCTCGACCTCGACTCGCCGCACACCGCCGAGGTCGTGGCGCGCGCCCTCGCCGCCGACCGCGACGACCTGCGCCGCCTGATCGCGACCGTGGACCTCGAGCGGATGGCCGCGGACGTCGTCGACCGCGCCTCGGCGGCGCTCGACCTCGATCAGGACGTGGACGTCTACCTGACCGTCGGCGTCGGCGCGGCGAACGCGGCCGAGCTGGTGGTCGGTGGCCGCGGCGCCGTGATCGTGTGCCTGGAGCACTTCACCGGACAGCCCAACGCGGACACCTACGGGCTCGGCCTCTCCCCGCAGCTCATCCCGCTGTGGATCGCGCACGAGCTGGCCCACGCCGTGCGCTACACGTCGCCCACCAGCGCCTCCGAGCTGAAGCGGCTGGTCGCCGAAGCGGGCGGCACCTACGACTACTGGGAGACCGGGAGCCGCGCCTCGCTGCGCGAGCTGCTGCTCAACGAGGGCGTCGCCGTGCATGCCGCACGCGCCGCCGCGCCCGGTTTCGCCGAGGAGGAGTACTACGGCTTCACGCGCCGGCAGTACCGGCGGATGCGCGAGCTGGAGTCGTTCCTGTTCCGGGCGGCCGAGCCCGACCTCGATCGCTCCGGCCTCGGCTTGCGGCTGCGCTATCTCAGCGGCGGGATGAGCCCGGCCGCGCGTCTCGTGCAGGGCCGGGTGCTGCCGGAGCGCTGCGGCTACTACCTCGGCGCGCGGATGGCCGAGCCGCTGGTGGCCGAGCGCGGCATCGCGGCGGCCGTCCGCGCGCCGGCCCCCGAGTTCGAGGCCGCCAGCGCCCGCGCGTCCGCCGGCCGGGCGGTCGGCGCGTGAGCTTCAAGGGCGCCGAGCGGCGGGTCAATCGCGAGCTGCGCGAGGTCCTCGACGAGCTCGTCGAGCACGTGCGCTACGTGGCGCGCAACGTGAAGACGATGAGCCAGCAAGATCTCGAGTACGCCGAGGAGCGGCTGGAGTGGCTGGCCGACGAGGTGTGGCGCGCCGCCACCGAGGCGCTGGAGCAGCGCGGCTAGGTCGACGCCTTCCGGCGCGCCATCTCCCGGACCCGCGCCTTGTTGATGAGGTACTGCTGCGGCAGACTCACCAGGTTCGACACCGCGTAATAGAGATTCAGCCCCGACGCGAAATTCAGGAACAGCACGGTCATCATGATCGGCATGATGGTCGTCATCATCTTCGCCTGGGGATTGGGCGGCATCCCCATCTGGCCGAGCTTCGACAGCGCCCACATCGACGCGCCCATCACCACCGGGATCACGTAGGTCGGGTCGCGTAGCGACAGATCGGGCAGCCACAGGAACGAGGCGCCGCGGAACGCGATGGTGTTCGCAAACACGAAGAACAGCGCCAGCAGGATCGGGAACGGGATCAGCATCGGCAGGCAGCTGCCGAACGGGTTCACTTTGTGCTCCCGATACAGCTTCATCATCTCCTGCTGGAGCCGCTGCGGATCGTCCTTGTAGCGGGTCTGGATGTCCTTGAGCAGCGGCTGCACCGCCTGCATGGCGACCGAGCTCATCATCGCTTTCTGGTTCAACGGCCACAGCACCAGCCGGATGGCGATCCCGAACAGGATCAGCACCCATCCGTAGGCGAGCGACAGCCGCTGGTGCAACCACAGCAGCAGCTCGGTGATCCAGACCGACACCGGCATCACGATCGGCTTGAAGATCCAGCCGTACGGCGACGCCTTGTCGAGCTCGCGGCCCAGCCGCCGCAGCTGGCGGTACTCCTGGGGGCCGAGGTACACGGTGTAGCGGAACCGCCCGTCCGGGCCCACCGGCAGCGTCGCCGACGCCTCGGCCGAGACCGCGTAGCGGCTGGCGCGCGGACCTCCGATGGCGACCGCACCCCCGAACGAGGGCTGGGTGCTGTCCGCCGACAGCAGCGCGCCAATGAAGTACTTCGATTTGACCGCCACCCAGTCGAACGGCCCGTCGAGCGTGGCCGTCTCTCCCGGCTTGAGCTTACCGAAGGCCAGGCTCACCGGCGCCGTGCGCCGACCGACGACGCCGTAGTTGCGGTAGTTGCTGACGCTGTCGGCCTCGACGTTCGCGAACCCCGAACCCAGTCCGATCAGCAGCAGGGCTCCCTGACCCCCCAGGCCGTCCACCTGGCCGGTGACGTCCAGCAGATACTCCTGCCCTTGGCGCGCCGTCACCGACACGGCCACGTCGAGCTGGCCCGCCCGCCCGCGGAACGTGGCACCGTCCGCCGAGCGCTGTGGCGCGTACGGCACGCTGTCCAGCGCGACGGTGTCCCGGCCCACGACCAGGCGCTGCCCGAGCATGCGGTCGCCCGGGGCCACCAGCTCCACCGGCTGGCCGCGCGACGGGCCGGCGTAGGATCGGTAGGCCGACATCTCGGCGCCCACGAGCGCGGCGCCCGTGCTGCTCAGCCGGTACCGCGCCACCGGCGTGCTCACAATCACCGTCTCCGGCGCGACCGCTGCGGCCGCCGAGACCGGAGGCCGATGCGTGGCCGCTCGAGGCTCCACGGCGGCGCGCGACGACTCCGGTGCTGCGGCCGGCACGTGCGTCGTGTCTCCGGCCGCGCCCACACGCCGCGGGGCCGGCTTCAGGAACAGCGACGGGATCACCGCCACGGCGATCATCAGGAGAATCGCGACGACGAGGCGACGTTCCATCGGTCAGGGCACCGGGTCGTAGCCGCCGCGCGCGAACGGGTGGCAGCGCAGGATGCGCCGGGCCCCCATCCAGGCGCCGCGCAGCACGCCGTAGCGCTCGACGGCCTCGATGGTGTACGCCGAGCAGCTGGGCTGGTAACGGCACGCCGCCGGCAGGAGCGGCGAGAGCGTCACCTGGTAGCCGCGGATCATCAGGACGGCGGCGCGGGCGAGGATGGACACAGAGTCCCTACGAGCTCGGCCTGTAAACGGTCGAAAGTGGCCGCGTACGCCACGGCCCGTGCGCGCACCGCCACGTCGGCGGGGGCCAGGACCGGCAGGATCGCGCGGCGGCAGATCTCCCGCAGCCGCCGGCGAAGCCGGTTGCGCTGGGGTGCGGTATGCCCGAATCGCGCCACGATCACCGCCAAGCGTGAATACGCGAGAGGGGAAGGCCGGATGAACAGATCGAGATGATCCGTTCGGTGGCGCTTCCCCTCGCCCATCAGCGCGCGCAACTCCGCCGCGCGCCCGATTCGGTACGACCTCGGCAGCCGCTGGGCCGTCAACCGCCCCGATGCTTGGACGGTATCCGGACAGTGAGACGCTTGCGCCCTTTCTTGCGGCGACGCGAGAGAACGGCGCGGCCCCACCGGGTCTTCATGCGGGTCCGGAAGCCGTGCTTGTTCAGACGTTTGCGGTTGTGCGGACGATACGTCGGTCCCACGGATCGAGCCTCCAGAAAGCCGCGAAACGTACACGTGCGCGGCAGCATGGGTCAAGGTTGACTTTTCCACATGGCGGTCGTAGGTTCGCTCGCCCTTTGAGACCGTCCGCTTAACTCCGACCTGCGTTGATGGAGCTTTCGGTAAAGGAAACCTGGACCCGCCTTCTCGACCAGGCTCGTGGTCGCCTGCCGGAGCCCACGATCCGATCCTGGTTGGAGCCGGTGGAGCCCATCGGTCTCGAGAACGCGACACTGGTTCTCGCCGCGCCCGACGAGTTCGCCGCGGACTGGAACAAGTCCAACTACGCCGCGTTGCTGTCCGACCTCTCGACCCAGGTCGTGGGTCGGCGCCTGGAGATGTCGTTCCGGGTGATGGAGGAGCGGACGCGCCGACCGCAGATGGATTTCTTCGTCGCGACCCCCGGCGCCGCGCCAGGTGCGGTGGCGGCCGCCAAGCCGCCCGTGTGGTCGATGCCGCTCAACGAGCGGTACACCTTCGGCACCTTCGTGATCGGCAAGTCGAACGAGCTGGCCGCGGCGGCGGCGCACGCGGTGGCCGAAGCGCCCGGGAAAGCGTACAACCCGCTTTTCATCTACGGCGCCACGGGGCTCGGGAAGACGCACCTCATGCAGGCCATCGCGCACGCCGTGCTGGAGCGCTCGCCGCAGACCCGCGCCGTCTACATGAGCGGCGAGCAGTTCACCAACGAGGTCATCGAGCACATCCACGGCCAGAAGATGCCGGAGTTCCGGCGCCGCTACCGCAACGACCTGGATCTCCTCCTCCTCGACGACGTGCACTTCCTGGAGCGGAAGGAGTCCACCCAGGAGGAGTTCTTCCACACCTTCAACGCGCTGTACGAGGCCGGGAAGCAGATCGTCCTCACCAGCGACCGCTCGCCGAAGGAGTTGCCGGGGCTCGAGGTGCGTCTCGTGTCCCGCTTCGACTGGGGCATGGTCGCTGACATCGGGCAGCCCGACCTCGAGCACCGGACCGCGATCCTCCGCAAGAAGGCGGAGCAGGACCACCTCGAGCTCACGATCCCGGACGACGTTCTCCAGTTCATCGCCGAGCACGTCCGGAGCTCGGTGCGCGAGCTCGAGGGCTGCATCATCAAGCTGCTGCTGTTCGCCTCCCTGAAGCACCGGGAGATCACGATCGACCTCGCCCGCGAGGCCTTGTCCGACAAGATCAAGCCGGCGGAGGACGCCGGCTCCGATCCCGTGGGCCGCCGCGGTGGACCGACGATCGACCGCGTGCAGGAGGTCGTGGCGCGCCGCTGGGGCGTCACGCCCGAAGGGCTGCGCTCCAAGGCCCGCACCAAGCGCCTGACGGTCCCCCGGCAGGTCGCCATGTACTTGGCCCGGGACCTGCTCGGCATGCAATTGGTGGAGATAGGGCAGGCATTCGGGGGCCGTGATCACTCGACGGTGATTCACAGTCTCGACAAGGTATCTCGACAGCTCGCGCGTGATCACAGCTTCCGCGATCGGGTGACCCAAGCGCGCACCGAGTTGTCCGCAGTCTAGACGTGGGTAAGTGAACGACGGCGTGCCAGACGTGTTGGTAGCTGTGGACGACCACGGGCGTCTGTGTCCCGGCACCGACGGTTCCCACATTCGCGTCGGGACCAGGTGACGGCAACTCGTTGCGCCGGCACGTGCTGACGCCGATGCCAACAGTTCCACATGCTCTACGGTTACTACTGTCTTTTATCTATTGAGTGGTATAGTAGGCTTGCCGACCCGCATCCAATGAGGATTGGATGAAGTTCACGATCACGCGGGAGAAGTTGCAGGAAGGACTGCTGGCGGTCGTTTCGAGCATTCCGGCGAAGACGACGCTGCCGGTCCTGTCGAACATCATGATCGAGGCCGGCAAGGACGGCATTCGTCTGTCGGGCACGGACCTCGACATCGCGGTGTCGACGACCGTGCCGGCGGACGTGGACGAGGAAGGTGCGTTGACACTGCCGGCGAAGAAGCTGTCGGAGATCGCGCGCGAGTTGCCCGGCTCGCCGGTGCGCGTGACCTCCGCCGGCGAGCAGCGTGCCCAACTGGAGTGCGGCAAGAGCAAGTTCCGTCTCCTGGGCCTGCCGCGCGACGAGTTCCCCTCCTTCCCGGCGGTGCGTTTCGACGGAGCGTGGAAGGCGCCGGCCAGGGACCTCCACAAGCTGATCGGGCACGTCGCGTTCGCGGTCTCGACCGAGGAGAGCCGCCCGATCCTGAACGGCGTGCTGTGGGAGCTGCGCAAGGACCGGATGCGCATGGTGGCGACCAACGGGCACCGGCTGGCCCGCATGGAGGTGCCGCTGTCGGGTGCGGCCGCCGCCCAGGCGGATCTCATCGTGCCGCCGAAGGCGCTCGAGCAGATTCGCCGGTTGTTCGCCGAGGACGTCGAGGTCGAGATCGGCAAGAGCGAGAACCACCTCGGCTTCCGCAGCGCGGGGACCCAGGTGTTCACCCGGCTGATCGAAGGCCCGTATCCCAATTACGAGCAGGTGATTCCGCGGGAGAACGACAAGTTCGCCACGGTGGACAAGGTCGCCATGGCGGCCGCCCTGCGGCGGATGAGCATCGTGGCCAGCGACCAGACCCACCGGATCCGCCTCGCCTTCGGCAGCGGAACGCTGAAGTTCAGCGTGCAGACGCCGGACCTCGGGGAAGCGCAGGACGAGATGGCGGTCACCTACGAGGGTGACGCGCTGGAGATCGGCTTCAACGCGGCGTACCTGCTGGAGCTGCTCAAGTACATGCCGACCGACGAGGTGCGCTTCACGCTCAAGGCTCCGGAGCGAGCCGCCACGGCCGAGCCGGTGGGGTGGGACGACCCTGCCTCGTATGTCTGCCTGGTGATGCCGCTGAGGTTGATCGACTAGCGGGGCGGCGACCCCTCCGGCACCGGGGTCTTGGCATCGGCGGCCGTCGTGTCCGACTTGAGTGGCACGGCGGCCGTGTCCTTTGCGGTCGCGCCCGCTCCGGTACCGCTGTCGCGGCGGGTAACCGTGTCGCCCCCGGGCGGCGTGAGCTGCACCGGCACCGTGTCCTCCTGCTCCTCCGGCGGGATCGTGACCGGGGCACCACCGAGCTTGAGCAGGATCAACTGCTGCCGCGACTCGGTGCGGCCGGGCCGGTACGCCGGGTTCGACGTGAGCGGGTGCGGCAGAGTCGCGACCAGCAGTGCGGCCTGCTCGATGGAGAGATGTCCCGCCCCCCGGTCGAAGTAGCGCCGGCTGGCGGCCTCGACGCCCCACACGTTCGGACCGAGCTCCGCCACGTTCAGGTACAACGCCAGGATCCGGTCCTTGTCCAGGGCCCACTCGAGCCGGTAGGCGATCACCGCCTCCTTCAGCTTGCGCAGCGGATTGCGGGACGGCGAGAGGTAGAGATTCTTGGCCAGCTGCTGCGTGATGGTGCTGGCGCCGCGCAGCTTGGCGCGGCGGCTCCACGACTGCCCGAGCACGCGCCACAGCTCGGCGCGATCTCCATTCCTGTGCCAGGAGAACGAGGTGCGCCGGTACCCGAGCGCCTCGCGCAGCGCCCTGTAGTCGATGCCATGATGCAGGTAGAAGGCCTCGTCTTCGCCGGCCATCGCGGCCCGCGGCAGCCAGCCCGTCATGGACGAGGCGGGGACGGGGAGGTAGCGCCGGGGCGGCGCCCGACCCGCGGCGCGCATCTGCCGGCTGCGCATCGCCATGAACGCGGTCTCCGCCGGCCAGTGCGTCCGCCACCACGAGGGCGGAGGCCAGACGAAGCCGAGCCAGAAGACGCCGATGCCCGCTCCCGCCAGGGCCGTGGCGGCGAGGCGGCGGAGCGTGCGCGCCATCGCCTCAGCGGCGCGGAGTCGGTGCGCGGGTCACGAGGGCCCCCGAAACGCCGACCGCGTCGACCTCGTCCGCGCCACCGGAGGCCTGGGTGAAGGCGCCGAGCCGGCTGCGCGAGGCGTCGAAGCTGAACGCCAGCACCAGCGCCCGGCGCTTGAAGCTGGGGCCGAGATCGGCGAGCAGGGAAACCGCGAATCCGCTGCCCAGCGCGACGGAGCCGCCCGCCCGATACGCGATCGAGCGCCAGGTGTGCGGCGCCACTTCCCATTCGCCGCCCACCTGCAGGGCGCCGCGCAGCAGGTAGACGAGCGCACCGGGCACCAGCGTGGCCCAGTACGTGGAATCGCCCAGGCGAGGTGATCCGACGTTCTTGGTCACGAGTGACAGCTGGGTTCCGTCCAACGTGCTCACGCGGGCGGCGACGTCCCAGGATCCCGCGTCTACGACCCCGCGGTACCAGCGGCGTGTCACCCCGGCGGAGAACCGCTCGTCGCCGAGGCCGGCCCCGACCGCGTAGGCGTTGAGCGACTGGTTCGACGGAAACCGCTCGTGGACCCAGCTCGCCGCCACGCCGCGCCCCGCCAGCGAGAGGCTGTACTGGCTCAGCTGCGGCCCGCCTGGGAAGAAGCGATCGCCCGTCACGTCGGCGCCGATGCTGGCTTCCGGGAGCCGGGCCAGCGCCGCCGGATTCACCCACAGGGCCCGCGCGTCGGAGGCCTCCGTCGTCAGCAGGTAGCGGGCGGGTTGCGCCGGAATGATCTGCGCAGCCGTCCGTGGCGCGGCGAGCGTCGCCCAACCCGCGACGACGCCGACGGCCGCCAGCGCACGCCGTGCGGTCACGGGAGCCGCGTGAGCGTGCTGTGCGACTTGCTGCGGATCGGCAGCACCATGCCGGCGCTCACGAGAGTCGCGTTCATGAGCGAGCTGTCGCTCACCGTCCTGCCGAGGTAGACGCCCTGCGCCGACACGAAGGCGTCCTCGCTCCGCTGGCCTCCGCCGGCGATCTGGATGGTCTGGCCCCCGGTCTCACCGGAGCCGGTGACCGTGTACGCCGACGTGCTGGCGATGTGCAGGGCCCGGGTGCCCGCGTGGTCTTCCCATCCGGCGACGCGGTGCTGCCGGACGGCGTGCACGCTCACCGACAGCCCGCCGCTCGGCTGGTCCGTCGTCACGGTGTCGGTCCAGGTCATGCCGTCGGTCGGGGCGGTGGGCGGCAGCGCCGGCAGGAAGTCGCGCAGCACCTGCGCGACCGCGAGCAGCGCGTCGCCCGCGCTGTCCGGCTTGGGAGCCACGATCGACTGGCCCGCCGGTGAGGACACGAGGCGCACGACCTTCCCGCGGGCCGCCGCGAGCGCCGAGGCGTCCAGCCCGGGTCCCGCCGAAGCCGTGATCGACAGGGAATCCACGGTGACGGCGATGCCGAGGTTGCCCGCGGTGTCCGCGAGCGCCGTCGAGAAGCGCGCGGCGACCGAGACGTCGGCCGCGTTGGTCTGACCCATCATCTCCTGCTCGACGTGCGTCTGGGCTTCGAACCGGTACTGTCCCGCGCCGGCCGTGTAGCGGAGCGGCGTCGGCGCCCGCACGGCGGCGGGGGACGCGAGGGCCGGCGCGGGCGCCGGCGCGGCGCCGCGGGCGCAGCCGGCGGCGACGACCACGGAGGCCATGAGCAGGAGCTGGACGCGGTTCATGCACTTCTCCTTTGAGGTTCGGGCGCCCCGTCGTCCGGCGCGCCGGTGGCTGCGATGGAGGGGAACGTGCGACGGCGCCGCAAGCCTCCCCGAAGGGCGCTCGCGGCGCCGCCGGCGGAGCCGTAAGCCGAGTTCTGTTCGGCCGAATGGCCGAGCGGTCATCTCTCTGGGATGGCGGTCGCCCGCCACCTCGCGCGGCCTACCCGCGGCTCGCCGTTGCCGGCGCTGTCGGTCCGGGCCGGACCTCGCCGCCTATTTGGCCTTGCTCCGGCTGGAGGTTGCCGTGCCACGCCTGTTGCCAGACGCGCGGTGGGCTCTTACCCCACCTTTTCACCCTTACCTCGCCCGAGGGCGGGGCGGTGTCTTTTCTGTGGCCCTTGCCGTCGCCTCGCGGCGCCCAGGTGTTACCTGGCAGCCTGCCCTGTGGAGCTCGGACTTTCCTCAGACCCGTGAGGGCCCGCGACCGCTGCGCTCCGCACCGCAAGATACCGCCAGCCGCGAGGGGAGACAAACGCGAAGCACGTGTGCGCATCTGGGTGACGAGGCGGTGACAGTGGAGCGTAGCGTATCTCGCGCATCTGACCGAGGAAGACGATGCCGGCCGCCGCCGCAACCGTTGCCACCGTGCTCCTGCCCGACGAGCGGCCGCGCGTCGAGGCGGCCGGCCAGGACTGCTACGTGGCGGTCCACGGCGACTCGCTCGACGACGCCATCAGGCAGGTCCGCCGGCGCAGAGTGGACGCGGTCTTCCTCTCGGTCCACCGCTGCGACGATGCGGCCTTTCCGCGGGTCGCGCAGTTCGTGCGCGAGTTCCCCCACGTGCCGACCGTGGCCCTCATCTCGCGGCCCGACCTGGAGGCCCCGCACCGCGTGCTCGGCCTCGGGGCCTCCGGCGTGCGGGACGTGGTCGACGTGTCGGTGCCCGCCGGCTGGGGACGGCTCCGCGAGCTGCTGCGCGAGCCCAGTTCCCCGGTGGCGGCGCGGGTGATGGGGGCCGTCGACCGGGACCTCGACGGCGTCCCGCCCGACTGCCGCCTGTTCTTCGAGGTCGTGGTGCGGCGGGCGCCGGAGCTGAGGACGGTGAAGCGGCTCTCCGCGACGCTGCGCGTGGTGCCGAGCTCGCTGATGTCGCGGTTCTACCGGGCCGACCTGCCGTCGCCCAAGACCTACCTCGCGCACGCGCGCCTGCTGCACGCTGCGCACCTGTTTCGCAACGGCGGCCTCTCGATTGCGGACATCGCGAACCGGCTCGAGTACTCCTCGCCGCAGAGCTTCGGGCGACACCTCCGGGCGCTGCTCGGCCTGACGGCGGGCGAGTTCCGGCGGCGCCTGCCGTTCGACATCGCCTTGACTCGCTTCCGGGAACGCCTCGTCACCCCGTACCGGGATCGGCTGCTCGCGTTCCATCCTCTCGGAACGCGGCCCGGGGAGCACGGACAAAGCCCGGCGTGAGCCGCCGGTCCCGCTGGGGGGGGCACGGCGCCGCCGGGCGGCGCCGAGAGAGGTCAGTCCGTTTCCGAGAGCAGCTCGCGCAGACGGCAGAGGGCCAACACGGGGTAGCCGGCGCGCTCGACGGCCTCGCGGCCGCCCTCTTCGCGATCCACCACCGCGAGCACGCCGCGCACCCTTCCCCCGGCCTCGAGCACCGCCGTCGCCGCCTCGATGGCCGAGGAGCCGGAGGTGACGACGTCCTCGACGATCACGACGTTCGCACCCGACGCGAAGCATCCCTCGATGCGGTTGCGGGCGCCGTGGTCCTTCACCGTCTTCCGCACCGTGAAGGCGTGGACGGGAGACGCGGTGAACGCGGTGGCGCGGGCGATGGCGTAGGCCACCGGGTCGGCGCCGAGCGTCAGCCCGCCGACCAGCTGCGGGTCCCAGCCCGCGGCCCGGATCGCGGCGAGGCCGAGCTCGCCCACGAGCGCGAGTCCCTCGGCGTGCATCGTCGTCCGGCGGCAGTCGATGTAGTAGGGAGAGCGGCGTCCGGAAGCGAGTACGAAGTCCCCACGGAGGACGGAGCGGGCCTTGAGCAGGGCCAGCAGGCGCGCCCGCGCGTCCGGCCCGGTCGCCGTCACGCGATCAGGTGCGCGACCCGAACAGCCCCTTGATCGAGCCGAGCAGTCCGGCGCGGGGCACGTCCAGTGGCATGGTGGCCGCGGCCGCGAACTCGTCGGCAAAGACGCCGACCGTCGGCTGCCGCTTGGCGGGCTCGCGGCTGAGGCCCTTCATGACGGCGTCCTCGACCGCACGCGGAAAGACCAGGTCGCGGCGCGCCTGTCCGAGCGGGATGGGCGGCTGCGTCAGCAGCTGATGGAAGAGCTCACGCGGCGACTTGGCGACGTAGGGCAGCTGGGCGGTCAGCAGGAAGTACGTGATCGTGGCGAGCGAGTAGATGTCGGCGGCCTCGCCCACCAGCTCGCCCGACAGGGCCTCGGGGGCCACGTACTGCAGGGTACCCACGAAGAAGCCGGTCCGGGTCAGCCGCTCGGCCGGCGTCATGTCCGCGTCGCGCGCGATGCCGAAGTCGAGCAGTCGGGCGCGCTGCGTCCGCGGGTCGTAGATGATGTTCTCGGGCTTCAGGTCGCGGTGGATGATCCCGGCCGCGTGGGCCGCGGCCAGTCCGTCGGCGACGTGGCGCACGATCGTGGCCGCGAGAGGAAGCGCCACGGGTCCGGAGCGCCGGACGAACTTGGCGAGGAGCTCGCCGTCGGCCCACTCGAGCGCGAGGTAGTGCAGGCCTCCGGGCGCCTCGCCGAACTCGTAGGTCTGGACGACGGCCGGGTGGGACACGCGGGCGCCGTACTCGGCTTCGCGGAGGAAGCGCTGAACCGCCGTGCGGTCGGCGCGCAGCTTGGAGCGGAGGATCTTGACCGCGCACACGCCGCGCGTGGAGTGCTGGGCACGGTACACCGTCGCCGTGCCTCCCTCACCCACTCGCTCGAGCAGCTGGTAGCCTGCGACGACGGTGCCGGTCAGGTCTTCGGACTGCATGGGATCGCGCGAATGTTACGTCGTCCGCGCGGACGCGGCAAGTGAAGGCGCGACGGCGCCTTGACTGAGCCGGGCCGCCGTCCGTAGCTTGGCCGCAGAGGTCAATCCCCGTCGCTTCGAGGAACCCACGTCCAGCGCCGTCCGCCGCGTCGTCTTCGCCTCCGCGCTCCTGGCTGCGACCGCGTGTGGGCCGTGGCAGCGCGTCGGAGCGCCGCCCCCCAGGGCGCCCGCGACGGAGCAGGTCGCCGCGCTGTTCGACCCGTCCATCGTGTACCGCAGGCTCGGGTACGTCACCGGCGTGGGGCAGATCCGCTTCGTCGGCAACGTGCGCCTGCTCGCAGGTCGCACCCCCGACACCGCGCTCGCCGTGGTCGGCCTGTCGATGCAGAACCGTTACCTGGCGTTCCAGCGCGCCGCGGACGGATTCGCGGCCACCTACCGGGTCGAGCTGGCGTTCCGTCAGGGAACGCTCATGGTGCAACAGGTGGTGCGCGACGAGCGCGTGGTCGTAGCGACCTTCGCCGAGACCCAGCGGGCGGAAGAGAGCATCATCTATCAGGGGTTCTTCCCGGTGCCGGCGGGCATGTATCTCCTGTCGATCGTGGTGCGCGACCAGAACGGCCCGGGCGTGGGCCGGTACGAGGGACCGTTCAGCGTCCCGCAGCTGGAGGCACCGGCGATCGCCACGCCCATCGCCGTCTACCGGGCCACCCCGCGCACCGACCTCGCCGCGACGCCCGACATGGTCACCAATCCGCGCAGCACCGTGGATTACGGCTCCGACTCGCTGCGATTCTACGTCGAGACCTACGGGCTGCCGGCCGGCAGCCAGCTGGTCGCCGCCGCGCTGGACAGTGCAGAGCAGCCGGTGTGGGCGGACACCACGGGGATCGACAGCACCGCGACGCTCCGGCCGTTCGTGTTCGCCGTGGCGCCCTCGCACCTCGCCCTGGGGCGCCACGAGCTGCAGGTGGGCGTCGCGGGCGGAGGCGTCGTCGCCAGGGCCACGTTCCTGGTCGCGTTCTCCGGCCAGTGGATCGCCGCCAACTTCGACGAGATGCTGTCGCTGCTCCGGTACTTCACCACGCCGGATACGCTCAAGGCGCTGGCGCGGACTCCCCCGGAGCAGCGTGCCGCGGCGTGGCGGAAGTTCCTGCACGACACGGATCCTGACCCGTCGACGCCGGAGAACGAGGCGCTCGATCGCTACTTCGGCCGGCTGCTCGCCGCCAACGAGCAGTTCCGCGACGAGGGGACGCCCGGCTGGCTCACCGATCGCGGCGAGGTGTACATCACGCTCGGCACGCCGGACCAGGTCATCGATCCACGCCCGGACTATCGGGGACGGGGCCGCATCATCGAGTGGACGTACGATCAGCACAACCTCGCCCTCTACTTCGTGGACGACGCCGGCTTCGGCCGGCTCCGGCTCGACCCGGAGTCGCGCTCGGAGTTCGACCGGGTCGTCAACCGCCTGCGTCGCGCCCGGTGACGCCGCTCCCGGGAGCGATGGCTTCCGGCGCGGCGGAGCGGGAAGCGGGCACCGGAATCGCCCCCAACGAGACTCGTCGGCGCACCCTCCACGTCGCCGCGGGCGCCCTGGGTCCTCTGGCGGCGTCGCTCGGGCCCGGGATCGCGACGCCCGCCTTCGTCACGCTGGTCGCGGTCGCCGGCGCCGCCGAGCTGGCACGGTTCCATTGGCCGGCGTTCGGCGCGCGGCTCGAGCGGCTCGCGGGCGGAGCGCTCCGACCCGGCGAATCCCGCGGCGTGACCGGCGCAACGCTGCTCGCGGTGGGCTTCGCCCTGGCTTGGTGGCTGTTCCCGGCTGCCGCCGCGGAGCGTGCAATACTGGTGGCGGCGCTCGCGGACCCGATGGCGGCGGCGGTCGGCTCCCGGTTCGGCGGAGGCACCAGGAAGTCCTGGATCGGCTCGATCGCGTGCACGGTGACGGCGGCGCTGGTGCTGCTGCTCACCGGCGAGGGGGCGGCGCCGGCGGCCCTGGCCGCCGCCGTCGCGGCGGTGACCGAGCGGACGCCGTGGCACGGCGCGGACAACGTCGCCATCCCGCTGGGCGTGGGCGCGGTGCTCTGGTGGCTGGGATGATCGTCGACCCGTCGGGGATCCGATGACCGAGCCCGCCCGCCTGTTCCTGGTCGACGGCTACGCGCTCATCTACCGCGCCTTCTTCGCCATGCTCGCCCGGCCGCTCACCACCAGTCGGGGCGAGAACACCTCGGTCGCATGGGGGATCGCGAACTTCCTGCTCCGCCTCGCCGAGCAGCACCGCCCGGAATACGTCGCCTGGGTGCACGACGCCGGCACGAGCTTCCGCCACGTGCGCTTTCCGCAGTACAAGGCGACGCGTGAGAAGCTCGACGCGGAGCTGCAGCAGGACTTCGACCGGTCCCTCGTGCGAGTCGTGGCGCTGCTCGAGGCCTTCCGGGTCCCGCTGGTGACGGTCGACGGCTACGAGGCCGACGACGTCATCGCGACCCTCGCCGACCGCGGGGTGGCGGCGGGCCTCGACGTGGTGATCGTGTCGGGCGACAAGGACTTCTACCAGCTGGTCGGCCCGCACGTCGGTCTCCTGAACCCCGGCCGCGGAGGTCCGGCCGCGGTCGAGGAGCAGCGGGTGACCACGGAGAACGCGACGGAGCGGCTCGGTGTCCCGCCGGAGCAGACGGTGGACTTCCTGTCCCTGGTTGGGGACTCCGCGGACAACGTGCCCGGCATCCGCGGCGTCGGCGAGAAGACGGCGGTGAAGCTGCTCGAGCGGTACGGCTCGCTGGACGAGATCCTGGCCCACGCGCCGGAGGTCGAGTCGAAGCGTGTCCGGGAGGCGCTCGTTCAGGACGCCGACCGGGCGCGGCTGTCCCGGGAGCTGGTGACGCTGCACCGGGACGTGCCGATGCGCCTCGAGCTGCGGTCGCTCGCCGCCCAGATCCCGGATCGCGCCGCGCTGCTCACGCTGATGTCGGAGCTCGAGTTCCACGCGCTGGTGCGGTCGCTCGGCGGCGGCGCGGGCGAGACGGGGACCGGCGGCGCCTACGACGTCGCGGACACGGCCGAGGCGGTCGAGGCCGTCGTGCAGCGCGCGCGGTCCGCCGGGGCGTTCGGCCTGTGCGTGGAGGGCACCGCCCGCGACCCGATGCGCGCCGAGCTGGCCGGCCTCAGCATCGCGGTCGCTCCCGGCGCGGCCGCCTACCTTCCCTTCGGCCACCGCCCGCCGGCCGACATTCTCGCCCAGGGCGACGTGAAGAACCTCCCCCCCGTGACCTCCCCTGCCCTGCGGAGCCTGGTCGCGCTGCTCGGCGATCCCGCGGTGGGAAAGGTCGGACACGACCTCAAGGTCGGCGGCCTGGTGCTGCGCCGCGCGGGCGTGGAGTTGCGGGGCGCTTCCTTCGACACGATGATCGCCAGCTTCATGATCGATCCGGGCCGTCGGTCGCACGGTCTCGACGCGCTGGCCCTGGAGCACTTCAACGTGCGGCTGCGTCCGTTCGAGGAGCTGGTGGGGAAGGGGCGCGAGGAGCGGAGCTTCGCCGACGTCCCGGTGCGAGACGCCGCGGACTGGTGCGGGACGGGCGCCGACTATGCCCTGCGGCTCCGCGACCGGTTCGCGCCGACCCTCGTCGACCACGGCCTCGAGCGGCTGTTCCGCGACGTGGAGATGCCGCTGATCGGCGTCCTGGCCGACATGGAGTGGGAAGGGATCGGCGTCGACGGCGAGCACCTGGCGCGGCTCGCGACCGAGATGCGGGGCGAGCTGGCGGCGATCGAGCGCCGCATCTGCGACGAGGCCGGCGTCACGTTCAACATCAACTCGACGCCGCAGCTGCGGCACGTCCTGTTCGAGAAGCTCCAGCTGCCGGTGCTGAAGAAGGGGAAGACGGGCGCGTCGACCGACGCGGAGGTGCTCGAGGAGCTCGCGGCGCAGGGCCACGTCGTGCCCCGGCTGCTGCTGGAATACCGGGAGATCTCCAAGCTCCTGTCCACTTACCTGGACGTGCTGCCGAGCGAGGTGAACCCGGCCACCGGACGCATCCACACCTCGTTCAACCAGATCGGCGCCGCGACGGGACGGCTGAGCTCCAGCGACCCCAACCTGCAGAACATTCCGGTCCGCTCGCCCCGGGGCGAAGCCATCCGCCGCGGCTTCGTCCCGCGGCCCGGCCACCGGTTCATCGTGGCCGACTACTCGCAGATCGAGCTGCGACTGTTGGCCCACCTCTCCGGGGACCCTGCCTTCGTGAACGCCTTCGTCGCGGGCGGCGACATCCACCGGCAAACGGCGGCACTGATCTTCGGCGTGGCGCCGGACGCCGTCACGCCGGAGATGAGGGCGCGCGCCAAGACCATCAACTTCGCCACCATCTACGGCCAGGGCCCCCACGCCCTGGCCCGCCAGCTCAACATCGGGTACGACGACGCACGGCGGTTCATCGACGACTACTTCACGCGGTTCGCGGGCGTGCGCGCCTGGCTGGATCGCACCGTCGCCGAGGCCCGCACGCGCGGTTACGTGGAGACGATCTTTGGCCGGCGGCGGTACATCCCCGAGCTGCGCGACAAGAACTACAACATCCGAGCCTTCGGGGAGCGGACCGCCACCAACTCGCCCCTGCAGGGATCGGCGGCGGACCTCATCAAGGTGGCGATGATCCGGGTCAGCGCGGCGCTGCACTCGGCCTACCGCGCGCGCCTGCTGCTGCAGGTGCACGACGAGCTGCTGGTGGAGGCGCCGGACGCCGAGGCCCAGACCGTCGCGGGTCTCGTCAGGGAATCCATGGAGCGGGCGACGGTGCTGCGGGTCCCGCTGGTGGCGACCGTCGGCGTCGGCGACAACTGGCTGGATGCGAAGGCCAGTTGAGTTCTTGCCCCGCTCCGGGCGGCCGCGGTACAATAGCGCCCGTGGTCCGGATCCACGGCCGTCCGCAGGGCGGCACCGCCGCGGCGAGCGCCGCCCGCCCGCCGACGGCCGGGCCGGCGGCCGGCGACGAGGTGGCATGGCAGGAATTTCCCCGCCGCCGTGACGGCCTGCGCCACGCCCTGGACGGCGGCCTCTGGCTGCACCGCTTCACGCTGGACGGTCGTCCCATGGCGCACCTGGTCAGCAGCGACCGGGAGCGGCTGATCGCGTGGGGACACGCCGTGGGCCTCGACGCGCGGTGGCTCCAGTACAAGCCCCTGCGTGATCCGGCGACGGGGATCCGCGTCGCGGCGTGGCACTGGGACCTGTGGGGAGAGCTCCTGCCTCCGCGTTGAACGTCCCGTCGCCCGGCCTCCTCGCCGAGCGCCGGGGCCTTGCCGGGCGGGACCGTTCGGGAGTGAGCCGATGAGATTCGTGAGCTTCGCGTTGGCGTGTGCGGTGGTGGCGGGCTGCACGGGCCGGTCACGCAGTGGCGCGGCCGGCGACGACGTGGTGACCAGCGCGGTGCGGCCGGGCGCGTCGCCCTACGGGGTGAGCCAGTTCGCGCGCATCCTCCGGCACACGGCCATCGGCATTTCACCCAGTCGTCGCTGGGTGGCGTTCCTGTCCGACGTCACCGGCCGCCCCCAGATCTGGAAGGTCCCGGCGGCCGGTGGCTGGCCGGTGGAGCTGACGTTCGGCGACACGCCGGTGAGCGGCGCGGCGTGGGCGAAGGACGGCGCCAGCCTGGCGTTCGAGCAGGACTCCGGCGGCAACGAGCGATACCGTCTCTACGCCGTGCCGGCCGCCGGGGGCGAGCAGACGGAGATCCCGGCGCCGCCCGGAGCCCGCCAGCAGATCGTCGGGTTCTCGGACGACCGTCGCTTCCTCGCCTACGTGTCCGACTCGGGCCGGGCGGGCCATTTCGACCTCTGGATTCGGGACCTCGCCACCGACCGGGCGCGTCGCGTCGCGGCCGACTCGGTCAGCACGATGGGCGGCGTGTGGTCCCACGACAGCCGCTTCCTCGCGCTCGTCAGGACCAACGACTTCGCCAACGTTGACGCCGTGCTCCTCGACGTCTCCGCTGGGCAGACCAGGCTCCTGACGGCGCATGCCGGTTCGAAGGCGTACCGGCCCGTCGCCTTCTCTCCCGACGACCGCGAGCTCCTGCTGATCTCGGACGCGCGCGACGGGATTCCCCGCTTGGCGATCGTCACCCTGGCCACCGACTCGCTCCGCTGGCTCGACACGGGCGACTGGCCGGTCGAGGCCGCGGGGTGGTCGGTGCGTGGCAACATCGCCTATTCCGAGAACGTCGATGGCCGCGTCACCACCTATCTGGTGCACCCGAACGGCTCGCACCGGATGCGCATCGGACCGCGGCAGGGAGCCACGACGTTCGAGGAGTTCTCCAACAACGGCAATCTGGTGCTGTTCTCGTACTCCGACGGCACGCGCCCGAACGACCTGTGGCTGCACGACATCGCGCGGGACACCGCTTGGCAGCTGACGTTCGCGCTGGTGGGCGGCGTGGATCCCGCGAACCTGCCGCCGGCCGCGCTGGTGCACTACCCGACCTTCGACGGACGGAAGATCTCCGCGCTGGTGACCGTGCCCTTCAATCTGCAGAAGGACGGCTCGAATCCCGCGATCGTCATGGTGCACGGCGGGCCGTCGGGGCAATGGACCGACGCGTTCTCGCGCGACGTCGCCTACTACGCCAACCACGGGTACGTGGTGATCCGGCCGAACGTCCGCGGGTCCACGGGCTACGGCAAGGCGTTCGAGGATCTCAACAACGGGGACTGGGGAGGCGGCGACCTCAAGGACGTCGTCGCGGCGGCGGACTATCTCGTGTCCACCGGCTACGTCGCGAGGGGCAAGATCGCGGTCCTCGGCGGGAGCTACGGGGGGTACCTGACCCTGGCGGCGCTCGCCTTCACCCCGGACCGCTGGGCCGCCGGCGTCGACCTGTACGGCATCAGCTCGATCGTGACCCTGGCCCGGACCACCGAGCCGCTGCTGCTGCCCTACCTCACCCGGGAGATGGGGACCCTGGCGGCCAACGGAGCCCTGATGCGGGAGCGGTCACCCCTGTTCCGGGCCGACTCGATCCGCGCTCCGCTCCTGATCCTCCAGGGCGACAACGACCCGCGTGTCCCGCTGGCCGAGAGCCGCCAGATCGCGGATGCAGTGCGGCGGCGCCGCGGCGTCGTGGACCTCATCGTGTATCCGGGCGAGGGTCACGGGTTCCAGAAGCTCGAGGACCAACTCGACAGCATGCGTCGGGCGGTGGAGTTCCTCGACCGCTACGTCAAGGGCCGGGGCTAGCGATCCGCGCCGTCTCGCCGCTGCCGCGGCGCGCCGCGGCGCGATTGCCGCGATAGCCCGGCCACCAGTTCAGGCGCCCGGCCAGATGCATGACCCCGGGCACCATGGCGACGCGGATCAGCGTGGCGTCGAGCAGCACGGCAACGGCCAGGCCGAAGCTGATCATCTGCACGGCCATCACCCTCGCGAACGCGAACGCCCCGAACACCAGGATCATGATCAGCGCGGCGTTGGTGATCGTCCCCGCGGTGGCGGTCAGTCCGTTGACCGTGGCCTCGTCGTTGTCCCGCGTCTCGTCGAACTCCTCCTTGATGCGTGACAGCAGGAAGACCTCGTAGTCCATCGACAGTCCGAAGACGATGGCGAACACCAGGACCGGGCTGATGACGAAGATGGCCTGGGTGGGTCCCGCGAGGCCGAACAGCGCGCCGCCGATGCCCCATTGGAAGACCACGACGGTGAGGCCGAAGGCGGCGGACACCGAGAGCGAGTTCATCACCACCGCCTTGACCGGCACCAGCACCGATCGGAACACCAGCGCCAGCATGGTCCCCGTCACGCCGAGCACCAGGACCACGAGCAGCGGGAACAGGTCCAGCACCTTGTCCCGGAAGTCGAGGTTGGACGCCGAGAAGCCGCCGATGAGCATGCGCGCGCGCGCCAGCATCGGGAGCCGGCCCACGTCGATCCGCCGCACCTCGCGGACCGCTTCGAGCGATCCGTCGAGCGAGACGGTGTCCCGCAGCACGACGTCCAGCATCGTCGCCGTGCCGTCGTGGCTGACGAAGGTCCGGAACACGTCGGGCATGCGCTGGCGGGCGCGGGCCGTGTCGGCGTACAGCTCCACGTATTGCCACAGCGGGATGCCGGGGCGCAGGTCGACCATGCCGCGCACCTGGGCCACGCGCGGATTGGCGCGGATCGAGTCCGCCAGCGCGCGCAGGCCCCGGAGCCGGTCCACGTCCAGCACCGCGCTGCGGTCGGTCATCTGGACGACGACCTTGAGCGGGCGCAGCGTGCCGCCGTGCCCCATGTCCTCGAGCACGGCCAGGCCGCGGCCCGAATCGGTGTCGGTCGGGAACCAGCCGACGGCCGGCAGGCCGATGCGCAGCCAGCGCGCCGGCAGGGCGAGTCCGAGGATGAGCGCGCCGGAGATGGCCACGGCGCGCCAGGGATTGCGGGCGATGGCGCGGGCGTAGCGGTTCCAGCCGCGGCCGAAGCGGAACCGGCGCAGCCGCCGCGCCAGCCACAGCGGCTGATCCACGTGGCGGCCGAGGATCGCCAGCGCCGCGGGGAGGAAGGTCACCGACAGCGCGATCGAGACGGCGACCACGAACAGCCCGGCCAGCCCGATGGAGCGGGTTTCCTGGAGGGGCACCATCATCAGCGCGACGAATCCGATCATCACGGTGCCGCCCGAGGTGATGACGGTGCGCGATGCCGTGCGGATCGTCTCGGCCGCGGCCTCGAACCGGTTCTGGGCGTAGTCCATCTCCTCGCGGAAGCGCGTCACGACCAGCAGCGAGTAGTCGATGCCGACGCCGAGCCCGATCATCGTGGTGAGGTTGAGCGCGAAGATGGACATCGGGACGATGGCCGCGGCGATCGCCACCAGCCCCAGGCTCACCGTGATGGCGATGAACCCGACGGCGATGGGGGCCAGCGCGGCCACCAGGGCGCTGAAGGCCACGAGCAGGAGCAGCATCGTGAGCGGAATCAGCCGCTGCTCCATGAGGCGGGAGTCGTCGGCCGCGATGGTGCGGATGTCGTAGTCGAACGCCGGATCGCCGGTCACGTAGGTCAGGAAGTCGGAGCCGATCCGGTGCTGGACGCTCTCGACCGTCGCGCGGAGCTGCGGGGTGTCGGTGGTGGCGGAGCTGTCCGCCGAGAGCCCGACCAGGATGAACGTGATCCGTCCGTCACGGCTGCGGAACGCCTCGTCTTCGGAGTTCCGCCAGTTCAGGGTCTGGAGCACGAACGGCAGCCGCCGCAATGCGGCGGTGACCGAGTCCACGTAGGCGGCGTACCGATGGCTGCGCAGCGTGAGCGACGGATGCCGGATTGCGACCGCCGCGAAGGCGGCGTACGGCGAGTCGAAGTGGTCGCGGATGAGGTCTTCGGCGACCATCGATTCGGAGTGCGACAGGTTCTCGCCGCCGACGTGCAGCCGCTCGTGCAGTCGGCGGCCCAGCGGGACCATCGCCGCGGTGAGGGCGACCCATGCGAGCACGATGGGCCAGCGCCAACGCACGACGGTCTTGGCGGGCAGTCGGATCACACAGCAGCCCCTGTCAACGCGGCGCCGGGCAGGCGTCCGAGTGGACGCCGGCGGAGCGGCGCATATTGCGCTGTCGGGCTCGGATTCGCAAATGGCCCGTTTGCCCCGGCCTGCCCGGCTCGCCAGATTGCGTCATCGTGAGCCCGTCCAACTCGCGCAGCGTGGTGATCCCGGCGCTGGTCCTGCTGCTCGTGGCGGCGGTCGCCACCGACGTGGGACGGCGGCTGCTCCGGCGCGCGGGAGCGCCGGCCGCGACGGTGACGCCCCCCGTCGCGCCCGACTCCAACGCGAGCGTCGCGGGCCGGGCCGACCGGGACGCGCGCGCCTCCACCGCGGGCGCCACCGATCGTCTTGATTCGGCGGCGCGCGCCGACGCGGTGCGGCGGCTCGAAGTCGAAGGAGGCGGCACGTATCTGCCCGCCATGCTGACCGAGAACGATTCCGCCCTGCACCGCTGGGCCGACGATCGCGCGACGCACCCGCTCCGCATCACCGTCCTGCGCGGCGACGGGGTGCCCGGGTTCCGCGAGACGTTTCTCGCCAACGTCGCGTGGGCCATCAGCCGCTGGAACGGTGTCGGCCTGCCGGTGTGGCTGGAGCAGAGCCCCGACTCCGACGGTGCCGACATCATCGTCACGTGGGTGGACCGCCTGGACAGCAACCGCACGGGCCGATCCGACCTGACGTGGCAACGCCGGGGCCCGCTCGTGAAGGTGCGCGTGACGCTCGCGACGCACCTGCCCGACGGCCGCCCGGTGCAGCCCACGCAGATGGTCTCCCTCGCGTTGCACGAGCTCGGCCACGCCCTCGGCCTCGGCCACTCCTCCGTGAAGACCGACGCGCTGTACCCCGAGACGTCCGCGATCGACCTGACCACGCGCGACCGGCGCACGGCGGCCCTGCTGTACTCCATCCCGCCGGGCTCGCTCAAGTAGCCGCCGGTCGCGCGGCACCGGCACGGCTCAACGCGTCGGCGCCGGTTCGTGCGCGGCGGCGGCGGCCGCCATCCCCAGGCGGTAGCCGAACTCCGCATACCGCACCAGGCCGGAGAACGGAAAGTCGGGTGCCCACTCGTCGGCCGCCTGATGGTAGTGGTCCCAGCGCCGGGCGAGCGCCTGTGACGCCTCCGCGCTGAGACCTTCGAACGGCGCGTCGGGGACGAGAAAGACCGCGGGCACGCCGATCCTGAGCAGCGGGAAGTAGTCCGAGTTGGGGCTCGCCGGCGCCAGTTTCGCCTCCCAGCCCGCACCGTGGGCGACCGCCACGGCGAGCAGCCCCAGCGGAGACCGGTCGCCACCGGCCACCTGCCACCTGTCGGCCGGCGCGGGCGGCGCGCCTGCGTCGAGGTTGATCTCCGCAACGACGTGGTCGGGAGGCACCAGGGGGCGGGCGGCGAAGTAGTCCGATCCCAGCAGCCCGCGCTCCTCGCCCGTCGGCCACAGGAACAGCACCGAGCGCGCCGGCTGCGGCCCGGCGGCCATGGCTTCCGCGATGGCCAGCAGCATCGCACAGCCGGCCGCGTTGTCGGAGAACCCGTTGTAGATGGAGTCCCCCCGCTGGTCCGGCGTCGAGATGCCCAGGTGGTCGAGGTGCGCCGTGTAGGCGACGAACTCGCCGCGCAGCGCCGGGTCGGCGCCGGGCAGGATCGCGGCGACGTTGCGGGAGACGAGCGGGTGCACGCGGAGCCCGATCCGCACGCTCACGCGCCTGCCCGGCAATGGCGTCGGCCGGTCCGCGGCCGAGCCTGCGGCCGGCAGCTCCGGCATGAGCGCGAGCGTCAGGGCCGGGCCGGCGATCACGTCCGGGATGGCCGGAATGAACGACGAGACGGCGTGAACGCTGTCGGCGATGAACATCCGCGAAGGTCCCCGGCTGCGGACGTACAGCGCGAACGTCCCGGAATCCGGCGCCAGCTGGATCGCCCCGGCGGCGCCGCGCGCGCGGAGCGTGTCGGCCGCGGCCATGTCCGAGCCGAACGGACCGCGGACCAGGACGACGCGTCCGACGAGGTCCGGGAGGTCGCCCTTTCTCGCCAGCACGTCCCGGGCGGACCCGACGTAGACCAGTTGCCCCGAAAACGGGACGAGGGTCGCCAGGGTCCCGACGTTCGGAACGAAGTCCCGTGGTGTCGAGTACTCGCGCGAGGCCGAGTCGGCAGAGTCCATCGCCAGGGACACCTTCGTGGACGACGTGTCGATCTCGGCCTCGGTCAGCGGCACGGTCTGGTAGTAGCTCCCGTCGGGTCCGGCGCCCCGCAGACCCAGGGACTGCGCGACGGTCGCCAGGTAGAGAGCGGCCAGGTCGTTGCCCCGATGTCCGGTTCCCCGGCCCTCGAGCAGATCGTGGGAGAGGAAGTAGGTGTGCGCCCGCAGTGCGAGTGAGTCGATGAGCGGAGCGCGAGTCGCGGAGCTGGGGCGAGCCGGCTGCGCCACGGCGGGCGCGGTCACGGCAAGCGCAAGCGCCATAACGAGTTTCGGTGTCATGCGTGGATGCTACCGGGACCCCTGGCGCCGCGGCAAGCGCCGGGTCAGTATTCGGCGCATGGCGGCGAGAACGCCTCGTCGGGTGATCCCGGTGCTCGAAGGCACGCAGGGCCGAGCCGCGACGCTGCAGGACGAGCTCGATCGCCGCACCAAGCCGGGCGAGCTGTGGCACGCGGAGGGCGACGACGGCTCGGTGAGGTGCGTGGCGTGCGGGCATCGCTGCCTCGTACGCGAAGGCCGCCGCGGCATCTGCAAGGTCCGCTTCAACCGGGCCGGCACGCTTTACGTTCCCTTCGGCTATGCCGCCGGCGTGCAGGTGGACCCGATCGAGAAGAAGCCGTTCTACCATCTATTGCCTGGCTCCGAGTGCCTGACGTTCGGGATGCTGGGCTGCGACTTCCACTGCGGCTACTGTCAGAACTGGCTGACCTCGCAAGCCCTGCGCGATGCGGAGGCGGGCAGCCCCGCCAGCGACGTGCCCGCGGAGACGCTCGTGGCCCTCGGCCGGCAGCATGGAGCGGCGGTCGTGGCGTCGTCCTACAATGAGCCGCTCATCACGGCGGAATGGGGCATGGAGGTCTTCCGCCATGCGCGGGCAGCGGGCCTGAAGACGGCGTTCGTCTCCAACGGCAACGCGACTCCCGAGGTGCTCGACTACATCCGCCCGTGGACTGACGGGTACAAGATCGACTTCAAGGCGATGCAGGACCGAGCCTACCGGTCACTCGGCGGCGTGCTGCAACACGTACTCGACGCCATGCGGATGGTCCAGGAGCGCGGCTTCTGGTCCGAGGTCGTGACGCTCGTCGTGCCGGGCTTCAACGACGGGATCGACGACCTCAGGCGGATGGCGGACGCCATCGCGGCGATCTCGCCGCTCACCCCGTGGCACGTCACGGCGTTCCATCAGGACTACAAGATGACCGGCCCGCGGAACACGACGACCGAGGACCTGCTCCGTGCGTGCGAGATCGGCCGCGAGGCCGGTCTCAAGTTCGTGTACGCCGGAAACCTGCCGGGACGCGTGGGCCGGTGGGAGCACACGTGGTGCCCGGACTGCGGCGACTTGCTCATCGAGCGGTACGGCTACCAGATCCGCCAGCGGCGCGTCACTCCCGCGGGACTGTGCCCGTCCTGCGGGGCCCGCATCCCGGGAGTCTGGTCCTAGGGGTCGGGCGCCCCGGCTCCCGGCTCGGCAAGTCTTCCTCAGATTCGTCCAGGATGTGGCAGCGGAGCCGTGCACGCGGAGTGATGCGGCGCGCCTCCGCACGTTCGTGCCGACGCGACGATTGAAGGGGCGGCCGGGCGGAGGTAGGTTGCAGTCATCCCCTGCGGGAGTCGTACGATGGTCACCGTCGAGCAGGTCCGCGACGCGCTGCGCGCCGTCAAGGACCCGGAGTTGAACCTCAACGTCATCGATCTCGGCCTGGTCTACGAGGTTGAAGTGTCCGACGGGGGAGAGGTCCACGTCGAGATGACGCTGACGTCGCCCGGATGCCCGGCCGGACCCGAGATGCTGTCGGAAGCGCAGGGGGTCGTCGCGAAGCTCGACGGAGTGACGAAGGCAAATGTCGAGCTGGTCTGGGAACCGTACTGGACGCCGGAGAGAATGGATCCGCGCGTTCGCTCGTTGCTCTGGGGCTAGCCCACCAGCACCTCGAGGAACCGCTCTCCAAGCAACTCGGCCTGCCACTTCCGGAGCTCGGGGATGTCGCCCAGGGAGGCGGCTTTCCTCGGGCGGGCGCGGGCGACCGCCTCGAGCGTGCCCTTGGGGCAGAGCACGCCGGGCTCGAGATGCAGCCGCTCGGCCGCTTCGTTTCGGGCCTTCTTCAACCTCTCGACGGCCAGGTCAAAGGCCGGATCGGCGACGCGCCGCTCCGAGCGCGGAAACCGCGGGAGATCCTTTTCCGGCACCGCGAGGCCGCGCTCGATCACCGCCAGCAGTGACACGCCTCGCTCGGTCACCAGGCGCGGCGACAGACCGCGGACTTTGGCCAGCTCGTCGGGCGAGCGCGGCGGCGTGGAGCTCAAGGCCAGCAACGCCTCGTTCGACACCACGCGGAAGCTCGCACGATCGAGTTCCGCTGCGATGGCCTCCCTCCACGGCACCAGCTCCCGCAGCACCGCGAGGCCGCGCCGGTTCAGCGCCCGGGCACCCTTGATGCGCAGATAGGCGTCGCCGTTGGTCTCCACGGGCGTCCAGCGCACGCCCTCCAGCCGCCGGAATTCCTCCGCGGCCCATGTCAACCGGCCGAGCTTCTCGAGTTCCGCGCGGAGCCGCTCGCGCAGCGCGAGCAGGTAGCAGGTGTCGGTGGCGGCATACTCCAGCATCTCTGCGGGCAGCGGCCGGCGCGACCAGTCGGCACGCTGGAACTTCTTGTCGAGGCTCACTCCGAGGTGCTTCTCCAGCAACGCCGCGAGCCCCACGGCCGGCTCGCCCAGGAGGTGAGCGGCGATGCGCGTGTCGAACAGGTTCCGCGCGTGGAAGCCGTAGTCCCGGTCGAGAATGCGGAGGTCGTAGTCGGCGTCGTGGAAGACGACCTCGACGGCCGGGTCCGCGAGCAGCACGCCCAGGCCGGCCACGTCGGTCACGGTCAACGGATCGATGACGGCCGTTTCGACGCGGCTCGAGAGTTGAAGGAGATAGATGCGGTCGACGTGCCGGTGAAAGCTCGCCGCCTCCGTGTCCATCGCGACGAGCGACTCACGTCTCACCCGGCGCATCAGCGTCGCGAACTCGTCGTTGTTGCGCACGTAGCGCTGAGGCGGTCGCCGATGGGAGGTCCGCACCATAGCGCTGAAGCTTGGCCGCAGCCGGAGGGTGGCGCAACTGCTGGCGAGCCGACTTATCCACCTCTCAACAGAAAAGTGATCAAAACATTCAACATCAACGTGTTGATACCTGTTGGCTTGTGTGTGCTGGCATCATGCTGACACGTCGCTATTATGAAACTATCAATATGCCGTCGTGTTGTTGATTTGTCATCATTGCGCTGTCTAGCAGACAGTTTTTGTGCGCCGGACTGAGGCGTGCCTCCGGGTTGTCGTCATCGAGACTCCGAGGCTCCTGCTCGAGCAGAGCCTGCGCCTGTCCGGCCCTGGTGAGCGCCGCCCCGGTCTTCGTTTCATTCCCGCGCGGGGCCGAAGTAGTATTAGCCGGTTGAGCGCCGGGCCAGCGTCGCTCCATCCACCATCCACTGCGGCGAATCGGTGAGCGGACTCCCTTCGATCGAGATCACGATCTACCCGTACGACTGCGACGCGTACGGTCACGTGAACCAGGCCGCATATCTCCTGCTGTTCGAGCGCGCCCGGTGGGACGCCCTGGCCCGCGGACCGGGCCAGGACCTGTTTCGCCGCAACGGCGTCTGGCCCGCGGTCCGGCGTGCGACGATCGACTACCAGGCTGCGGCCTATCCGGGGGACGTCCTCCGCATCGATTCGGAGGTCCAGAAGCTCGGTGGCAGCTCCCTCGAGATGCGGCAGAGGGCCACGCGGGTCACGGACGAGGCTCTGGTCGCGGAGCTGCAGATCCTGTTCGTGATGATCAACGACGCGGGCAAGCCGACAGCGATGCCGCCCGAGGTCGCGGCGGCCTTCGGCGGTCGCCCCTCGGCCCGCCCCGGCGAGCTGGTGCGCCACGATGTCGGGGAGGTCACGCTTGCGGTCGACACGCGCGGCGACGGACCGGCCCTGCTCCTGATTCACGGATTCCCCCTCGACCACTCGCTGTGGGCCCATCAGGTGGCCACCGTCGCGCGGTGGCGGCGGATCGCGCCGGACTTGCGCGGCGCGGGGGCCTCGGACGCGCCGGCGACCGGCTATTCGATGTCGGTCTACGCGGACGATCTGGCGAGGCTGCTCGACCGGCTCCACGTCGAGCGCGCCGTGGTCGTGGGCCTCTCGATGGGAGGCTACATCGCGTTCGAGATGCTGCGACGGCACCGCCAGCGGTTCCTGGGGCTAGTGCTCGTGGACACGCGCGCCGACGCGGATGGGCCCGAGCAGCGCAAGGGGCGGGACGACATGATCGAGCTGGCCCGCTCCAAGGGCGCGACGGCGGTCGCCGAGCGGCTGGTGCCCAGGCTGCTCGGACGCTCCACCCAGCAGACCCAGCCCGACATCGTCGAGCAGGTGAAGGCGATGGTTGCGCGGACGCCGGTTCCGGGGCTCGTCGGCGCTCTCGGAGCGATGCGCGACCGCCCGGATTCGACCTCGCTGCTCGCGGGCATCGACGTCCCGACGCTGGTGGTCGTCGGAGCGGAGGACGAAGTCACGCCGCCGTCGGCGGCCCGGGTCATGGCGGCGGCCATCCCGTCCGCAGCGTTGACGGCGATTCCGGGCGCGGGACACCTGGCGCCGCTGGAGGCACCGACGTCGGTCACCAGGGTGATTGCAGAATTCCTCGAGGCGCTCCCGAAACCCTGAGACGGGCGGCCTCGAGGTCGAAAGACCGAAGCCCCGGGGAACCTGCTCCCCGGGGCTTCGTCGTAGGCCCGGCGGTTACGAGGTCTTTTTCTGTGGCTTGCCCGGCGGCGTCGGGCTATTGAACACGTCGCGGTTCAACGCGATGAAGTCCTTCCATTGCGGTGGGACGTCTTCCTCCGGGAAGATCGCCGTCACCGGGCACTCCGGCTCGCAGGCCCCGCAGTCGATGCACTCGTCCGGGTGGATGTACAGCATCTTTTCGTCTTCGTAGATGCAGTCGACCGGGCACACCTCGACGCAGGCGCGGTCCTTTACCCCGATGCACGGTTCCGCAATCACATACGGCATGCCCCTGGCTCCTCGGCGATGGGCGGTCGGCAGAAATCGGACTGGATTCCGCGAAATTGAGATTGGCGGTGGGAGGCTGTCAAGCCCGATGCGGCGAAGCGGAGAGCCCTCCCAGTCGACCGGGAGGGCTCGCCCTCGCTTCGCTGCGGGTGGCGCGAGGAGTCGCCTGCCCGCGGGGACGATCCTAGCGAGGCGTTGTCACCGGGCCGTCACCAAGTCGGGCCGTGACGGCGCGGGCGCCTGGTCACCGGAGCCGCCGGCGAGCGAGTCCTGGATGGTGCGCGTGATGTGCATCGAGCAGAACTTCGGTCCGCACATGGAGCAGAACTCCGCGGACTTGAAGTACTCCGCCGGCAGCGTCTCGTCGTGGTACGCCCGGGCGCGGTCGGGGTCGAGAGAGAGACGGAACTGCTCGTTCCAGTCGAACGAGAACCGCGCCCGGCTCAGCGCGTCGTCGCGGTCCCGCGCGCCCTTGCGACCCCGGGCGATGTCGGCGGCGTGGGCCGCGATCTTGTACGCGATCACACCCTCCCGCACGTCCTGGCAGTTGGGCAGGCCGAGGTGCTCCTTGGGAGTGACGTAGCAGAGCATCGAAGCGCCGTACCAGCCGATCATCGCGGCGCCGATGGCACTGGTGATGTGGTCGTAGCCCGGCGCGATGTCGGTGACGAGGGGGCCCAGGGTGTAGAACGGGGCCTCGTGGCAGATCTCCTGCTCCTTCCGCACGTTCATCTCGATCTGCTGCATCGGGATGTGCCCGGGTCCCTCGATCATGACCTGGACGTCGCGCTTCCACGCGCGGGTGGTCAACTCGCCGAGCACCTCCAGCTCGGCGAACTGCGCCCGGTCCGACGCGTCCGCCAGCGAGCCGGGCCTGAGCCCGTCGCCGAGCGAGAGCGAGACGTCGTGGGCACGGGCGATCTCGAGCAGCTCGTCGAAGTGAGTGTAGAGCGGGTTCTGCTCCCGCCGCTGCACCATCCACGCAGCCAGCAGCGAGCCGCCGCGGCTCACGATCCCGGTGACGCGGCCCAGGGCGAGGCCGAGGTGCTCGCGCAGGATGCCGCAGTGGACGGTGACGTAGTCGACGCCCTGCCTGGCCTGGTGCTCGATGTTGTCGAGCAGCATCTGCGGGGTGATGTCGGCGACGTCCTCCACTTGCTGGATGACCTGGTAGATGGGCACCGTGCCGATCGGGACCGGGCTGGCGGCGATGATCGCTTCGCGGATCTCGTCGATGCCGCCGCCGGTCGACAGGTCCATCACGGTGTCGGCGCCGAAGTGGACGGCGAAGTGGAGCTTCTCGAGCTCGCCGGCCACGTCCGATGTCACGGCCGAGTTCCCGATGTTGGCGTTGATCTTCACGCCGGCGACTGTGCCGATCCCCATGGGGTCGAGGCGCCCGGCCAGGTGGTGCACGTTGGCGGGAATGATCAGCCGGCCGCGGGCCACCTCGCTGCGTACCGTCTCCGGCTCGAGTCCCTCGCGCTCGGCCACGCGGCGCATGGCGGGCGTGATCTCGCCGCGGCGGGCGTGGAACATCTGGGTGACGCAGGCGCTCATAGTTCGCTCCCGTGCGGCCAAACCAAAACGCCTCCCGCGTCGGGCAGGGGACCCGAGCGGGAAGCGTCTTTGACCTGGAGGTGACTCCCTACGCCGGTCTGAACCGGGTCAGGTTCAAAGGGTCTGATCTCAGCCCACCGTGGCGGGCACCCCTGTCATCGAATCCAATGTAGGACCGCCTGGATTCCGGGACAAGCCGGTCCCGAGCTGCGCCGGCCCTCGGAGCTATGGGGCCGTGGACCCTCCGGGTGCCGGGCCTTGGTGCGCGAGGGAATCGCGGTCGACGATCCCGACGGGGACGGCGACGATGGGTGGCACTTGGTCGCCGTGCAAGGTGCGGTACACCGTTTCGATCGTCCTCCGGCCGATGACCTCCGGGTACTGGATCGCGTCGGCCTTGAGTGGCGATCCCGCGCTGATCGCGGCGCGGGCTTCGGGAATCGCGTCGAACCCCACGATCACAATGTTGCTCCGCCCCGCCGCCCGGATCGATGCCAGGGCGCCGAGGGCGCAGTCGTCGTTGCTGCCGAACACCCCCGCCAGCGACGGGTGCGATTGCAGCAGGTTGTCCATCTTGTTCTTCGCGACGTCCCGCAGGCCGCGCTCCACCGCCGGCGCGGCGACGATGTGGAGGCCCGGGTAGCGGGCGACCGCGTCCCGGAACCCCTTCACGCGGTCGATGACGCTGACCAGCGTCGGCTGGTCGAGGATGGCCACGTCGCCCGTGCCGTGGAGCTGCGCCGCGAGGAACTCGCCCACCAGCCGGCCGCCCTGCTGGTTGTCGGAGGCGATGTGCGAGGTGACCTGCCCTCCCGCCGAAGCGATGTCCGCGGTGAAGACGGGGATGCCTGCCCGGTTCGCCTCTTCGACCGCGGACACGATCCCGCGCGAGTCCACCGGCGCGACGATGATCGCGTCCATCTTCTGGGTGACGAAGTTCTCCACCTGGGCCGTCTGGCGGGCCAGGTCCCACTCCCCCGCCACGATGTGGAGGTCCATGCCCAGGCTGTCCGCCGCCTTGAGCATCCCCTTCTTCAGGTCCTGGTAGAAGACGTGGGCCTCGGTGAGCAGCGTGACGCCGACTTGAGGCCGGGTGCTAGCCGCCTTCCTGGCGCAGCCGCCGGCGAGCACGACCGCCAGGCCGGCGAGCAGCGACGGTGCGAGGCGGGTGACGGCGATGCCACGGGCCACGGGGTGATCTCCTCTCGTCACTGGACGGTCTCCACCACGACGGTGGCGATCTCGAACGGCCGCAGCGTCACGCGCACCGTGTGCGCGGCCACGGGCAGCGGCTCGCCCGGATCCTCTAGGAAGTTGCTCCGGTGAGCGGCGCGGATCGCCGGCCGCAGGGTGACGGTCGCGCTCGCCGGCCGGCCGGCCCATTCGACCAGCCGCAGGACGAGCGCGTCGGAATCTTCGGCGCGCTTCACCCAGGTCAGCTCCACGCCGGGCGCGTCCACCGTGGCGAACGCCACGCCGCGGCCGAGGGCGCCCGCGTGGGCGGCCTCGCGCGCGACCAGCACGGGCGTGTTGTACTCCGCCGCCAGCCGCTCGGTGCCAGCGGCCCGCCAATCGCCCGCGTGGGGGTAGATCGCGAACCGGAACTGATGGTGCCCACGGTCGGCCAGCGAGTCGGGCCATAGCGGCGAGCGAAGCAGCGAGAGCCGCAGCACGTTCCCGTGACAGTCCCAGCCGTACTTGGAATCGTTGAGGATGCTCACCCCGTAGCTCGAGTCCGAGAGGTCGGCCCAGCGCTGGCCCGACGCCTCGTACTTCGCCCGCTCGGCCTGGGTCCGCGGCCGGCACGAGCGGCCGATGGTCCCGTACGGGATCTCGTACGTGGCCGAGTCGGGGCTGACGGCGAGCGCGAACGCGACCTTCAGCAGCTTGTGCGTCTCGTGCCACTCCACGTCGTTCACGACGTCCACGTAAGGGGCCTCGCGCCCGAGCACGAGGCTCTGGGTGAAGGTGGAGCGGCCCCAGCGGCGCGTGAAGCCGAGGCGGGCCTCGGCGGCGCCCGCGCGCCGCCACACGCCGGCCGTCTCCGTCACCGCCCACTGCTCGCCGGTGTACCCGATGTCCCAGGCGTCCCACTCCTTCGGCACGTCGCCGAAGACCTGGAGCACGTTGGCGCGCGCCCCCGCCGCCAACGCTTCGCGGCGGCCGCGCTTGTCGAAGACTCGCGTGATCTCGCCTGTCGTGGTGTCCACCTCGACCCGGAGCCACGCGTTCTCGAGCCAGTTGGGTCCGACGGTCGGCGCGCTGGCCCGACTCACGATCCCGCCCGCCCGCCGCACGTGGAGCACCTCGGCGCCGAGGGCGGGCACGTCACGGGCGATCACGGCCGCCGTGTCGGCGCCGCCCAACGCCACGCGGACGACGACGCTGCGCGGCCAGGTGAGCGGGTTGAACGCGACCGCGGCCACGGTGCCGGGCGGCCCGCCACGGGTGTCCATCCGCGCGCGCAGGTCGGCGAAGGCACGCCGGGTGAGCGTGTCGAGCGTCGCCCAGGCGGTGTCGTACTGCGCGTTGGCGTCCAGGTAGATCTGGTGGATGCCGGAGCCGGGAAGGATGTCGTGGAATTCGTTGAACAGCACCCGGTGCCACACGCCTTCCAGCGCGGCGCGCGGGTAGGCCGCGGTATCGACGGCCGCGAGCGCCTCGGCCGTGCGGAGCAGCGTCTCGCTGTGGCGGGCGGACCATTTCTGCCGCGCCTGGGTCGTGTAGGTGCCCCGATGCTTTTCGAGGTACAGCTCGTCCCGCCACACCGGGAAGGTCGAATCGGGCTGCGAGGCCCGCAGCGTCGCCAGCGCGTGATCCGGGTTGTCGTACTGCATCACCGGGAACGTGGGCACGCGCCGCAGCCGTTCGGCGCGCTGCAGCATCTCGATCGTGGGCCCGCCGCCGTGGTCGCCGACGCCGTAGAGCACGAGCTGGTGGTGGATGCCCGCGTTGCGCCGCACGTCGTCCAGCCGGTCCTTGATGAGCTGGGCGGGATCGAGATCGTGGTCGTAGCCGAACGGGTTGTAGGTGAACAGCCGCGTGCCGTCGCGCCCCTCCCACCAGAACGCGTCGTACGGCAGCTGGGTCGAGTCGTTCCAGCGGATCTTCTGCGTCACGAAGTAGTCGAGCCCCGCCTGGCGGTAGATCTGCGGGAGCGTCCACGGATACCCGAACGAATCGGGCGTCCAGCCGACGCGTGCCCGGTGACCGTAGCGTCGCTCGAAGTACCGCTGTCCGTAGAGCCCCTGGCGCGCCAGCGATTCGCCGGAGGGAATGTTCTGGTCCGGCTCGAGCCACCATCCACCCACGATGGCCCACTGGCCCGATGCGACTGCGGCCCGCAGCGAGTCCGCCAGCGTCGGCTGCAGGCGGTCCATCGCGTCGTAGTACGCGGCGGCGCTGCCGGCGAAGACGTATCCGGGGAACATCGCCGCGAGCTTGAGCGAAGTGCGCCACGTGTTCGGAATGACGTCCCCCGAGGTCTCGCTCCACGGCCACAGCCACGCGGCGTCGATGTGCGAGTTGCCCACGAGGTGCAGCGTGTCCCGGCGGATCTGGGCCGCGAGCGGCGCGTAGGCGGAGGCGTACCGGTCGGCCAGCCGCGCGTACGCCCCAGGGTCGCCACCTAGGGCGGTGAGCCACTCACGGGCTTCGGGTCGGGCGATCGCTGGCGCCCGTCCCGCCAGCTGCTGGGCGTACCCATAGCCGTCGGCGAACTCGGCGTAGCCGAGGTCTCGCACCTGGGCGTCGGGGAACGTCCACCAGGGACGGCCGGGCTCGAGGGCGATCCACACGGCGAGCGTGTCGCCGGCTCGGCATGGCGCGCACAGCTCCAACGTGCCGTCGCGCCACGCTCCGGCGGCGCCGTTGACCTGATATCGGGCGCGTGGTCCGAACTCCGCCACCAGCAGGTCGACCGTCCGTCCGGCCAGCGCCTGCGGCACGGTCAGTCGAACTTGCGCGTGCCTCCCCTCGGCGCTCGAATCGGTCACCCACGCGCCGGTGGAGAGACGCCCGCCCCAGACCCTGAGGAGCCAATCGGGGTCCACCGGCAGCGCCGCGCGCCGCACGGTGCCGGCCGCCGTCACGGTCACGGCCAAGGGAGAGGCCCCGAGTGCGGCGGCCCGAAGGTCGTCGAATCGGGCCCGGAAGTGCAGGGTCCGCGGGGTGCCGGGCGGAAGCACCGTCAGCGACTCGGCGGCCCAGGCCGAGGAATCCTGCGTCACCCGCGTGACGGCACCCGGCAGGCTGTCCCGCCCCCAGATGGTGACCGCGAACGTGGCGGGCACCTCGAGGCGGTCGCGTGTCCAGACCGGACGCTCGCTCGAGCGGAGCGCGGAAGCTGTGATCGTCGAGGCCGGGTAATTGTGGGCGTGCACGTCCGGGGGGCGTCGCATCTGCGAGCGGATGCCGTCGAGGCCGGGCTCCCCGGGCGCGCGGGCCAGGCGCCCGAGCACGCCGAAGCCCCCGCTGCGATTCACGGCCTCGAGCAGCAGGCTGTTCCATCCTGAGGCCAGGCGCACCGCGATCGTGTCGCTGCCGGACTGCATGCCCCGGGCGATGATGTGCACCCACACGAGCTGCCCGTTGAGCCACGCCAGGAGGTCGTCGTCGCTGTCCATGACCAGCAGAACGGTCCGCTCGTCGGGCGAAAACACGTAGCCGTGCGCGTAGGCCGCGGATCGGTCCGTCGGGCCGACGAACAGGCGGTTGAGATCGATGCCGCCAAGGGAGTCCGCGTCGGCAGCGATGAACCGGCCGCCGGCCACCGAATCGCCGGAGTCGGGCAATATCGCCGCCGCGCCCCCGATGTAGTCGCGCTGCGGACCCTCCGTCGCCGGGATGGGTCCCCTCACCAGCCACCGGTGAATGGGGAGGTCCTGCGCATCGAGTGGAGCGTTCGCGAACAGGGTGGTAATGGCGGCGCACGCCAGCATCAGGCGGGACGACATGAGAACCCCCTTCCGATACGTCTAGATCCGAACGGCCCGCGCGCGGCGGCGAGCGTCCGCCCGCTTCATCCACACGTCGAACAGCACCGCGAGGAGGATGATGACACCCTTGGCGATCTCCTGCCAGAACGACTGCACGCCGAGGAGGTCGAGTCCGTTGTTCAGCACGCCGATGAGCAGGGCTCCCGTGAGGGCTCCCCAGGCCGTTCCGACGCCGCCGAACAGCGAAGTTCCGCCGATCACGGCCGCGGCGATGGCGTTCAGCTCGTACAGCATGCCGGCGTCGGGGCCGCCGCTCCGGAGCTGGCCGACCAGCAGCACCGCGGCCAGGCCGGCGCACGCACCGGAGATGGCGTAGGTCCCGAGCTTGATCCGGCCGACGGCGACGCCCGAGAGGCGGGAAGCTTCCTCGTTGCCGCCCACCGCGTACACGTGGCGCCCAAACCGGGTGCGCACGAGCACGAATGCCCCGGCGGCCACCAACGCCAGCATGACGAGCGCGGGCACCGGGAAGCCGCTCGGCAGGCCGATCACCGGGATGCGGCCACCGCCCACCGTGTGCAGCGCGTCGAGCGCCGCGATCTTCCGGGCGTAGAGCGGATCACCGGGGTCGGGGAACCCGATCGGCACGCCGCCGGTGACGAGCCGGGCCGCGCCGCGCGCGGCCGTCATGGTGGCCAGCGTCACGATGAATGGGGCCACCCCGAGCCGGGCGACGACGCTTCCATTGAGGACGCCGACCGCGGCGCCGGCGCCGATGCCCACGAGGCCGGCGAGCACGGCCGCCAACCCCGGTCCGACGAGCCGCAGCACCTCTCCGCTGGTCAGCGTCGCGGCCGCGAGCACGCCGGCGAGGCCCACGACCGAGCCCACCGACAGATCGATGCCGGCCGTGATGATGACGAACGTGCACCCGAGCGCGATGATCCCGTTGATGGAGACGTGCAGCAGAATGGTCGTCAGGTTGGCCCTGCTCATGAAACCGGGAATCAGCACGCCGGCCACCACCACCAGCCCGGCCAGGGCGAGGGGGACGCCGAACCGGGCCGCCCGCGGAGCCGTCATGCGGCGTGCGACGCCGGCAAGGCCAAGGCCAGGATGCCCTCGGCGGTGGCGCCCGCCGCGGCGAGCTCTCCCGCGACCGTGCCCTCGCGCATGACCACGATGCGATCCGCGAGCGCGAGCACTTCGGGAAGCTCCGACGAGATGACGAGCACGGCCTTGCCCGCGTCGGCGAGCCCGCGGATCAGCTGGTGCAGCTCCGACTTGGCCGCCACATCCACACCCCGGGTCGGCTCGTCGAAGATCAGCACGTCCGCATCCGCCAGCAGCCACTTGGCGAGGACAACCTTCTGCTGGTTGCCGCCGGACAGGGTGCCCGCCTCCCGCTCGATCTCCGGCGGCCGGAGCTCCACCGCGCGGGTCTGACGCGAGGCGGCCTCGCGCTCGGCGCGCGGCCGGATCACCCCTCGCCGCGAGAAGGCCGCCAGCGAGGCGAGGGTCACGTTCTCTCGAACGCTCATCCCGAGCACCAATCCCTGGGTCTTGCGGTCCTCCGGCAGGTAGACGACGCCGCGCGCGATGGCCTCGCGTGGCGTGGCCGGCCGGTACGGCGCGCCGTGGAGCGACATCGTTCCCGCGTGGACGGGGTCCGCGCCGGCGATGCAGCGCGCCACGTCCGTCCGGCCTGCGCCGACCAGGCCGGCGAGTCCCACGATCTCGCCTCGACGCACGCTCAGCGAGACGTCGGAGAAGCGTCCCCGCCTTCCGAGCGCGCGCACCTCCAGCGCGGGATCTCCTGCGACGGGCCGCGCCGCGCCCAGGCGCGCGTACTCGACGTCGCGGCCGACCATCTGGCGGATGAGGCCGGCGTCGTCGATCTCCGCGGCGGCCCCCGAGAAGACGCGCCGTCCGTCGCGCAGGACGGTGATCTCGTCCGCGATGCGGCGAACTTCCTCGAGGCGGTGCGAGACGAAGACCACGGCGATGCCGCGCGCGCACAGGCCGCGGATCTGCTCGAACAGCCGGCTGGCCTCGACGTGGGACAGCGCGGCCGTGGGCTCGTCCAGGGCGATCAGGCGGGCGTCGCGAGCCAATGCACGCGCCAGCTCGACGAGCTGCTGCTCGGCGACCGACAGCTCGCCGGCCGGCGTCGAGGGGTCGAACTGCGCCCCCAGCGCCCGGAGCGCCTCCCGGGCGCTGGCGGCCGCGCGGCGGCGGTCGAGCAGCCCGTGGCGGCCGGGCTCCATCCCGAGGAAAATGTTGGCGTCGGCCCCCAGCTGCGGGACGAGCGAGAGCTCCTGATACATGACGGTGATGCCTGCACTCAGCGCTTCGCGCGGCGCCGCGAACGACACAGTGGTCCCGTCGAGCGCGACGGTCCCGGCGTCGGGGCGCTCGGCGC
>DASPTN010000085.1:0-5022 GCA_035623395.1 Gemmatimonadales bacterium | reverse complement strand
GTCCGTAACCCGCCGGTCCAGCGCGCCGTAGAAACCCACCACCGGGCAGCGGATGCCCGGGATGAGCGCCGCCGCGGGCCCGCCCCCGTAGAAGATCGCCGCGGCGGCCAGCTGCGGGTCGTGGCCGGCCAGGAGCCCGACGAGGCTCCCGCCCATGCAGAAGCCCACGGCGCCCACCTTGCGTCCCTTCGACGCCGGGTATTCCTCCCTCAGGAACGCGGTGGCCGCCACCAGCTTCGGCACGTACGCGTCCAGATTCCGGGCCCCGGACGACAGCCCCGCGAACAGCGTCGCCATCGTCTCGCCGAGGCGGGCCGCTTCGGCGGGCGGGCGCCCGCCGAGCTCGGCCTCGCGGGCCTTCGGGTCCATCATCACGGCCCCGGCCGCGGCGGGCGGGAGCCGGTTCAGGAACGCCTGCAGCTCCGCCACCCGCTCGCGCGCGACCGGCGCCGGCCGCTCGCCGCCCGTGGCGTAGAGGTCGGGCGCGAGCGCCACGTAGCCGGCCAGCGCGATGCGGCGCGCGACATCCTCGATGTGGGCGTCCAGCCCCCAGATCTCCTGGATCACCACCACCGAGGGCAGCGGCGTCGCCGCGCGCGCGACCCTCGCCACGTAGCCGCCGTGCTCCATGCCGGCGCCGTACCTGACGTATTCCGTGACCAGACTCATGGATCTCCGCCTCCCGTGTGCCAACGCGGCTCCCGTCGCGCGCGGGCAGATGTGCATCGGATGGCAAACGGCGTTGCGCGGACGGCGGCAGCCATCCGACGAACGCCGGATTGCCCCTCACCGCACCGCCAGCCCCACGCTTGGGCACTCCGGCCGCCGCGCCGCTCAGTACTGCAGCTTCGCCACCCAGATGTTGCTCTCGGGCTCCCTGACGGGCACGTACAGCCGGTCCCGCCCGACCGAGAACACGGGATAGATCGGGAGGCTGTGGCCCGGATCGTCCGCCAGGATGACCGGACGCGGCGGACCGCCCGCCACCGGCACCGCCCAGATGCCGTGGCGGCCGTCCCTGTGGCTGGATTCGAGGTACACCGTCCTGCCGTCCCGGGAGAACCGGGCGAACTGGGCGTAGGTCAGACCGAACGGCGCCACGTCCCGGCGCCACAGCACCCGTCCCTCGGGCGACACGAGGGTCAGCATCGGCGGGTCGAGGTAGTCGCAGAGGACGCCGCTGCCGTCGGGCGCCCAGTCGCGAACGAAGCACCCGGTGTGCGTCACCTGGACGGCGCCGTGCCAGGCGCCGCCGACACTGTCGCGCGAGACGATCCAGGCTTCGGACCGTGCGCCGCGGAATGCCTGGAACGCGATGTGGAGCCCGTCGGGGGACCACGCGGGGTCGTTGCTGATGCCGGTTGCGCCCGTCAGCGCCACCGGCTCGCCGCCGGCCGCGGACACGACCATGATCCGCTGCACCGACGGGCTGGAGTCGCGCTCGGAGGCGAAGAACGCGATCTCCCTGCCGTCCGGCGACCAGCGCGGGCCCCACGCATGCCAGCGTGCACCGGTGAGGCGAACCGCGTCGCCTCCGGACACCGGCATGCGGTACAGGGCGAAGCCGCCGCGAGCTTCGTTGCTGAACGCGAGCCATTTGCCGTCCGGGGACAGGTCCACACCCTGGGTCAGCTCGTTGCCGGTCGTCACGCGCTCGCCGTCACGGATCGAGATCGCGGCCGGGCGTCCGAGCGGGTACGACCAGATGTCCTGGCGCACCGAGTACTTGGCCCACGCGACCTTCCGCGCGGCGGCCGCGTACGAGATCGAATACGGGTCGGCGACACCCGGAATGCTCCGCGCCGCGCCCCGGGCGCCGTCCGGACCCACCTCGACGACGTAGGCGGCCCGCGCGCCGCTGCGATCGGACACGAACAGCAGGTGCCGTGCGTCGAGCCATGCCGGGCTCTCGTTGACGTGGTCCGCGTCCGTGACCGCCCGCGGCGTGCCGCCGGCGGCGCCGACGACCCAGATGGATGATTTCAGACTCGCTCCGGGTCCGGTGCCGTACACGTAGGCGATCAGCCGGCCGTCGGGCGACCAGGCGAACGAGCGCGGCGCCGCGAGCGAGATCTGACCCGTCGCCCCCCAGGGATGAAATCCAATGAGGTGCGGCGCCGCTCCGGCGACGCGCGCCACGAGCAGGCCGTGACCGACGGAGAAGGCGATCCGCGCGTCGTCCGGCGAGAAGCCCGGCAGGCAGCACCTGCCGGCGGGCGCCGGTAGCGCCTCGAGATCGGCGGCGCCGCCGAGCCTGCCCGTCTCGTACGACCGCCAGACGCGCGCAGTGCAGCCCATGAAGCGGACGAAGTCGCCGCGTGCGGTCCACGCCGGCGTCGCCACGCAGAGGAACGACGAGTCGCTGAGCCGGAGCTCGGCGCCACCGGGCTCCTGCTCCGTGCTCCGCACCGCGACGTACGCGCGGCCGAACGCATTCGCGACGTACGCGACCTCCTTCCCGTCCGGCGAGATCGCGGGCTGCCACTGCACTCCCAGTGCATTCGTGACCTGCGCGACGTCGGTGGCCGTGATCGTCGGCGGGCCGGACGGGAGCAGCTGCGCGAGGATGCCGAGCGCGATCAGCAGCGCGGCTCCGCCCAGCCCGTAGGCGAGGGCCCGGCGGCGGCGCGCGGCCGATACCGACGGCGCCGCTGAATCGGGAACGGGCACGGCGACGGACGCCGGCTCGGCGCCCGCCGCCGCCGGCCTCGCCACGGCACTCGGCGTGACGCCTGCCGCCGGCGCACCCGCCGGCGCCCGAGGCCCGAGCCCCTGGCCCCTGCGGATCTCGCCGAACGCGGTGACGAAGGCGGCGTCCGGGCTCAGGCCCAGCTCGTCGCGCAGCCGACGTGCGTGGGCGTCCGCGACCTTGATGGCGTTCGCCCGATCGCCCGCGGCCACCAGGGCCTCGGCGTGCCGCAGCGCCAGGTGGGAATTGAGCGGATCGTGCTCCTCGGCCCGGGCCCACCAGCCCGCCGCTTCGCCCCAGGCTCCCGCCCGCTCGGCCGCCTCCGCCAGCCGCTCGAGCGCCTCGGCGTACTCGCGCGCCAGGCGCGAGCGCTCGCCGTCGAGCCAGCGCTCGAAGTCGGGTGCGTCGTCCACGTGGAAGCCGTCGAGCAGCAGGCCGCCGTAGCCGTGCGCGGCGTCCGCGTCGCGGCCCGCCGCCAGGGCCTGGGAGAACGCGAGAGCGTCGGAGCCGACGACGGCGGGGTCGAGACGGACGCGGTCGCCGCCGGTGGACACGGCGTCCGGCCCGAGGGCGTGGCGGATGTTGGCGAGCGCGTCCCGCAGGCCCTGGCGGGCACGAGCCTCGTCGCTCTCCGGCCAGAGGAGCGCGATGAGGCGCTCGCGGGTGCAGCCGAGGTCGCCGCACACGGCGAGCACGGCCAGCGTCGCCTCGGCGCGGCGCCGGGGCAGCGGGGACAGCGTCGTCCCTGACGGCCCCTCGAGTGCGAAGCCCCCGAGCACACGGAGTCGAAACACCCTGGCTCCCGGTCCTGTATCCCTGCCGCCCTCGGCCTCCACTGGCGGCTGCGCCTATCCTGAGCCGCCGGCCGTGGGACTGCAAGAGGGGTGGATGTTACGGCCCCGCGCGGCCTTGTCCGCCTGCAACGCGGCTGCAACGCGCCTGCAACGCCGTTGCGATGCCGCTCTCCCAGCTTGGACGCGGTCAGGCCGATGGCCCTCGAACGGCTTGCCGCCGAGCGATGCCCCGTCCGAGAGCACCACACCGACGACGCCATCCGACCACCGGCCGTGAAGTCCGTTCTCATCCGGAGGTGGCTCATGCGCATTCCATGGAAGTGGCTGGCAGCAGCTGTTCCCGTCTCGCTGCTCGTCGCGTGCAGCGATCAATCCACCGCCCCGAAGACCGCTCAGGTGTCGCCCGGGGCGCGAGCGTCGTTCTCGTCGCCGCGGACGGTCGCGATCAAGGACCTCGGCACGCTGGGTGGAGCGACCTCCTGGGCCCGTGCGATCAACAACGAGGGCTGGGTGGTGGGCCAGAGCGACGTCGTCCAGGCCGGCGCGACCCACGCCTTCCTCTGGAGGGACGGGAAGATGATGGACCTCGGCACGCTGGGCGGAACCTCATCCAGCGCGATCGGGATCAACGACGAGGGCCAGGTCGTCGGCACCAGTGAGATCGCGGGCGACGCCGTGTCGCACGCCTTCCTCTGGAGTCACGGCAGGATGACGGACCTGGGGGGTCTGGGAGGCGACTACGCCGGCGCCTACGCCGAGGCGTACGACATCAACGACGCCGGTGACGTGGCCGGCGACGGCAACAGGGCGGACGGCCTCTTCCACGCCGGCCTCTGGCGGCACGGCCGGGTCACGGACCTCGGCACGCTCGGGGGCGACTACTCCTGGTCCAACGGCATCGGCAACGGAGACGTGGTCGTCGGCGGCGCGGCCCTCGCCGGCGACACGGCCCAGCTCGCCTTCCTCTGGAAGGACGGCGTGATGCACGCCCTGGGCTCCCTCGGGGGGCACTGGGCCGGGGCCTCGCACATCAACGGCATGGGCGCGGTGGCGGGCGGCAGCACGCTGGCGGGCGATCTTGTCGAGCACGCGTTCCTCTGGCAGCACGGCCGGTGGACCGACCTCGGGACCCTGGGAAGCGCGTACACTTACTCGTATGCGCAGTGGATCAACGACTGGGGCCAGGTCGCCGGCGGCAGCTGCTCGCCGGCCGCCTGCCACGCGTTCCTGTGGAGCAACGGGGCGATGGTCGATCTGGGAATCCTCCCCGGCGGTGTGGACTACAGCTGGGCGCAGGCCGTCAACGATCTGGGCCAGGTGGTGGGTCAAGCCAATACCGCAGGCGGCCAGGGACATGCGGTAATCTGGACCACCCGGTGACCGCCGGCAGGTAGACGCTTCGGCAACTTGAGCTGCGAAGGTCACAGCGCCCGGCCTCGTGCCGGGCGCTGTGCGCTGGGGGTCGAGCGGCACCGTGACCATCGCAACGGCGAACATCGTCGGGGGTGGTGGCGCCGCCAGAGCCGAGCCCGCAAACCG
>DASPTN010000084.1:0-19540 GCA_035623395.1 Gemmatimonadales bacterium | reverse complement strand
TGCCGGTGGGGGGCGGCGCGGCGTTCGAGCTGCACCTGGCCGAGGCGGGCGATTACCCCTTCGTCACCCACGCCTTCGCCGATGCGACGAAGGGAGCGGTCGGGGTTCTGCGCGCGGGCCCCTAGGGCACCGCTTCGAGCGTGCGCACCTCGAATGGGCGCAGGGAGAACGTGTGGGGCGTTCCCACGACGAGCCGCACGGGGGGGTCGTGCCGCTCGCTCCGCCACGGGCTCCGTGCGGTGAAATTCTGCGGGGCGCGCGCGGGGAGCTCGAGCGCCTGGCCCACATCGAGTTCGATCGACTGCGACTCGTCCTTGGGATTGCGCAAGACCAGAATCCCGCGCCCCGCTCCCCATGCGGCGTGTCCGTAGACCTGGAGCGCGCCGGGATCTCCGCCCACCCAATGCGAATCGACCAGCGTCGGCGCGCGAGCCCTCGCCCAGCGCGCCGTCTCCGCCAGGGTGTCCCAGTTCTCGGCCGTGAGGAGCGCCGGCGTCACGTACATCTCCTGCAGCTGCGTCCCCGTCCCGAAGTAGGCGCGGATCTCGGACGTGAAGTCACCGCCCGGGTCGGTCATCAGGCGATTCGCATGCCGCGCATACACGAGACCATGGAGCATCAGCGAATTGAGGGGAAAGAGGGGACCCTGCCGCACGATGCCGCGATAGGTGTCGGCATCACGATAGGTGATCCACTGCTGCCGGTCGGTACCCACGCCGGCGAAGTCGTGGTCCTCGCCGCCGCGCCAGATCGAATCGGCGTACCGCAGCCAGAACGGCGACGGGAAGGTGCCGGTCGTGAGGTTCACGTAGAGATCCGGCTTCACCGTCCGCAGCTCGCCGATCAGGTGGATCGCGGCGTCGAAGTCGGAGTCGAACTCGCTCCCGGGAATCGCGGTCGCCGCGTTGCCGGTGCCGTCGAACTTGAACTGGTTGATCCCGTAGGTGCGGATCATGTCGAGGCACACGTCCCGGAACCGGGCGTAGTACCTCGGGCCGGACAGGGCGAACCCGCCCTCGTCGGTCTCGAACCCCTGCGCGCGGCCGTAGCGCAGCCGCTCCTGCCGCGGCTGCCCGTACCCGCCCCACGGCGACATCCACACGCCCGGCGCGGCGCCGTACTTCGCCGTCGCGGCCCTGACCGGCGCGAAGCCGTCCGGGAAGCCGGCGTTGAAGTGCCACAGCGTCTGATGATCGTCCCAGCCGTCGTCGAACAGGAACGAGTCGAGCGCGACGCCGCGGCGGACCTCGAGCTCGGTGCCGAACGCGTCGATCACCGCGAGCGCGCCCGCCTGGTCGTAGGCGTTGAAGTAGCCGAGGTCGTACCACGAGTTGTAGTGCAGGAAGGTGCGGTACGGGTGCGCCCGCTCGCGCTCCAGGTAGGCGAGGAAGTCTCGGCGCAGCTGTCCCGGCGTCGTGACGCCGACCACCGACGAGTAGGCCGGCGCGGTCCCGGGCCTCAGCGGCAGCGCCCGGTCGAGCCACGCCCGCGCGCGGCCGCCGTCCGACGCCGCCCCGGCCAGCGGGTGCTCGAAGCCGAGGAACAGATTGCCCGCCACGAGCGGCGAGCCGGTGACGGCGCCCCGCACCTCGACGCCCGGGATCGCCAGGTCCACCAGCGCGATCCGGAGGACCGGCAGCTCGGCGCCGGCGGTCTCGAGTCGGATCTCCTGCCGCAGATAGGCCGAGCCGTCGCGCAGCACGGCGCGCCAGGTGACGCGCAGCGGGCTCGACGCGTCGGCGAGCGCGACGCTCACCTGCTGTCCGCCCGAGCGCTCGACCAGACGCGACGCCGCAGGATCTCCCGCGAGCCGCTCGACGCGCGGCGGCCCGGCGACCCGCATCGCCGAGGAGCGGACCTCCGTGCCGCCCGCCAGGGCGAGCACGAAGACGTCGGGCGAAGGAGCGAGCGTCGTGCGGTTGCGCCGGTCCTCGAGGCGCACCGCGCGCAGCACGCCGCCCGCGGTGCTCCACGCGGCCGCCACGTCGTCGTTGGCGAGCGACAGCTCGTCGCCCTGCGCGGCGAGGCGGGCGGCGCCGGGGCCCGCGGGCGCGCGGTCCGCGCGCCCGAGCCGCCCCGCCAGCGGCAGCGCGGCAGCGCCGGCCGACGCCAGGGCCGCGCGCTCCACGAACTCGCGCCGGGTGATCACTCGCCCACCGCCCGCACCACCGTGCCCCCCTTCATCACGAACCGGACGTTGCGCAGGGCGTGCACGTCGGCCGTGGGATCGCCGTCGACCGCGACGAGGTCCGCCAGCAGCCCCGGCTTGATGCTCCCGCGGTCGTCGAGGCGCAGGATCTTCGCGTTGCCGCTCGTGGCCGCGACCAGCGCCTGGAGCGGCGTCATCCCGTAGTCCACCATGATCTCCAGCTCCCGCACGTTCTCGCCGTGCGGGAAGACGCCCACATCGCCGCCGAAGCAGATCGGCACGCCGGCCGCGAGCGCCTCGCGGAACGTCTCGCGCTTGTGCGTGATGGCCGCCGGCTCGGGGTCCACGCCGGGCCGCCAGCCGCGGTAGCGCATCACCGCGTCGCCCGCCGCGACCGTCGGGCAGAGGCCGACGCCGTGCTGGGCCATCAGCTCGAACACCTCGGGCGTCCCGTCGTCGCCGTGCTCGATGGTCGTGACGCCCGCCAGCACCGCGCGGCGCATCGCCTCGGCCGAGTACGCGTGGACCGACACCGGCCGGCCGGCGCTCGAGGCCACCGCCACGATCAGGTTCATCTCCTCCTGCGTGAAGGTCGGCGTCGTCTCGCCGTGCGGGCCCCAGCGGTAGTCGCCGTACACCTTGATCCAGTCCGCGCCGCGGCCCATCTGGTCGCGCACCACGCGCGTCAGGTCGTCCACGCCGCCGGCGGCCTCGGCGCCGAACGCGAGGTCGCGCTCCGGCGCGCCCTTGGGGCCGTAGCTGCCCTGCGCCACGATGGCGCGCGTCACCACCAGCAGCCGCGGGCCCGGGATGATGCCGCGGCGGATCGCCTCGCGCAGGCCGACGTCGGCGTAGCCGGCGCCTTCGGTGCCGAGGTCGCGCTCGGTGGTGATGCCCGCCATCAGCGTGGTGCGCGCCGCCACCGTCGCCCGCGCGATTCTGAGCGCCAGCGGCTCGTTCAGCACCTGGTCGTCCCAGCTGGTCTCGTTGTACGGATGGAGCAGCAGGTGTGAGTGGCCCTCGATCATCCCGGGCAACAGCGTGAGGCCCCGGAGCTCGATCACCCGCGCGCCGGCGGGCCGCGTCACGGAGCCCGCCGGTCCCGCGGCCGTGATCCGGTCGCCGGTGACCACCACCTCCCAGCCGGACTGGAGCTGGGCACCGTCGAACACCCGCGCCGGCCGGAGCACGACGGCCGGCGCCGGGGACACGGGCGCCGCCGGCGCCTGCGCGTACGCTGCCGCCGGAAGGGCCGCGCACGCGGCCAGGATCCGCAGGGTCGTCCCGATGGTCGTCATCGCACACCTCGCTCGTCTAGGCGCAGCCGAGCTTCGCCATGATCTCGGCTTCGGTCATCTTCACCCGCGGCCGGCCGTTGGCCTGGCCGCGCTCGCTCTCGATGCGGTCGAGCATCTTCCAGTCGTCGAACGTGATCAGGCACGGCTGCCGCTCCCGCAGCAGCCGCTCGATCGCCGCAGGGTCGGGCTCGGCGGGCGCCGGCAGCAGCCCCGCCTCGAAGTCGGCGACCATCGCGTCGGCGGTCTCGGCGGCGTCCGGCTTGTTGGTGCCGATCACGCCGCTCGGGCCGCGCTTGATCCATCCGGCGACGTACAGGCCGGGCAGTGGGTCGTGGGTTGCCGGTGACAGTACCCGCCCAGCCGCGTTGGGGATCGTGCCCGTCTTCTCGTCGAACGGCACGTCCGGCAGCGGCACGCCGCGGTAGCCCACCGACCGGAACACCAGCTCGACGGGCAGCCGCTCGGTGCGGCCGGTCGCGACCGCCCGGAGGGCGCCGGAGCGGTCGGCCTCGAGCGCGTTCCGCACCAGGGTCATCCCGCACACGCGTCCCGCGGCGTCGCCCTCGAGCGCGACGGGAGAAACGAGGAACCGGAGGGTGAGGAGCTTCGGCCTCCCGGTCGGCGCGCGCTCCGCGAAGCCCTGCAGCAGCTCGACCTTCCTGCGCAGGGTGCGGTCGGCCGACCGCTCCAGCTCGGCGCGGCTCAGCGGATCGAGCGCGACCTCGTCGGGCAGCGCGCGCACGTCGCAGCCCTCGAGCTCGCCCAGCTCGCGCACCTCGGGCGTCGTGAACGCCGCCTGGGCGGGACCGCGCCGGCCCAGGAGCCATACCTCGCGCACGCGGCTCGCGCGCAGCGCCTCGAGCGCGTAGTCCGCGACGTCGGTCCGCGCCAGCTCCTCCGGCGTGCGGCACAGCATCCGCGCCACGTCCACCGCGACGTTGCCGACGCCCACCACGGCCACGCGCTCGACCGAGAGGTCGAACTCGAGGTCGCGGAACCTCGGGTGGCCGTTGTACCAGGCGACGAACTCGGTCGCGGAGTGGCTGCGGGCGAGATCCTCGCCCGGGATGCCCATCCGGCGGTCGGTCTGCGCGCCGGTGGTGAAGCCCACGGCGTGGTAGTGGCGCACCAGGTCGCGGAGGGTGACGTCGCCGCCGAACTCGATGTTGCCGAAGTAGCGGAAGCCGGGCCGGCTGGCCACCGCGTCGAAGGAGCGGGTGACGGACTTGATCTTCTCGTGGTCGGGCGCGACGCCGAAGCGCACCAGGCCGTGGGGCGCGGGGAGCCGCTCGTACATGTCCACCCCGACAGCGGGCTCGGCGCGGGCCAGCAACCGCTCGGCCAGGAAGAAGCCGGCGGGGCCGGCGCCCACGATCGCGACGCGCACGCGACCAATCTAACCGCCGCGCCGGGTCGCGGCAGGAGCGGCGGCGGGGCCATCTCGCGCCCGCGGCTCCCGAACGCTACCTTGTGCGCCCATGTTGCCCGACACCACCGCACACGCCATGCGGCTCGCGCCGCTCGACTACGGCATCATCGCCGTCTACTTCGTCTTCGTGCTCGCGATCGGCGCGATCCTCAGGCGCCACGTCAAGACCAGCGGCCACTTCCTGATGAGCGGCCGCGCCGTGCCCCTGTGGATCACCAGCCTGGCGTTCATCTCGGCCAACCTCGGCGCGCAGGAGGTGATCGGGATGGCGGCCTCGGGCGCCAAGTACGGCATCATGACCGCGCACTTCTACTGGGTGGGCGCGATCCCGGCAATGGTGTTCCTCGGCCTGTTCATGATGCCGTTCTACTACGGCAGCCGCGCGCGCAGCGTGCCCGAGTACCTGAAGCTGCGGTTCGACGAGAAGACGCGGGCGCTGAACGCGATCTCGTTCGCGGTGATGACGGTGTTCTCCTCCGGGATCTCGCTGTACGCGCTGGCGATCCTGTTCCAGACGCTGCTCGGCTGGAGCTTCGGCTTCTCGGTCCTCCTCTCGGCGGGGATCGTGCTGGCCTACACCGTCCTCGGCGGGCTCACCAGCGCGATCTACAACGAGGTGCTGCAGTTCTTCCTGATCGTGTTCGGCATCGCGCCGCTGGTGTACGTCGGGCTCCACCACGTCGGCGGGTGGGCCGGGATCCGCACCGCGCTGGCGGCCACGCCGGCGATGACGCACACCTGGACCTACATGGGCTCGCCCGACCAGAACCCGATGGGCATCGGGCTGTTCGGCATGATCATGGGCCTGGGGTTCGTGCTGTCGTTCGGCTACTGGTGCACGGACTTCCTGGTCGTGCAGCGCGCCATGGTGTCGCACGACATGAACGCCGCACGCCGCACGCCGCTCATCGCCGCGTTCCCCAAGATGCTGATTCCGTTCGTGGTCATCCTGCCGGGCCTCGTCGCCATGGCGATGGCGGCCAAGGGCGGCGCGTTCCACATGCCCCTGAAGCCCGACGGCCGGGTCGACTTCGACATGGCGCTGCCGTCGATGCTGGCCCAGCTCTACCCCTCCGGGATGCTGGGCGTCGGGCTCACGGCGCTGATGGCGTCCTTCATGTCCGGGATGGCGGGCAACGTGACCGCCTTCAACTCGGTGTTCACCTACGACCTCTACCAGGCGCACATCCGCAAGGACGCGTCGGACGACCACTATCTCCGGGTCGGGCGCCTGACCACGGTGGCGGGCATCCTGCTGTCGGTGGCCACGGCGTACTTCGCGCGCACCTTCAACAACATCATGGATCTGCTGCAGCTGGTGTTCAGCTTCGTGAACGCGCCGCTGTTCGCCACCTTCCTGCTGGGGATGTTCTGGAAGCGGACCACGGGGCACGGCGCGTTCACCGGGCTGCTGTCCGGGACCCTCGCCGCCGCCGTCACCCACGGCGTCACCGTGGCGGAGGGCAAGGGCGGCTGGCTGCTGGGCGGGGCCGCGCCGCTGCACACCTTCCGCGCCACGATGAGCCAGAACTTCACGCTCGCCATCGCCGCCTTCACCACCTGCTTCGTGGTGACGATCGCGGTCAGCCTGGCGACCCGCCCCCGCCCCGACGCCGAGATGAAGGGGCTGGTCTACAGCCTCACCGAGCGGCTCAGCGCGACCGGGCTGAAGTGGTACGCCAAGCCCTGGGTCATCGCCGTTCTCGTGCTGGCGGCGACCATCGTCCTCAACCTCATCTTCGCCTGAGCGCGCCGTGAGACTCCTCGACGACCTCCGGTTCATCATCGGCCTGCTGTTCGCCGTCCTCGGCCTGCTGCTGCTGATCGCGAGGCCGGCGTTCCTGGCGCCGGTCCCCGGCGCCGTCAACGCCAACCTGGTGGGCGGCATCGCCATGACGGCATTCGCCGTGCTGATGCTGGCGCTCGCGCTGCTCCACCGGCGCAAGGACGGCGCGTAGCGTGACGGCGCGCGCGGCCGAGCTGGTGCGCGCGCTCGGCCTCGCACCCCACCCGGAAGGCGGGCACTTCCGGGAGACGTTCCGCTCGAGCACCCGGATCGCCGCCGCCGGCGGCAGCCGGTCGGCGCTGACCCACATCTGGTTCCTCCTCGCGGCCGGCGAGCGCAGCCGCTGGCACCGCCTGGCTTCCGACGAGATCTGGCAGTTCCACGAGGGCGAGCCCCTCGAGCTCCTCACCATCGCGCCGGCGACCGCCGCCGTGGAGCGGCGGCTGCTCGGTCCCTCCGGGACGGCCCGCGAATTGGCACCCCGCTCGCCGACCGGTCCCCGTCCGGGCAGCGGGAGCGCCCGGTCCGCGCCTGCCGGGGGGCCTGCCCTGCCCGCCATCGCCGTGCCGGCGGGCGCCTGGCAGGCGGCGCGGCCGGCCGGGGCCTACGCCCTGGCGAGCTGCGTCGTGGCGCCCGGCTTCGAGTACGCCGACTTCGAGCTGCTGGCCGATTGCCCTGCCGAGCGGGACCGGCTCACCCGCGCCGGCGTGGAGCTGGGAGACCTTCTCTAGAGCCTCATTGCAACCTTTTCCCCTCCGGTTCCGTCCTACACGTGTAGTTGCCGTACCAGTCACCGCCCCCTCCCCAGCCGGAGGACGGATCGTGCCTCGTGCCGTCACGCCGCACGCCCTCGCGGGCCTCGCCGTCGCCCTGCTCGCGCCCGTCGCGGCCCACGCCCAGTCGCATCCGGCGGCGCCTCCGCGGGCGGTGGCCGCGCCGCGGACGGGCCCGATCGCGCTGGACGGCAAGCTCGACGAGCCCGACTGGCGGGCGGCGGTGCCGGCGACGGACCTCCTGCAATCCCAGCCGAACGAGGGCCAGCCGGCCACGCAGCGCACCGAGGTGCGGTTCCTCTACGACGACGACGCGCTGTACATCGGCGCCCGGATGTACGACACCCAGGGCGCCGCGGGCGTCCGGACGCGCCTGGCGCGGCGCGACAACATGCCCAACGCGGACTACGTCGAGATCATCTTCGACACCTTCCACGACCACCTCGGCCGGGTGGACTTCCAGGTGAACCCGTCGGGCGTGAAGGCCGACTCCTACGGGCCGAACGGATCGAACCTGGACCTGTCCTGGGACGCGGTGTGGGACGTGGCGACGCGCATCGACTCGCTCGGGTGGACCGCCGAGATCCGGATCCCGCTCGGCCAGCTCCGCTACCCGCGCGACTCGGTGCAGACCTGGGGCCTGCAGGTGTGGCGCTTCGAGGCCCGGACCAACGAGCTGTCGCAGTGGGCGTTCTGGCACCTCAACGAGACCGGCGGGCCGGCCAAGTTCGGCCACCTCGAGGGGCTGCGGATCACGCGCGGGCCGGACCGCGGCGAGGTTCTGCCCTACGTCGTCGGCCGCTCCACGCTCGATCCCCAGATCTCCGCGGCCGACCCGTTCACCCGTCCCCACGCGTACGACGCCCGGGTGGGCGGCGACTTCAAGTACCTGGTGTCGAGCTCGCTCACGCTCTCCGGCACGATCAACCCGGACTTCGGCCAGGTCGAGGTGGACCCGGCCGTCGTGAACCTCAGCGCCTTCGAGACCTACTTCCAGGAGAAGCGGCCGTTCTTCGTCGAGGGGAACGGGCTGTTCGACTTCGGCAACTTCAACTGCTACAGCTGCAGCAACGTCAGCTCGGCGGGCCTGTTCTACTCGCGGCGCATCGGGCGCGCGCCGCAGGGCGCCGGCAACGCGCTGTCCGCCGCGGGCGATTCCGGCTACGCGAGCATCCCCGACAACACGACGATCCTCGGCGCCGCGAAGCTCACCGGCAGCGTGGCGCGGGGCTGGACGCTGGCCGCGCTCGACGCCACCACCGCGCGCGAGATGGCGCAGATCCAGGACTCCACCGGGCGCCGCAGCCGGATGGAGGTGGAGCCGTTCACCAACTACTTCGTGGCGCGGCTGTCGCACGACCTGCCCGGCGGGAGCTACGTGCGCGGGATGGTCACGTCGGTCGTGCGCGACATCCGGGACACGACCCTGCGCAGCCAGCTCAACACGCACTCGGAGGCGGCGGGGATCGAAACGGACCTGTGGTGGGGCCGGCGCACCTACCAGCTGATGGCCAACGCCACCATGACCCAGGTGTCGGGCAGCCCGGCCGACATCCTCGCGGTGCAGCAGGCCAGCGCGCGCTACTTCCAGCGGCCCGACCGCCGCAACGGCACCGACGGCCTGTTCAGCGACGCCTACGACTCGACCCTCACGGCGTTGCGCGGGTTCTCCTTCTACACCCGGCTCGCCAAGGACGCGGGGAACTGGAACTGGGAGATCCAGACCAGCGTGCTCAGCCCCGGCTTCGAGGCCAACGACGTCGCGTTCAACACCCAGTCCGACCGCGTGTTCATGGGCGGGAACCTGATGCGGCAGTTCACCAAGCCGAACCGGTTCGCGCGCATGATGATGTTCATGATCGGCGCGCAGCAGATCTACAACTTCAGCCACGAGCTGCTGAACCGGCAGGCCATGGGCTACACGCAGTTTACCTTCCACAACTACTGGCAGCTCGCGTTCTACGGCCAGGCCCGGCCGCAGACCCTGACCGACAATCTCGCGCGCGGCGGCCCGACGCTCGGCCAGGCCGCGTCGTGGTACTCGTTCGTCCAGCTCACGACCGACGCCCGCAAGGCGATCGTCGTGACCGCGATGCCCGACTACGGCTGCGCCGACCGGCACTGCACCTGGGACGCGAGCGTGGACGCGACGATCCACGCCGCGTCGAACGTGTCGGTGGAGGTGATTCCCGCCTTCAGCTACAACACCACCTCCAACCAGTACGTGACCACCGTGACGGACCCGACGGCGACGGCGTTCGACGGCAAGCGCTACGTGTTCGCGTACCTGCTGGAGAAGACGCTGTCGATGGTCACGCGCCTCGACTGGACCTTCACGCCCGCCCTCACGCTCCAGCTCTACGCGCAGCCCCTCGTCGTGAGCGGACGCTACGACGCCTTCCACGAGTTCAACGCCCCGCGCACCCTGGACCGGAGCGTGTACGGCGTGGACCGCGGGACCATCGCCTACGCCGGCGGCACGTACACGGTGGACCCGGACGGGGCCGGGCCGGCGGCGCCGTTCAGCTTCCCCGATCCCAACTTCAACTTCCGCTCGCTGCGGGGCAGCGCCGTGCTGCGGTGGGAGTACCACCCGGGCTCCACGATCTACTTCGTGTGGACGCAGGAGCGCAGCGGCACCGCGGCGACGGGCGTGGGCGACCTGCGGCTCGGCCGCGACCTCGGCGGGCTCGTCGGCGTGCCGCCGAACAACATCTTCCTGGTGAAGTTCAGCTACTGGGTGGGGTTGTGACCGAAGGCAGTTGAGCGGGTTGCCACCTCCTGACCGCTCACTGTTAGTTATCCTGCATGGGTTCCGCGGTCCTGCCGCCCATCCGTTCCACGTTCCGCGCGCTGACGACCAGCTTCGTCCCGGAGGCGTCGTCGCTCGACGAACGCGGCTGGGCGGAGGCCGAGGCCATCGTCGAGCGGTTCCTCGCCACCCGCCCGCCCGCGATCCAGCGCCAGCTGCGTCTCCTGATCCGCCTGCTCGACCTCCTGCCCGCGCTCCGCTACGGTCGCCCCTTCCGGGCGCTCGACGCGGCGCGCCGCGCCCGGTTCCTGGAAGCGCTGCAGGACGCGCCCCTGCTGCTCCTCCGGCGCGGCGTGTGGGGCGTGCGCACCCTCGCCTTCATGGCCTACTACGCGCGGCCCGCGGCCGCGGCGGCCATCGGCTACCGTGCGGACGCGCGCGGCTGGGAGGCCCGCCGGTGATCCGGCGGGACTACGACGTCGTGATCGTCGGCTCGGGAGCCGGCGGCGGCACGGTGGCCCAGGAGTTGGCGCCGCTGGTGAAGGACGGCGCGCGCGTGCTGGTCCTCGAGCAGGGGCCGCGCCTCGCCGACGCCGAGTTCACCGGCCGGGAGCTGGAGATGGCCGACGCGCTGTACGAGGACGGCGGCGGCTTCCTCACGGCCGACGGCGCGATGACGCTCGCGTTCGGGCGCGCGCTCGGCGGCTCCACGGTGGTGTACACCGGCACGTCGCTGGTCGCGCCGGAGCGCGTCATCCGCGGCTGGGCGGTGCCCGGCCTCGACCACGCCGACCTCGCCCGCCGCACGGCCCGGTTCGCCGGCCAGAACAACGTCCACCTGCTCCCGCCCGAATGGATCAACGACAACAACCGCCTGTTCGTGGAGGGCTGCGGCCGGGCGGGTTACCACGCAGAGCAGTTCCCGCTCAACGTGAAGGGCTGCAAGGGCTCGAGCCTGTGCAACCTCGGCTGCCCGAACGCCGCGAAGATGGGCACGCACCGGGTGCAGCTGCCGTTCGCGCAGTCGCAGGGCGTGCAGATCGTGACCCGCGCCGAGGTCCTGCGCATCGCCGCTCGCGCGCTCTCGGTGGTCGTGCGGCCCAGGCGGGAGGGAGAGAAGGGCGCGGAGTCCGAGTGGGCGCCCGGCGAGTACGACGTGCGGGCGAAGGTGGTCGTGGTCGCGGGCGGCGCGGTCGGCTCGCCGGCGCTGCTCCTCCGCTCGGGGTTCGGCGACGCGCTGCCGAGACTCGGCGCCGGCTTCACCTGCCACCCGGCGCACATCCTGGTGGCGGAGCACGAGCGCCCGATCACCAACGACGTGGGGCACCCGAAGAGCTACTACCTCGACCACGCGGCCGACGAGGGCTGGGTGCTCGAGACCTGCATGTACTTCCCGTTCACGACCGCGAAGAACCTGACCGGCTTCGGGCCCCCGCACAGCGCCCTGATGCGTGCCTTTCCCAGGCTGCAGATGATCCTGGCGCTGGCGTGCGACAAGGCGGTGCCGGAGAACCGCGTCGCCGTCGACCGGAGCGGGAAGCCGGTCGTGCACTACCGCTTCACACCGCAGACCGTGGGCGCGCTGGTGCGCGCCACGCGGGCCTCCGCGAAGATCTTCTTCGCCGCCGGCGCCCTGCGCGTGCACGCCCCTTCCGCCGATCCGCCGCTCATCGAGCGCCGGGACGCCGGCCGGGTGGACGAGCTGGTGGACGCCCGCCACTTCCGCACCGGCAAGGTGTCGATCTCCGCGGCGCACCTGATGGGCGGCTGCGCGATGGGGAGCGCGGGCGACACCGCCCGCTCCGTGACCGACGCCTGGGGTCGCGTGCACGGCGTGCCGTGGCTCCGGGTGGCCGACGCCAGCCTGTTCCCCGACTCGCTCGAGATCAACCCGTACCTCACCATCATGGCGCTGGCCGATCGCGTGGCCGAGGGCATCCGCTCGGAGGCGCGCGACCTGCTGAGCGCCGGGGCTCCCGCCTCGTGAAGCTGACCGGCGGCCAGATCGTCGTCCGCGCGCTCGAGGACGAGGGCGTTCGCCTCGCCTTCGGCATCCCGGGCACCCACAACATCGAGCTGTACGACGCGCTCGGCGCGTCGGCGACGGTGCGGCCGGTGCTGGTGACCGACGAGCAGAGCGCCTCGTTCGCGGCCGACGCGGTGTGGCGTGCGTCGGGCCGGCTCGCGTGCGCGAACGTGGTGCCCGGCGCGGGCCTCACCCACGCGATGAGCGGCATCGGCGAAGCGTTCCTCGACAACGTCGCCATGCTCGTGCTCGGCTGCGGGATCCGCCGCGACACCGGCAAGGCGTTCCAGCTGCACGACGTGGATCAGGCCGCGATGGTGCGGCCGGTGACCAAGGCGCAGTTCCGTCCCATGGACGGCGAAGAGCTGCACGCGGTGATCCGCGAGGCGTGCCGCATCGCGCGCGAGGCGCCGGCGGGACCGGTGTTCGTGGAGGTGCCGGCGAACCTGTACCTGACGACGCACGACCTCGAGCCGGGCACCGCCTACCACCCACAACCGACAACCCACCAACCGCCTGACGTCCGCGCTGCGGCCGACCTCCTCAACGCCTCCCGCCATCCGCTCCTCTACCTCGGCCTGGGCGCGGCTCACGCCGACCTCGTGGCCCTCGCCGAGCGGCTCGAGGCCCCCGTCGCCACGACCTTCCAGGGCAAGGGCGTGTTCCCGGAATCGCACCCGCTCGCGCTGTGGCCGGGGTTCGGCGACGCGGCACCGCCGTTCGCGCGCCGGATCGCCGACGGCTGCGACGCCACGCTCGCCGTCGGCTGCCGGTTCGGCGAGGTCGCGACCGGGAGCTACGGGCTCGCGGTGCCGCGGCCGCTCGTGCACGTCGACGCGGATCCCGCCGTCTTCGGGCGGAACTACCCGGCCGACGCGTCGGTCGCGGGCGACGCGGGCGCGGTGGTGAAGGCGCTGCTGGAGAAGCTCGCCGCCCGTCCGAAGGACGACGCGCTGCGCTCCCGGATCCGCGAGGGCCGCGCGGACGTCGAGCGGGAGCGCGCCGGCGCCGCGGACACGGGCCGGGTGTCGCCGTTCCGGCTGCTGCGCGCGCTGCAGGAGCGGTTCGGGCCCCGCACCGTCTTCACCGCCGACAGCGGGAACGGGACGTTCCTGGCCGTCGAGACGCTGCGCCTCGACGAGCCCGGCAAGCTGCTCGCGCCGATCGACTACTCGTGCATGGGCTACGCGGTGCCGGCGGCGCTCGGCGCCGGCCTCGCCCGGCCCGACTGCCCCGTCGTCGCGCTGGCTGGCGACGGGGCGTTCCTGATGACCGGGCTGGAGCTCTTGACCGCGGCGCAGCTCGGGGTGCCCGTCGCGGTGTTCGTGCTGCGCGACGGCGAGCTGGCGCAGATCGCGCAGTTCCAGGAGGTCGCGCTCGGGCGCAAGACGGCGAGCGTGCTGCCGGATCTCGACCTCGAGGCGCTGGCGCGCGCGATCGGCGTGGAGTTCGCGCGGCTGGAGAGCGACGCGGAGATCCCGGCCGTGCTCGGCCGCGTGGCCGCGACCGTGGCCGCCGGCCGCCCCGTGCTGGTGGACACCGCCATCGACTACTCGGTCAAGACCTTCTTCACGCGGGGAGTGCTGAAGACCAACTTCCTCAGGCTGCCGTGGAAGGATCGGTTGCGGTTCGTGGCGAGGGCGGTGGGGAGGAAGCTCGGTAGATAGTGGATCGCCGGTTGTGGGTTGTGTTCTCTCGCTACCTACAGCCTGCCGCCCCCAAACACTCGAGCCGGGACAAGCTCCCCGTCGATCAGAACCAGACTCTCATCCCCACGACCGGCCCGTGGAACGGTGAGCCCACGCCCACCCGCGTCCACCGGTATCCCGCCTGCAGCTCGACCCGCCCCAGGAACACGGAGCCGTTGCCCGCGAGCTCCGCGAAGCCCGTGCCGAACAGCGGGCCGCCCTTCCAGGTGAGGGCCGCGAACCGGGCGCTGCCGCCGACGCCGAAAGGCCGCCCGGGGAACAGCTGCACGCCGGCCTCGAGCTCGGGGCCGCCGGCGTAGTGCCCGTCGTCGGTGAACACGGTCTGCAGCGCGAGCCCCGCCTTGAAGAAGCCGATGTCACCCACGCGCTCCACGCCGTCGACGCCCAGGCGCCCGAGGTGCAGGTAGTCGGTGTGGTCCGCGAGCGGCTCGCGGTAGTACGAGTACTCGGCCGAGAGCAGCACGTTGCCGTACGCGGCGTCGAGGCCGAAGTGGCCGGCCCTGAGCGTCGACCCGTCGTCGGCGAAGTAGGCGGCCGACAGGTTCCCGAACTCGCGACCCGTCGTCACGTCGCGCAGCACGAACGCCGAGAGGTCCCGAGGCGGCGCGTACGGATAGGGCAGGTAGCCCTGGCCGGGCGGCTCCGGCGGCGGCGCGGACGTGTCGGGCGCCGCGGCCGTCTCGGCGTGATCGCCGTGGTGGACGAGGAACCGCAGGATGCCGACGAAGAATCCGCCGTCACCGTCGTGGTGATCGCCATGGTGACCCTTCGTGGCGTTGTCGGCGGAGTGCTCGACGTCGCCGATCTTGCCCTTGTCCTGGGCCCCGGCGCCGGCGGAGAAGACCGCGACGAGGATCGTGGCCACGGCGAGCGAGGCGAGCATCGAGGTCTTCATGCCCGCCGGAAACGCATCGGATGTGCCAGAAATCCAACCGCCCGCCGTGCGCCAGCTTGACGTTCGCTTGACGGCGCCGGGCGTTGCGACGTGTCCGAACCGGGTGACGCGGGACCACGCGGACGCGACACGCCCCGGTGGCGCGGGGCCTCGATCCCGAACGGCCGGCCGAGCATTCGGACCGGCGCGGCCCGCGGGGGGGCCGGCTTGACGGCGCAGGCCCGCGCGGCGAGCCTACGCCCTCCCCCATCGGAGTCCGGACATGGCCACGGCGAAGAGCCCCGCGCCGCTCGACCTCGGCGCGTCCCTGCTCTCGGCGCTCGCCACCAGCGAGCGCATCAACCAGTACCTGCTCGAGGGCCTGCCCGCGGCGGCGTGGCGGGCCGAGCCCCCGGGCGGCGAGGGCCGCACGGTGGCGGCCATCGTGGCTCACGTGCACAACGCGCGGCTGATGTGGCTGAAGGCCGCGGCGGCCGGCAGGCTGCCCGCGCAGCTCGACCGTCTGAAGGTCACGGTGGACCGGGCCCGCAAGGGGTTGGCGGCGAGCCACGCGGCCGTCGCCAGGCTGGTCGCGAGCTCGCTCGCGTCAGGCGGCAAGGTGAAGAACTTCCCGCCCGACGTCTCCGCGTTCGTGGCCTACCTGATCGCCCACGAGGCGCACCACCGTGGCCAGGTGTGCATGCTGGCGCGCCAGCTGGGGCACCGGATCCCGAACCGGGTGATGTTCGGGATGTGGGAGTGGAACAAGAGGAGGCAGGAAGCGGGGGTGTGAGGCCTCCCTACTTCAGTCTCTCCACGCGCTGCCTGATCCTCGGATTGTCCGGGAACTGCTTCGCCAGCCCCTCCAGCACCGCCCTCGCGGAGTCCTTCATGCCGGCGGCCGCGTAGACGTCGGCCCGCGCGAAGGCCACCCGCATCTTGGTGAAGGGCTCCGTGTCAGGCACGGCGATCCGGTCGAGGGCCGCGAGCGCGGCGCGCGGGTCCTTGCGGTCCGTCATCAGCGACTGCGCGGCGACGAGCTGGACCTCGACGCTCGCCGGGTCGCGGCGCGCCAGCTCGGAGATGAGGGAATCCGCCTCGGCGGAGCGATGCGCGTTCCGCGCCAGCATCGCCTCCTCGTACAGCCCGGCCGTGAGCAGCCGGTGCACGTCGGCGGTGTCGCCCGTCCGCAGGCCCGGGCCGCCGACGTAGGAGTACACGAGGTCGCCGCCGCGGTCCGCGGCCTCGTACACCGCCCCGACCGCCGCGAGGCACGCGACGCCGGACGCGACCTCGGCCCAGCGGCGCCACGCCGCGCGCCGGCTCAGGGCGAGCCCCGCGATCTCGAGACCGGCCACCACCAGCAGGGCGTCGCGCGCCCACTCGCCCGCGTCCTCGTGCGCCTGGACCGCCGAGCGCACGCCGGGAATGCGCTCGGCCCGCTCGTGCGCCTGGCTCCCCGACTCCACCGCCGCGACGGCCGCGCCGGCGCCGAGGATCAGGAGCGTGGCCGCCGCGGGCCGGGTGAACGCGAGCTTCCCGGTGAGCGAGATCCAGCGCAGCAGGGCGCCCACGACGGCGAGCGCGACGACGAAATGGACGATCTGCGGGTGGAAGGCCGCGATGTGAAGCATCGGTCGTTTCCATTCGGGAAGGCACGTATGATCACCGGTCGGGCACGGCGCGGCAAGCTTGACACCGCCGACCCCTGCTGGCCAAGCTTGCGCATGCCCATCAACGAAGCCTGGCACCGTGAGCACCCCATGCCCACCCGCGCATCGCTCGCGCAGCGCGTCGCGTGGCATCAGGCCCACGCCAGCCACTGCGGCTGCCGCCCGATCCCGCCCGACATCATGATCGAGATCGACCGCCTGGAGCGCTCCAGGGGGAAGAAGACCTACCGGCCCCGGTGAACGACCGAGCCGCGACGCCGCCCGCCGTGCCCGGGCGTCCGCCGTTCGCGGCGCGGCCCGTCCTGGCGCTGGCCGGCTTCACCCTGCTGCTGCACCTGGTGACGAATCTCGTCACACCGTACGGCATCCAGCGCGACGAGTTCCTCTACTTCGCCATGGGAGACCACCTGCGGCTGTGGCACATGGACTTCCCGCCGGGCGTGGGCGTCCTGTCCGCCGCGTCGCGATTCCTGCTCGGCGATGCGCTGATCGCGCTGCGCCTGGCGCCCGCGTTCGCCGCCACCGCGATCCTCATCCTCGCGGCGGCGCTCGCCCGCGAGCTGGGCGGAGGCCGCTGGGCACAGGCGTTCGCGGCGGTCGCCGTGACGGGGAGCGTGTTCTTCCAGCGCGCGGGCAACCTGTTCCAGCCCACGATCCTCGACGCGCTGTGGTGGACCGTCGCGTTCTACGCGCTGGTGCGGCTGTGCCGCGCCGACGAACCGGCGGAGCCGTGGTGGATCCTGCTCGCCCTGGCCGGGGGCGCCGGCCTGTTCACCAAGTTCAGCATCCTGTTCCTGGGCTTCGGCGTGCTGCTGGCGATGCTGGCCACGCCGTGGCGGCGCGCCCTGCTCACCCGCTGGCCCTGGCTGGTGCTGCTCGTCGCCCTGGTGCTCGGCAGCCCCAGCATCGTGGGCCAGATCGCGCTGGGCTGGCCGGTGGTGGGCCAGATGCGCGAGCTGCAGCGCGCCCAGCTCGAGCACGTCTCGGTGCTCGGGTTCTTCCTGGTCCAGGTGATGTTCGGTCCGGCGATGCTGGTCGGCGCGTGGGGCCTGCTGGCGCTGCTGTTCGCGCCCGCGCTGCGGCCGTTCCGGCTGGTGGGCTGGACGTGCCTGTGGGTGTGGGGCGTGCTGGTGGTGCTGCACGGCAAGGCGTACTACGTCGGCGCGACGTATCCGATGCTGTTCGCGTCCGGCGGCGCGGCGCTGGAGCGGCTGCGCTCGGCGCGGGCCGGGGCCCAGGTCCGCGGCTGGGCCGTGGGCCTCACCGCCGCCTACGGCCTGCTCGTGCTGCCGCTCGGCGTGCCGCTGCTCGCTCCGCCGGTGATGGAGCGCTACGTGCACGCCATCGGCGCGACGGCGGCGCTGCGCGACAACCAGGGCATGATGCTGCGGCTGCCCCAGGACTATGCCGACATGCTCGGCTGGCAGGATCGCGTGACCGCGCTCGCCACGGCGTACCGCGCGCTGCCCCCGCTCGAGCGCGCGCAGGCGGTGATCATCGCCAACAACTTCGGCGAGGCGGGCGCGGCGGAGTTCTACGGGCCGAAGATCGGCCTGCCGCCGGTGGTGTGCGCGCAGGGGTCGTACTGGTTCTTCGGGCCCGGCACGCGTCCCGGCATCGTGGCGATCACCATCGGCGAGGCCCGCGAGGGCCTGCGCCGGTTCTACGATTCGCTCGAGGTGGCCGGCCGCCTGGTGAACCCGCTGACGGTGCGCGAGGAGCAGGTGCTGACGATCTACGTGGCGCGGCGCCCCAGATCGACGCTGCAGGAGATATGGCCGAAGGTGGCGGGGAGGGATTGAGGAGGGGCGCGCTTGAGAAGTGAGGGGTGAGAGGCTCGTTCATCTCAGATCCACCGCCTCCCTCACCACCAGCGCCCACCCGCCCGTCGATATCGCCGGCCCCGTTCTCCGCGCCACCGCGATCTCCGTGACCTCGCCCCGCGTCGACCGCGTCATCCCCAGCCGCAGCGCGACGCCCGCGTCGCCCGCCGCCCGCGGCCGCTCGTCCGCGTACCACGCCCCGCCCCACTCGACGAACGGCGCGATCCCCAGGCCCACCAGCCCCAGGAAGTCGTTCGCCACCAGGAACCGGTCCTCCACCACCGCCCAGTAGCGTCGCGTGCCCGTGAACGCGTGCGCCGGGTAGGCCCGCGGCCCGTCGAGGTCCTGCCACAGGTCGAACTCCGTGCCCGGCGCGATGCCTCGCGCGGCGCCGCCCTCGGCGTGGGCCACCAGGGTCTGCCGCGCCAGCCGCTGCGTCGCCACCGTCATGGCGGCGGTCGCCCGGCCCGAGTCCACGCCCGACGCGCCGACCACGCCGTCGGCGTCGAGGTGCAGCCAGGCGAAGCCGTCGCGCCACGCCGCCCCCCACTGCGCGGAGACCGCCGGGCCGACGCCGGCGCGCCCCGCGCCGTACCCGAACGCGGCCGGCGCCGCCCACACCCCGACGTACAGTCGGCTCGAGACGTCCACGTCCTCCGGCCGGTCGTACTGGTCGAGGCTCCGCGCCACCACGAAGCGGCTCCGCCCCAGCTCGAGCCCGAGCCCGGGCGCGAAGCTGAGCGAGTCGCCCGGCCGGCTCCCGCCGTAGGGCGCGAACGTCTCGCGCCGCAGCTGCGCGAACGCGTCCAGCCTCAGGTAGCCGCGGTCGGTCGCGTGCAGCGCGATCCCGCCGGAGAGCGCGAACCGCAGCGCGCGCCGCTCGAGGCTGTCGGCGACCACACCGTCGCGGAACGACAGCACCCGCGTGGTCCCGGCCTCCCCGCTCGTCACCAGCGCGGCCCGCGCCGCCGTCTCGTAGAACGGCACGCCGTACGCCCAGTACGCGGCCCGGCCGTCCGACAGGTTGAGCAGCCACAGGTCGAGGCTGGCACGCCGCAGCACCAGGCCGGGCGAGTGGGTCAGCAGCTCCCACTCGCTGCGGTCCGGCGTCTTCTGGTACAGCGCCTGCACCGCGTTGGCCGTGCCCAGCACGTTCTTCTCGACCACACCCGCGTTCCACGTCACCGAGCCCGCGGAGGTCGAGAAGCTGCCCTGGGGCCGCGTGCTCCAGCCGTCCGCGGTCGTGAC
>DASPTN010000083.1:0-8314 GCA_035623395.1 Gemmatimonadales bacterium | reverse complement strand
CCTCAATGTCGCCGAGGCGCCGCGCATGCCCGGCGGCCAGGAGGTGGTCGAGGGCACCGAGGGCCAGGCGCGGTCGGCGGCGCAGCAGGTGCACTTCAACCTCACCGAGAAGGGCATCGACTTCCTCGGCTACCGCGCACTGCGCAACCTGCTCGGCAGCGTCGGCCGGTCGAGCTACGGGAGCCACGAGACGCCGTACCTCGCCACCGGCGTCGAGGCCGAGTCCGCGAGCCGGCCCTACGAGTACGGCGACACGATGAACCTCGACGTCATCGCGACCCTGCTCTCGGCCATCGAGCGCGAAGGGCTCGGCGTGCCGCTCGACCTCGAGTACCGGGACCTGATGGTGCACCAGGCGGAGTACCGCTCCAGCGCCGCCACGGTCCTGATGCTCGACTGCTCGCACTCGATGATCCTGTACGGCGAGGACCGCTTCACGCCCGCGAAGAAGGTGGCGCTCGCCCTCACCCACCTGATCCGCACCCAGTTCCCGGGCGACACCCTGCGGGTGGTGCTGTTCCACGACTCCGCGGAGGAGATCCCGCTCGCCAAGCTCGCTCACGCCCAGGTCGGGCCGTACCACACCAACACCGCCGAGGGCCTCAAGCTGGCGCGCCGGCTGCTGCTCGCGCAGCGCAAGGACATGCGCCAGATCATCATGATCACCGACGGCAAGCCGTCGGCGCTGACCCTGCCGGACGGCCGGGTCTACGTGAATTCGATGGGGCTGGACCCGAGAATCCTGCAGGCCACCTTCCGCGAGGTCGCCCTGTGCAAGCGCAGCAACATCATGATCAACACCTTCATGCTGGCGCGCGACCGCATGCTGGTGGACTTCGTCAAGAAGGTCTCCGAGATCTGCCGGGGGAAGGCGTACTTCACCAACACGATGACGCTCGGCCAGTTCATCCTCATGGATTTCATGAAGCGCAAGACGATGCGGGTCAGCTGACCCGCAGGCCGCACCGCGCCGCCGCCGCTCCGTGATCGACCTCGCCGTGCTGCTCCGCTACGCCGTGCTCGCGGCGGTGGCGGTCCTGGTGCTCGGCGCCTTCGGCGCCATGGCCGTGCAGGCGCGCCTCGTCAACCCGTTCGGCCGGCTCGCGCGGGCCATCCGCGCCGTCACCGATCCCGCGCTCACCCCCCTCGAGCGCCGGATCCTGCGCTCCGGCGGCAACCCGCAGTCTGCGCCGTGGTGGCTCGCCGGCATCGCGGTCGTAGGTGGCATCGTGCTGATCTCGGCGGTCGAGTGGGGCGCGGACCAGGCCAGGTCGCTCGCGTCGGCGGCCACCCTCGGCCCGGGCTACGCGCTGCGGCTCGCCGTGTACTGGGCCTTCAACGCCGTCATCCTGGCCCTGGTCGTGCGGGTCGTCGGCTCCTGGATCGGCGCGTCGCGGTACACGCCCTGGATGCGGCCGTTCGTGTTTCTCACCGAGTGGCTGCTCGCGCCGCTGCGCCGGATCGTGCCGCCGCTCGGGATGTTCGACATCACCCCGCTGGTCGCGTGGTTCGTGCTCCAGCTGGTGCGGGACTGGGTGGTGCACGCGCTGTGACCGCCTGGCTCCGGGAGACCGCGAGCGGCGTGAGCATCGCCGTCCTGGTCGCGCCCCGCGCGTCCCGCACGGCCGTGGCGGGACCCGTCGCCGACCGGCTCCGGATCCGCGTCGCGGCGCCCCCGGTCGAGGGCGCCGCCAACGACGAGCTGACGCGGTTCCTGGCCCGGACCCTGCGGCTCCCGCGCGCGGCCGTCACGGTGACCGCGGGGGCGGCGGGCAGGCGGAAGACGATCCTGGCCGAGGGGATCGGCGCCCAGGCCGCGCTGCGCCTGCTGTCCGCGTAGCGGGCACCGCGGCCGCCTCCCCGGCCGCGGCGGCGCACCTGGCCGGCCCCCAGGGTGGCGCCCGCGTCGGGGCCCAGGTTAAGTTGCGTTCACAACCGAGTCTCGTGGCGATTTGCGGCGTATTGCGGCCACGTTAAACATCCCGCTAAAAAGCCGGCCTGGTGGTGCCTGCTTTGGGCGCCGCCGGGCTTTTCGATTCCGGAGACCGTGAGTGGGAACAGCGGACCGACGCGAACGGCTGCAGCGCGCACTCGAGGCGCGGATCCTGGTGCTGGACGGGGCGATGGGCACCATGATCCAGGGCCACGCTCTCGGCGAGGAGGACGTGCGCGGCCCGCGGCTCCGCTCCCACCCGGTGCCTCTCAAGGGCGACCACGACCTCCTGTCCCTCACCCGGCCGGACGTGGTCGAGGGCATCCACCGCGCCTACTTCGAGGCCGGCGCCGACATCGCCGAGACCAACACCTTCACGGCGAACGCGATCGCGCAGGCGGACTATCGCACCGCCGACCTGGTGCGCGAGATGAACGTCGCCGCGGCGCGGATCGCGCGCCGGGCGGCCGACGCGTTCACGGCGCGGCAGCCGGACAAGCCGCGGTTCGTCGCCGGCATCCTCGGCCCCACCAACCGCACGGCGTCGCTCTCGCCCGACGTGAACAACCCGGGCTACCGGGCGGTGGACTTCGACCGGCTCGCCGCGGCCTACGGCGAGCAGGCGGCGGCGCTGCTCGAGGGCGGCGTTGACCTGCTGATGGTCGAGACCGTGTTCGACACCCTGAACTGCAAGGCGGCGCTGTTCGCCATCCGCGAGTTGCTCGAGCGCCGGGGGCTCGACGTGCCGCTGATGGTCTCGGGCACCATCACCGACAAGAGCGGCCGCACCCTGTCCGGCCAGACGACCGAGGCGTTCTGGAACTCGGTGCGCCACGCGGGCCTGTTCAGCATCGGCCTCAACTGCGCGCTGGGCGCCAGGGACCTGCGGCCCTACGTCGAGGAGCTGGCGCGGATCGCCGACGTGGCCGTGAGTTGCCATCCCAACGCGGGGCTGCCCAACGCGTTCGGGCAGTACGAGCAGGGGCCGGCCGAGATGGCGGGGCTCCTGCGCGAGTTCGCGGCGAGCGGCCTCCTCAACGTCGTCGGCGGCTGCTGCGGCACCACCCCGGCGCACATCGCGGCCATCGCCGCGGCGGTCGCCGGCGTGCCGCCGCGCCGCCCGCCGCGGATTCCGCCGTACACCCGGCTCGCCGGCCTCGAGCCGCTGGCGATCCGCGCCGACGCCCTGTTCGTGAACGTCGGCGAGCGCACCAACGTGACCGGCTCCGCGAAGTTCGCCGAGTGCGTCAAGCGCGGCGACCACGAGGCCGCGGTGACGATCGCGCGCGAGCAGGTGGAGAACGGCGCCCAGGTGATCGACGTCAACATGGACGAGGCGCTGCTCGACTCGGTGGCCGAGATGCGGACCTTTCTCAACCTCGTCGCGGCCGAGCCCGGGATCAGCAAGGTCCCGGTGATGATCGACTCGTCCCGGTGGGAGGTGATCGAGGCCGGACTGAAGTGCCTGCAGGGCAAGGGGGTCGTCAACTCGATCAGCCTGAAGGAGGGCGAGGACACCTTCCTCGCGCACGCGCGGCTGGTGCGCCGCTACGGCGCGGCGGTCGTGGTGATGGCCTTCGACGAGCAGGGCCAGGCGGACACCTACGAGCGCCGCGTCGAGGTGCTGACCCGCGCCTACCGGTTGCTGGTGGAGAAGGCCGGCTTCCCGCCCGAGGACATCCTGCTCGACCCGAACATCTTCCCGGTCGGCACGGGGATGGCCGAGCACGCGACCTACGCCGTCGACTACCTCCGGGCCTGCCGCACCATCAAGGAGACGCTCCCGCGCGCGCTGGTCTCGGGCGGCGTGAGCAACCTGTCGTTCAGCTTCCGCGGCAACCCCGCGGTGCGCCACGCGATGCACTCCGCGTTCCTGTACCACGCGCGGCGGGCCGGCATGGACGTCGGCATCGTGAACCCGGGCCAGCTCACGGTCTACGACGACATCCCGAAGGACCTGCTCGAGGCCGTCGAGGACGTGCTGTTCAACCGCCGCGACGACGCGACCGAGCGGCTGATCGCCCTCGCCGAGCACGTGGCCGGGGCGCCGAAGGCCGCGCGCGACGAGGAGTGGCGCCGCTGGCCGGTGGAGCGGCGGCTCTCCCACGCGCTGGTCGAGGGGATCCTCGACCACGTCGAGGCGGACACCGAGGAGGCGCGCCGGGGCCGGGCCCGTGCCATCGAGGTGATCGAGGGTCCGCTGATGGACGGGATGAACGTGGTCGGCGACCTGTTCGGGGCGGGCAAGATGTTCCTGCCCCAGGTCGTGAAGAGCGCCCGGGTGATGAAGAAGGCGGTCGCCTACCTCGTGCCGTTCATCGAGCGCGAGCGCGCGGCCGGCGCGGACGCGCCGCGCAACAACGGCACCGTCGTGCTGGCCACCGTCAAGGGCGACGTGCACGACATCGGCAAGAACATCGTCGCGGTCGTGCTGCGCTGCAACAACTACGAGGTGGTGGATCTCGGCGTGATGGTCCCGGCCGCGACGATCCTCGAGACCGCGCGGCGCGTGAACGCGGACGCCGTCGGCCTGAGCGGTCTCATCACGCCGTCGCTCGACGAGATGGTGCACGTGGCCGGCGAGATGCAGCGGGAGGGCTTCGCCATCCCGCTGCTGATCGGCGGCGCGACCACCTCGCGGGTCCACACGGCGGTGCGCATCGAGCCCGCGTACCACGGGCCGACGGTGCACGTGGCGGACGCGTCGCGCGGCGTGGGCGTCGTGGCCAGCCTGCTGAGCCGGGAGCGGCGGGCGGGCTTCGTGGCGGGCGTGCGCGAGGAGTACGGGCGCCTGCGGCGCGAGCACGAGGGGCGGCGGGCCGACGGGCGGCTGGTGGACATCGCCGCGGCGCGCCGCAACAAGCTGCAGCTGGAATGGGCCGGCTACCGCCCGCCGCAGCCGGCGGTCGAGGGGGTGCGCTGCCTCGACGACGTCCCGCTGGACGACCTGGTGGCGACCGTCGACTGGACGCCGTTCTTCGCCGCGTGGGAGCTGCGCGGCAGGTATCCCGAGATCCTCGACGATCCCGTGAAGGGAACCGAGGCGCGCCGGCTGTTCGACGACGCCCGGCGCCTGCTCGAGCGCGTGACGGGCGAGCGGTGCCTGCGGGCGCGCGCGGTGTTCGGGCTGTTCCCCGCCAACAGCGTCGGCGACGACGACATCGAGGTCTACGCCGACGGCGGCCGCACCCGGGTCCTGACGGTGCTGCACCACCTGCGCCAGCAGATGGAGCGGCCGGCCGGACGACCCAACCTCTGCCTGGCGGACTACGTCGCGCCGCGCGACTCGGGGCTGCCCGACTGGATCGGCGCCTTCGCGGTGACGGCCGGGGTCGGCGCGGACGAGCTGGCCGCGAGCTACGAGCGGGCGCACGACGACTACACGGCCATCCTCGCCAAGGCCCTGGCCGACCGGCTGGCCGAGGCCCTCGCCGAGCGGCTGCACCAGCGGGTGCGCCGCGAGTTCTGGGGCTACGCGGCCGGGGAGTCGCTCGACAACGCCGCGCTGATCGCCGAGCGGTACCGCGGCATCCGGCCGGCGCCGGGCTACCCCGCCTGCCCGGACCACACCGAGAAGGCGGCGCTGTTCTCGCTGCTCGACGCCACGGCCCGCACCGGCATCCGGCTCACCGAGAGCTGGGCGATGTGGCCGGCGGCCTCGGTGTGCGGCTGGTATCTCGCCCATCCCCAGGCCGCCTACTTCGGCCTCGGGCGGATCGGGCGCGACCAGGTGCACGACTACGCCCGCCGCAAGGGCATGGACACGCGGGCGATGGAGCGCTGGCTGGGACCCGTGCTGGGGTACGACGCCGATGCCTGAGCGCACGCTGCGGGACCTCATCGCCGACGGTCGCGTCCACCTGTTCGACGGCGCGATGGGCACCATGCTGTACGCCCGCGGCGTGTTCATCAACGTCTGCTACGACGAGCTGTCGCTCAAGGCGGCCGACCTCGTGCGCGAGATCCACGCCGCGTACGTGAAGGCCGGCGCCGAGATCCTGGAGACCAACACCTTCGGCGCCAACCCGATCAAGCTCGGTCATTACGGGCTGGCGGAGGATACCCGCGCCATCAACCGCCGGGCGGCCGAGCTGGCCCGCGAGGCCGCGGGCAACCGGGCGCTGGTGACCGGCGCGATCGGCCCGCTCGGCGTGCGGCTGGAGCCGTTCGGCGAGACCTCGCGGGTCGACGCGTTCGAGCTGTTCAAGCGGCAGGCCGAGGGACTGCTGGAGGGCGGCGTCCACGGCTTCGTGCTCGAGACCTTCTCGGACCTCGACGAGATCCACGAGGCGCTGCGCGCCGTTCGCGCGCTGTGCGACCTGCCGGTGTTCGCGCAGATGACGATCCAGGAGGACGGCGCGACCGCGTACGGGAGCGACCCCGAGTCGCTGGCGCGCGCGCTCGACGAGCTCGGGGCCGACGTGATCGGGCTCAACTGCTCGGTCGGTCCCCAGGGCGTGCTCGAGGCGATCGAGCGCATGGCGCGCGTCACCGGCCGCCCGCTCTCGGCGCAGCCCAACGCCGGGCTCCCCCGGCAGGTGGGCGACCGCAAGATGTACATGGCCTCGCCCGAGTATACGGGCGAGTACGCCAAGCGGCTGGTGGAGGCGGGCGCGCGGTTCGTCGGCGGCTGCTGCGGCACCACGCCCGAGCACATCAAGACGATGGCGGCCTACGTGCAGAGCGTGTCGCCGCGCCAGGTGATCGCCGTGTCGGCCGAGCCGGTGGTCGCCCCCACCGGGGTCGAGCCGGTGCCGCTGGCGGAGCGGTCGCGGTGGGGCAGGAAGCTGGACGCGGGGGAGTTCCTCACCACGGTCGAGATCGTGCCGCCGCGCGGCGTGGATCCCACCGCGATGCTCGCCGCGGCCCGGGAGCTCCGGAGCGCCGGCGTCGACGCCATCAACGTGCCGGACGGCCCACGCGCGCAGAGCCGGATGGGCGCGCTGATGAGCGCGCTGCTGATCGAGCGCGCCGTCGGCATCGAGACCGTCATCCACTACTGCTGCCGCGACCGCAACCTGCTGTCGATGCTGTCGGACCTCCTCGGCGCGGCGGCGCACCGGCTGAGGAACCTCCTCATCATCACGGGCGACCCGCCCAAGATGGGCCCGTACCCCGAGGCGACCGGCGTCTTCGACATCGATTCCATCGGCCTGACGAACCTGGTGCACCGCCTCAACCACGGCCTCGACCCGGGCGGCAACGCGATCGGCGCGCCGACCGCGTTCGTGATCGGCGTCGGCGTCAACCCGGTCGCCGTCGACCCGGAGCGCGAGCTCAAGCGCTTCGAGTGGAAGGTGGACGCGGGCGCGGACTTCGCGATCACCCAGCCGGTGTTCGACGCGGAGCAACTCGAGCGGTTCCTCGCCAGGGCGGAGGGGTTCCGGATTCCGATCGTCGCCGGCATCTGGCCCCTGGTCTCGCTGCGCAACGCGGAGTTCCTCGCCAACGAGGTGCCGGGCGTGTCCGTGCCGGCGGAGGTGATCGCGCGGATGCGGCGGGCCCAGGAGCGCGGCAAGGACGCCGCGCTCGCCGAGGGGGTGGCGATCGCCCGCGAGATGCTCGAGCGGATCCGGCCCGCCGTGCAGGGCGCGCAGGTCAGCGCGCCGTTCGGCCGCGTCGCCGTCGCGCTGGACGTGCTGGCCTGATCGGAGCGGCCCCCCGCCCACTGCACATTCTTGCATCCCCGGCGTCGGGCCGTTGCATCAAAGGGCCGGGTCTGTCATCCGCCTCCGGTTTGCAGTAAACTGTAGCGCAAGGACTTAGGCCCAGGGACGCACTCGGCACGGACATTGCCCTTCATCGCTACCGACGAACTCCTCAGCGACTCGACCCAGAGCACGCGAGTCCCGATGCGACGACTCGACGGTGGCCGGCTTCACGATCTTCGAGGCCGTCCTGGTCATCATCATCATCTTCGTCGTGGTCGCCAGCCTGATCCCCAAGGTCGGCCAGACGCTCGGGCACGCCCGCGTGAACCGTTCGGCGAACGTGATCGCCGCCGAGTTCCTGCTGTCGCAGTCGCTGGCGGCGCGGCAGCACGCGCCCGTGATCCTGGCGGTCGATGCGTCCACGCTGACGCTGACCATCAGCCAGCCCCCGCCCAGCAACACCGTGCTGCGGACCTACGTGTTCGACATCAACTCCGACTTCAAGCTGGGCGCCCTGTCGGCCACGCCGACCAGCGTCCAGATCATGCCGAACGGCACGGCCAACGCCACCATGCTCGTCACGGTCGGCGGCTCCGACTACTACCACCAGGTGCGCATCACGCAGGCGGGACAGATCCGCATCACCCGGTGAGGTCCGCCGGGGGGTTCACCCTGGTGGAGATCATGATGGCCGTGGTCATCTTCTCGGTGGTGATCCTGTCCCTGGTGG
>DASPTN010000082.1:0-6162 GCA_035623395.1 Gemmatimonadales bacterium | reverse complement strand
ACCCTGGCGGTGCAGGGATGCGGGCACGTGGGGTACTACCTGAGCGGGTACCTGCACGAGGAAGGCGCGCGGCTGGTCGTGACCGACATCGACACGGAGAAGGTCAAGCGGGTGGTGGAGGAGTGCCGCGCCCGCGCGGTGGGACTGGACGAGATCTACGGCGTCGTGGCCGACGTGTTCGCGCCGTGCGCGCTGGGCTCGATCGTCAACGACGCGACCATCAAGCAGCTCAAGGTCAAGATCGTGGCGGGCGGCGCCAACAACCAGCTGGCGGAGGAGCGGCACGGCGACGTGCTGCAGGAGCGCGGCATCCTGTACGCGCCCGACTACGTGATCAACGCGGGCGGCCTGATCAACGTGAACAGCGAGCTGGAGGACTGGTCGGCGGAGCGCGCCAAGCGGAAGGCGGGCGAGATCTACGACACGCTGCTCCGGCTGTTCGAGCTGGCGAAGGAAGAGGGGATTCCCACGTATCGCGCCGCGGACCGCTTGGCCGAGCGGCGCATCGAGGCGGTGGCCAAGCTGAAGCGGACCTGGGTATGAACCACGCGTCGTGGCAGCCGCACCCCGATCTCCTGGCCGCCGATCCGGTGGTGGCCGACATCCTCGCGCGCGAGACCGCGCGCCAGGCCGAGGGCCTGGAGCTGATCGCCTCGGAGAACTTCCCGTCCTCGGCGGTGCTGGCGGCGATGGGCTCGCCGCTCAACAACAAGTACGCCGAGGGGTACCCCGGCAAGCGCTACTACGGCGGCTGCGAGGTGGTGGACGAGGCCGAGCAGCTGGCGATCGACCGCGCCAAGCGGCTGTTCGGCGCGGCGCACGCCAACGTCCAGCCGCACAGCGGCAGCCAGGCCAACTTCGCGGCCTACCTCTCGGTCGCGAACCCCGGCGACACCCTGATGGGCCTGGCGTTGCGGCACGGCGGCCACCTCACCCACGGCGCGCCGGTGAACGCCTCCGGGCGGCTGTTCCGGGCGGTGCAGTACGGCGTGCGCGAGAGCGACGGCCTGATCGACCTCGACCAGGTGCGCGCGATGGCGCGGGCCGAGAAGCCGAAGATCATCGTCACCGGCGGGAGCGCCTATCCGCGGATCATCGATTTCGCCGCCTTCGCCGCGATCGCGCGCGAGGTGGGCGCGACGCTGGTGGTGGACATGGCGCACTTCGCCGGGCTGGTCGCGGGCGGGGCGCACCCCTCGCCGGTGCCGCACGCCGACATCGTGACCACGACGACGCACAAGACGCTGCGCGGCCCGCGCGGCGGGATGATCCTGTGCACCGAGCCGCTGGCCAAGGCGGTGGACAAGCAGGTCTTCCCGGCGACCCAGGGCGGGCCGCTGATGCACGTCATCGCCGCCAAGGCGGTCGCGCTCGGCGAGGCGCTCCAGCCGGACTTCGCCGCCTACGCGAGGCAGGTGGTCGCCAACGCGCGGGCGCTCGGCGAGGCCCTCCGGCAGCGGGGCTACGTGCTGGTCTCGGGCGGCACCGATACCCACCTGCTGCTGGTGGACCTCAAGGCGACGGGCCTGACGGGCAAGCTGGTGGAGGAGACGCTGGGCAAGGCCGGGATCACGGTCAACAAGAACACGGTGCCGGGCGACCCGCAGTCGCCGTTCGTCACCAGCGGCATCCGGATCGGCACGGCCGCGCTCACCACCCGGGGGATGGGCGAGGCCGAGATGCGGGCCATCGCGGCGCTGATCCACCGGGCGGTGGAGTCGCGGGACGACGCGGCCGCGCTGGCGCGCCTCAAGCACGAGGTGCTGGAGCTGGCGGAGCAGTTCCCGCTGTACGGGCTGCCGATGCGCGAAATGGCGGCGGGCCGGCTCTAGCCGGCCGCGCCCGCCTTCCGTCCCACACCTGGAGGAGGCTCCGATGGTCGACCGGGCCCCGCGTTCCTCGGCGGAGGTGGTGCGCTCGTCGCTGGACGAGCTGCACTCGCGCCGCAGGCGGCACGCCGTGCGGCGCACCTTCCTCGGCATCGTGCTGCTGGTCGCGCTGGTGTGGGGCACCAACCACTTCATGCTCGGCCGCCCGGTGGACGCCGCGCTGGCGTCCGATCCGCGCACCGCGGACATCGGCCTGGTCGCGCACTTCGACCGCTACGTGATCCTGACGACCGTGGTGCTGGACCTGCAGCGGCCCGTCGTCGCCGACACCGACGACGTGCTGCGCGGGGTGCTGGTGATCGCCCGCGATCTGGGCGGGCTGAGCATCGTGAGCCGGGTGGTGCTGGCGCGCGACGGCAAGCCGGTGTACGCGCTGACCGGCGACGAGTTCCGCAAGATGGGGCGGGAATTCACCCTGATCCACAACCCGGTGGTGCCCCTGCGCGACCTGAACCAGGTGCTGCGCCTGCCGGACGGCCAGAAGCCGCCGCTGTCCGACATCGGCACCACCGCCCGCCGGTGGGTGGCCGGGGGAGGCCTGTAGCGCCGGACGCTTGACCCGCAGCGCCGTGAGGAGGCTCGCGCCGGCTCGGGAGCGTTCGTTGCGCCGCCCGCTCGACCGACGCTTGCGCCACCGCGGCGGCGGGGCGTAGGTTCGCCCCATGGCCGATGGGCGACACCGTCCCCGGGTGCCCCGGCCCTCCGGGCCGGTGACGCCGCACAGCGCCGACGAGCTCGAAGTCTATTTCAACGACTACGTCCGCGGCTCTCCGGTCGGCTTCGTCTCGACGCCCAAGTGGCGTCCTCCCACCGACATCTACGAGACCGACGACAGCTTCATCGTGGTGATGGACATCGCCGGCGTGGATCCCGGCGAGTTCACCGTTTCGCTCGACGCGGGAATGCTCACCGTGAGCGGCGAGCGGAAGGAGCGCGCGAGCGGCCGTCGCGAGTACCACGCGATGGAGGTGAAGGTCGGCCCGTTCGAGCGGAGCTTCCGGCTCCCGCGGCCGGTGGACGCCGCCTCGCTGCGGGCGACCTACGAGCTGGGGTTCCTCGAGATCCGCCTCGCGAAGCTGCCGGCGCCCCCGCCGCACGCCGTGGACGTGGTGGGCCGGTGACCGCGCCTCCGCCCGCGCCGGAGGCCGCGGTCCCGGCGCGGCTGCCGGTTCTCGCCCTCGCCCAGACGGTCGTCTTCCCGCACGTCGTCGTCCCGATCGCCGTGACCTCGCCGGCCACGGTCGAGGTGATCGACCGCGTGGTGGAGTCCCACAAGCGCGTGCTGCTCGGCGTGCTGCGGTCCGCGGCCGAGAGCGACCTGCCGCCGGGCGTGGTGGAGGACGCGCCGCCCGACCGGGTCCACGAGGTGGGCACGCTCGCCGCGGTGGTCCGGCTCCTCAAGATGGGCGACGGCTCGCTCCGCATGCTGCTGCAGGGCATGGAGCGCGTGCGGCTGGTGGAGCTGCGCGCCGACGGCGAGGGCCTGAGCGCGGGCTTCGCGCCGGTGCCGAGCGTGATCGGCGACGCGCTCAAGACCGAGGCGCTGCGGCGCTCGGTGACGGCGCAGATGGAGCGCGTCATCGAGATGACGAGCCTGTCGGCCGAGCTGCAGGAGGTGCTGGCGGGGATCAGCGATCCCGGCAAGCTCGCGGACTTCGTGGCGGCGAACCTGGACGTGGCGGTGGAGGCCAAGGCGGAGCTGCTGGCCACCGGCGACGTGACCGCGCGGCTCGAGCGGCTCTCCACCCTGATCGGCCAGGAGCTGCAGGTGCTCGAGGTCGGCACCCAGATCTCGGAGAAGGTGAAGTCGCGGCTGGACGAGCACCAGCGCGAGTACGTGCTGCGGGAGCAGCTGAAGGCGATCCAGGAGGAGCTGGGCGAGGGCGGCCTGCAGGGCGACACGGGGGACCTGCTCAAGAAGCTCGAGGCGGCCAAGCCGTCGGAGGAGGCCCTGGCCGCCGGGCGCCGCGAGCTGGAGCGGCTGGCCCGGATGTCCCCGCAGTCGGCCGAGTACCAGGTGAGCCGCACCTACGTCGAGGTGCTGGCCGGCCTGCCGTGGAGCGTGCTGACCGAGGACCGGCTCGACATCGCGCACGCGCGCGAGGTGCTGGACCGCGACCACTTCGACCTGGAGCGGGTGAAGGACCGGATCATCGAGTACCTGGCCGTGCGGTTCCTCAACCCCGAGGCGCACGGGAGCATCCTGTGCTTCGTCGGGCCGCCGGGCACCGGGAAGACCAGCGTGGGCCAGAGCATCGCGGAGGCGCTGGGGCGGAAGTTCGCGCGGATGGCGCTGGGCGGGATGCGCGACGAGGCGGAGATCCGCGGGCACCGGCGCACCTACGTCGGCGCGCTCCCGGGCCGCATCGTCCAGCTGCTGCAGCGCGCGGGCTCGCGCAACCCGGTGTTCATGCTGGACGAAGTGGACAAGCTCGGCACCGACTTCCGGGGCGATCCCACCTCGGCGCTGCTCGAGGTGCTCGATCCCGCGCAGAACCACTCGTTCGTGGACCATTACGTCGAGGTCCCCTTCAGCCTGCGCGACGTGATGTTCATCGCGACGGCCAACACGCTGGCGACGGTGCCGCCGCCGCTGATCGACCGGATGGAGGTGCTGGAGCTGCCCGGCTACACGCCGCGCGAGAAGCTGGAGATCGCGCGCCGTTACCTGGTGCCGCGGCAGCTGCGGGAGACGGGGCTGGCGGGCGGGGGCCGCGAGGTGACGGTCACCGACGGCGCGCTGCAGTGCATCATCGCCGAGTACACCCGCGAGGCCGGCGTGCGGCAGCTCGAGCGGGAGATCCAGCACGTGCTGCGGCAGATCGTGGTGGACGTGGTGGACGGGAAGCCGGGGAGCCTGCGTGTCGGGACGCGCGCGGTGCGGCGGCGGCTCGGTCCGCCCAAGGTGCTGCCCGAGGTCGCGGGCCGGGAGCCGGAAGTGGGCGTGATGACCGGCCTGGCGTGGACACCGACCGGCGGCGACATCCTGTTCATCGAGGCGCTGCGGATGCCGGGCAAGGGCGCCATCACCATCACCGGCCAGCTGGGCGACGTGATGCGCGAGTCGGCGGAGGCCGCGTGGAGCCTGGTGCGCGCGAAGGCGCCGGCGCTCGGCGTCGATCCGGCAACCTTCCAGACGGCGGACGTGCACCTGCACGTGCCCGCAGGGGCGGTGCCGAAGGACGGGCCCTCGGCCGGCGTGGCGATCGCGACGGCGCTCGCGTCGCTGGCGTCGGGCCGCCCGGTGCGCCCCGAGGTGGCGGCCACCGGTGAGCTCACGCTGCGCGGCCACGTCTTGCCGGTCGGTGGAATCAAAGAGAAGTTGATAGCGGCCGAGCGGGCCGGCATCCGGCTGGTGCTGGCGCCGGCGCGCAACGCCGCCGACGTGGGCGAGGTGCCCGAGGAGGTCCGGAAGAAGTTGGAGATCCGCCTGGTGGACACGGTCGACGCGGTGTTCGACGCCGCGCTGCTGCCGGCGAGGCCCGCGGTGTCGCGGCCCGCGCCGCGCGAGCGCGCCGGCGGCGCCGCGCCGCGGCCGGCGGCCCGGTGACGCCGAGCCGAAAGCGGCGGGAGTGCGGGCGGCGCGGACGCAGTGTCCGATGGCGCGCGATACCCGAGGCGGCGCGGTGAGCCAGCTGGAGTTCGCCGACGAGCTGATGGCGCGCATCAGCCCGCGGGCGGGACGGTTCCACCCGCGCGCGTTCTTCTTCGTGCTCGCCGCGCTCGAGCGGCACCAGCAGCGGCTGCCGGAGCGCCGTCACGTGTCCGGGAGCGAGCTGGCGCACGCGTGCAAGGAGCTGGCGCTGGAGCAGTACGGCCTGCTGGCGCGCACGGTGCTGGCCCACTGGGGCATCCGGTCGACGGCCGACTTCGGCGAGATCGTGTACGCGCTGATCGACGCGGGACTGCTGATCCGGCAGCCGGAGGACCGGCCCGAGGACTTCGAGGGCGTGTACCACTTCGAGCACGCGTTCGAGCGCGAGTACGTGTGGGCCAGAGATGTGATGCGGGAGGATGAAGCGTGAGAGGTGAGGGGTGAGCCGTGAGACGTTCACGTCTCACGGGGCGGGGCGGTCGGGAAGGGAGGTCAGCATGGACGAGAAGGAGTGGCCTGCCTGCATGAAGTGCTCGACGGGTGTGCTCATCCCCCTCTCCGACTACGGCCGCGACGGCGCGCCCATCACCTACAAGGCCTGGGTGTGCTCCAACCCCGAATGCGGCTTCAACATCCGGATCGACAACGGCGAGATCTCCTTCGGCCGCGCGATCGGGC
>DASPTN010000081.1:0-39747 GCA_035623395.1 Gemmatimonadales bacterium | reverse complement strand
GCACCAGCTCGGTGCGGGTCTGGAGGTCCCGAACGGTCGCCACGCCGCAGTAACCCATCCCGCTCCGGAGCCCGCCCACCAGCTGGAAGACCACGTCGGCCACCGGGCCCTTGTACGGCACCCGCCCTTCGATGCTCTCGGGCACGAGCTTGGTGGCCGACATCTCGCCTTCCTGAAAGTAGCGGTCGGCCGAGCCCTCCTGCATCGCCGCCAGCGAGCCCATGCCGCGGATCACCTTGAAGCGGCGCCCTTCCATGAGCAGCGACTCGCCCGGGCTCTCCTCGGTGCCGGCGAACATCGAGCCCATCATCACGCTCGCGGCGCCGGCCGCCAGCGCCTTGACCGCGTCCCCCGAGTACTTCACGCCGCCGTCGGCGATCACCGGCACGTCGCCGGCCCCGCGCACCGCGTCGATGATCGCGGTGAGCTGCGGCACGCCGACGCCGGTCACGACGCGCGTCGTGCAGATCGAGCCGGGCCCGACGCCGACCTTGACCGCGTCCACGCCGCGCTCGACCAGGGCGCAGGCGCCCTCGCGCGTCGCGACGTTGCCGCCCACCAGCTGGGCCTCCGGCAGCGCCTGGCGCAGTTCGGCGATCGCCTGCAGCACGCCCTCGCTGTGGCCGTGCGCCGAGTCCACCACCAGCACGTCGCAGCCCGCGTCGAGCAGCGCGTGCGCGCGCGACACGGCGTCCTTGGTGGCGCCGAGCGCCGCGGCGACCCGCAGCCGGCCGAGGTGATCCTTGTTGGCCGAGGGATAGTCCCGCCGCTTGAAGACGTCCTTGACGGTGATCAGCCCCTTGAGCTTCCCGTCGCTCGCGACCACGGGAAGCTTCTCCACCTTGTGCCGCGCCAGGATCTTGACCGCTTCCTCGAGCGTCGTGCCCACCGGCGCCGTCACCAGGTTCCGCGACGTCATCACCTCGCGGATCGGCCGCTCGAGGTCGTTCTCGAACTGGAGGTCGCGGTTGGTGATGATCCCCACCAGGCGGCGGTCCGTGTCCACGATCGGCACGCCGGAGATCTTGAACCGCGCCATCAGGTGGAGCGCCTCGCGGATGGGCCGGTCGGGTGGCAGGGTGATCGGGTCGAGGATCATCCCGCTCTCCGAGCGCTTGACCCGGTCGACCTCGGCCGCCTGCCGGTCGATCGGCAGGTTCTTGTGGATCACGCCGATGCCGCCGAGCCGGGCCATCGCGATGGCCATCTCGGCCTCCGTGACGGTGTCCATCGCCGCGGAGACGAACGGCACGTTCAGCGAGATGGTGCGCGTGAGGCGGGTGGACACGTCCACCTGCCGGGGATGCACCGTCGAGTGACCGGGGACGAGGAGGACGTCGTCGAAGGCGAGACCGTCGAGCGGACGGATACGGCTTTCCATGGCGGAAGATACCGGGCCGTTCCCGGCGAAATCAAGCAGTCGGCGGGCCGCCCTCCGGGGCCGGTTTCGCCTTGCCCGGCGCGGGCCCGGGCTCCGGCGCGGCCTTGGGCGGCGCCGGCTTCTGGCCCGTCACCTCGTCCACGACCGCCTTGCCCGCCGCCGCGATGCCCCCCACCACCCGGCCGGCCGCGGCCATCGTGTCCATCGTGCTCTTGATCGCCGTCGCCGACACGCGGCCGGCGCGGAGCGTGTCCTCGACCGTCTCCGCCAGCCGTTGCAGCGCGGACGGCGACTCGGGGGTGCGCGCCGCGTACTTCGATTCGAGGAACTCGATGTAGTCCAGCACCTGGTAGACGCGCTCGTCGGGCAGCGCCTCCAGCTTGCGCTCGATGCGCTTCCTCAGGAACTCGTTCATGGCACCAGGTCCACCAGCTCGAGGATCGGGTTCGCCAGGTAGGTGCTGCGGCCGCTCTTCACCCGCGCCACGATGGTGACGCTGTCCAGCGGCTGCAGCCGCGCGACCGCGGCGACCTTGTCGGGCGGCACCACCACGTACACGAAGGCGTACTCGGGCGCGGGCCCCCGGGCCAGGATGTACGGCTGGCCCGGCGCGAAGTCGGGCCGCAGCTCGTCGGCGGTCTGGAGCGCGATGAACTGGATGGTCCACCGGATCACCTTGCCGCGCCACTGGTCCGGCGAGGCGCGCAGGTCGGCCGCGGTCACGCCGCTCACCGACTGGCCGCCGGCCTGCTGCAGCTCGCTCGCGCGGACCCACCCGGACGCCTCCACCCGCACCCAGTCGCCCGCCCGCGCAGTGACGCGGACCGGCAGGCCAGCCTCGAGCAACCCGGCCGCCGGCGAGTCCGGCGCGTGGTAGAGCCGCACCGCCCGCTGCAGGACCGCGGTGCGCACGTCCGCCGTGTCGAGCGAGCCCGAGGTGTCCGCCGACGCCGCCGTGGCCGGCAGGCCCGCCGCGACGCCCGCGAGCGCGCGGCTCGCCACCCAGCCCGCGCGCCGCACGTGGATCCAGCCGTTGCGCTGCTCCACCGAATCCACCAGCGCGCCCTTCACGAGCCGCGCCAGCAGGCGGCCGTTCGGAACCGTGCGCAGGTACTCGTCGCGGCTCAGCGCCAGCGCGTGACCGTCGCGACTCGCCGACGCCACCGCCGTCCCGATGACCCAGCCGTCCAGCGTCACCTGGACACTCCCGGCGCGGCTCGCCTGCGGCACCACCGCGATGCCCGCCGCCAGGCGCGCGAGCAGCGGCCGGCCACCCGGCTCGGCCACCAGCGGCGTGCCGTCCCGGCGCACCGTCGCCGGCTCCTGCGCGCACGCCGGACGTCCCGCGAGGGTCGCGAGAAACCCGAAAACGGCGAGCGCGATCAGGGCGAGCGCGGCTGGTTGGGGGCGCCGCGCGGCGGTAGATTGCGGCCTGCGGTTCCGCACGAAAGTCATTGTAGAACCTGGGAGTAGCGATGTCAAACGGCGCGACGGCGCGACGCGGAGCGGTGGTGCTGGTGGTCCTGGACGGCTGGGGATTCCGTCGCGGGACGGACGGGAACGCGATCGAGCTGGCCCGCTCGCCGACCTGGCACAAGCTGTGGGAAACCCTGCCGAGGACCCTGCTCGACGCGTCGGGCCGCGCGGTCGGACTGCCCGAAGGCCAGATGGGGAACTCCGAGGTCGGCCACCTCAACCTCGGCGCCGGCCGCGTCGTGCACCAGGACATCGTCCGCATCTCCGATGCGATCGAGTCGGGGGCGTTCTTCGAGATCCCGGCGCTGACTCGCCTGGTGGCGGACGTCCGAGCGCGCAACGGCACCCTGCACCTGTTCGGACTCGTCGGTCCGGGCGGCGTCCACGCGCTGGACAAGCACCTGCTGGCCTGCGTCGAGTTGGCCACGCGGGCGAAGCTGCCGCGCATCGCCATCCAGGCGCTGCTCGACGGCCGGGACACGCTGCCGGCGTCCGCCGAGGGCTTCATGCGCGAGCTGGTCGATGCGCTGCGCGGCCGCGCGGTGGTGGCCACGGCCACCGGCCGCTACTACGGCATGGACCGCGACAAGCGGTGGGACCGCACCAAGCTCGCCTACGACGCGATGGTGCACGGCGTCGGCACGCCGGTCACGGATCCCGTGGCGGGCATCGCGGCGGCGTACGCGCGCGGCGAGACCGACGAGTTCGTCAAGCCGCTGGTGGTGGTGGACGGCGCCGGCAAGCCGGTGGCGCCCATCCGCGCCGGCGACGGCATCCTGTGCTTCAACTTCCGCGCGGACCGGATGCGCCAGATGGTGCGCGCGTGGACGCTGCCGGATTTCGCGGACTTCGATCGCGGCGGCGCTCCGACCTTCGAGGTCGCGACCATGACCTCGTACGACGCCAGGTTCACGGTCCCGGTGGCGTTCGGGCCGGAGATCCTGAACGAGATCATGGCCGACGTGGTGAGCGGCCACGGAATGGGGATGCTGCGCACGGCGGAGACGGAGAAGTACGCGCACGTCACCTACTTCTTCAACGGCGGCGTCGAGCAGCCGTACCGGGGAGAGGAGCGGCTCCTGGTGCCCAGCCAGAAGGTCGCCACCTACGACCTCAAGCCGGAGATGAGCGCGGCGGGCATCACCGACATCCTGTGCGGGGCCATCGAGCGGCGGTCCCACGACTTCATCCTCGCCAACTACGCGAACGGTGACATGGTGGGGCACACCGGCAAGCTGCCCGCGGTGGTGCGCGCGGTGGAGACCGTGGACTCGTGCCTGGCGCGGGTGATCGCGTCGGCCGACAAGGCCCGGGCCGCGCTGATCGTGACGGCCGACCACGGCAACTGCGAGCTGATGATCGATCCGGCCACCGGCGGGCCGCACACGGCGCACACCACGAACCCGGTCCCGCTGCTGCTGATGGACGGGCAGTTCCGCGGCACGCTCCGCTCCGGGGGCGCGCTGCGGGACGTGGGGCCCACGGTCCTCGCGCTCCTCGGCCTCGAGCAGCCGGCCGCGATGACCGGCCGCGACCTGAGAGCCGCGTGAGGCGCGGGGCCCGGCTCCGGCGGGGCACGACGCTGCGCCGCGCGGCGCGCGCCGGCCTGCGGGCGTTCGCGGCCTGCCTGCTCGCCGCCGCCTCGTGGCCCGCCGTCCTCGAGGCGCAGGAGGTCGGCAATCCGCCCGAGAGCTCGCCGTACCGCGACATCCTCGATCACCAGAGCCTGACGGTGTTCGCCGGCCGGTTCGCCGGGAATCCGGGGCGGGCCGGGGTCGGGGCGCTGCCGGGCCTGGCGTTCGGGGCGCAACTCGCGGTCCGGCTGTCCGGTCCGGTGGACTTCTGGGTCACGCTCGCGCAGGCCGACAGCCGGCGGCGGACGATCATCGCCGACACGTCGGTCACCAAGACCGATTCGGCGCGCCAGGGTCCCGACCTCAGGATGCCGCTGATCCTCGCCGACATCGGCCTCGGCCTGAACCTCACCGGCGACAAGACCTGGCACCGGTTCGCGCCGTACGTGGGCGCCGCGCTCGGCGTCGTGGCGCCGACGCACAAGGTCACCGACCCCGGCGGGTTCCAGGTCGGGACCAACTTCGCGCTGGTGCCGGCCATCGGTACCCGCTACTTCCTGTCGAGGTCGCTCGCCCTGCGGGTCGACGTGCGGGACTACTTCTTCCGCTACCAGTACCCGCTGGCCTACTTCGACTCGCTCGACCTGCACTTCGCCGGCCCCCCGCCGCGCTCGGCGGTCCTGCCCTACGGCACGACCGACCGGGAGTGGGTGGGCAACTTGGTGCTGTGGCTGGGCCTGTCGTACGTGTTCACCTTCTGAGCTGACGCGTCCCCGGCGCTCCGGGGCGTAGGGTCGCCGGCGTCGCCCTCCGGGCGTCCTCCGGGGTATCTTAGCCCATGGCCACCGCGTACCTGACCCGGACGGTCCAGTTCAGCGCCGCCCACCGCTATTTCCGGCCCGAGTGGAGCGAGGCCCGGAACGCGGAGGTGTTCGGCAAGTGCGCATCGCCGCACGGCCACGGCCACACCTACCGGTGCATGGTCACGGTGCGGGGCGCGGTGGATGCGACCACCGGCATGGCCGTCGATCTCGGGGCGCTCGACCGGATCCTCGCCGAGGAGGTGGTGGAGCGCTTCGACCACCGCAACCTCAACCTCGACCTGCCGGAGTACGCGTTCGGCCGCACCGTGCCCACCGGCGAGGAGCTGTGCCGGGACGTGTGGCGCCGCGTGTCGGCGCGACTCCCCGCGGGCTGCGCGCTCGCCTCGGTCCGCGTCGAGGAGGAGCCGGCGTTGTATGCGGAGTATCGCGGCGAGGCGTAGCCGGTGAGCCGCAAGGTCGCGGAGGGCCGGCTCGCCGCGGTCGACGAGACGCCGGTCTGGCTCGAGGTGAACCACCGGCCGGCGGTCACGTGGATGTGCACGCCCGACCAGCTCGAGGAGCTGGCGGTGGGATGGCTGCACGGCGAGGGCTACATCGAGTCGCTGACCGATCTGATCTCGCTCACGCCGTGCGCCACCGACCTGGGATTCTGGGCGGAGCTCGCGCCGGAGCGCGTGGAGGCCATCGGCAGGGACGGGCGCCGGCGGGTGCTCGCGTCGGGGTGCGGCGCGGTGAGCGTCGCCCTCGCCGACCCGGATTCCCTGCCGGCGACCGCTCCGCGGGGCGAGGCGCCGCCGCTGGAGACGCTGCGGGCGCGGTTCAAGGACATGTACCAGCGAGGCACCCGGTACGCGGAGACCGGGGGCATCCACGCCGCGTCCCTGACCGACGGGCGGTCGCTGCTGCAGCACGCCGAGGACATCGGCCGGCACAACGCGGTGGACAAGGTGATCGGAGGAATCCTGATGGCGGGTCGCTCTCCGGCGGGCCTCGGGCTGCTGGTGACCGGGCGCATCTCGGCCGAGCTGGCCTTCAAGGCCGCGCGGGCCGGCATCACGTACGTGGCCACGCCTTCGGTTCCGTCCACGCTCGCCCTGGCGATCGCGAAGCGCGCCGGCGTGGAGCTGGTGGGCCGGGCGGTGTCGGGGTCGCCGCAGGTGCACCGTCCCGATGCGTGACGCCCTCCGCGCCGTGGGCGTCGCCCTCGCGCTCGCGGCCGCGCCGGCGCGCCCCGCGCCCGCGCAGACGCCGGACCAGCCGATCCTGATCTTCTCGATCTCCGCCGGTCTCACGACCGGGGGCGACCTGTGGACGATCCCCCGGCAGCTCGCCTTCGCATCGAACAACGGCGTCCAGAACCTGTTCGATTCGGTGTCGCTCGGACGGCGGCTGCGGCCGGGACTCCTGGCCGCCCTGAGTGCGACGTACTTCCGGTCGCCGCACCTGGGCTACACCCTCGAGGCGGGGTTCTTCGGGCTGGAGACCCAGAGCTCGTGCGACGCCCTCGCGCCGTTCGTGCCCGTGCAGACCCCGTCGCCGAACCAGCAGGCCTGCGACTTCCTCCACGGGCAGGATCTCCGCGGCGACGCCGTGGGCCTGCTCGCCGGCCTGACGTACCGCTTCGCCACCGGCGGCACGCAGCCCTTCGTGCGGGCCGAGGCCGGGGGCGCGATCCTCGGCAGCTCGTTCGTCGAGATGACGGGGCCGGCGCTGCAGCCCGACGGCAGCGAGACCATCGTCTACTTCCTCTCGGACCAGAACCACAAGGAACTGACCTGGATGGTGTCGCTGGGCGCGGGCCTGATGCTGCCGCTCGCGCCGGGGTACCAGCTGCGCATGGAGGCGCGCGACATCATCCTCCCGCTGCCCCGGCCGCTCGGCCCCGCGACCGACACGGGCGCGGTCGCGGCCGGCAGCGAGCTGCCGCAGCCTCCGATCGGTCTGAAGGTCACCCACGTGCCGTCCTTCTCGGTCGGCCTCGACGTCGTGCTCGAGCGGCGGAGGGGTCACCGCTACTGACCGTCTCCGGGGCGGTGATCGCGGGCGGCGGGGCTTCCCGCTACGGCGGCGCCGCCAAGGGCCTGCTGCAGGTCGGAGGGCGCCGCATCCTCGACCGCGTGGTCGAAAGCCTCCAGGTCGCCACCGGCCGGCCGCCCATCCTCGTCGCCAACGCACCGGACGCCCCCAGCTGGCGCCGCGATCTCCGGGTGGTCGCCGACGTGCTGCCCGGGAACGGCTCCCTGGGCGGGATCCTCACCGCCGTCGAGACCGCGGGCAGCGTGCTCTGCGTCGCGTGGGACATGCCGTTCGTCCCCGCGGGCCTGCTGGCCGGCCTCGCCGGCCTGCTCGCCGGCGCCGACGCCGCGCTCCCGGAGAGCGGCTCCCGCCGCGGCCTCGAGCCGCTGTGCGCCGCCTACGGCCCCGCCTGCGGTCCGGCGATCCGCGCCGCCATCGGGCGGGGGGACGCCCGCGCCGTCGGGTTTCACGGCGACGTGCGCCTGGCGCGCCTCCCGCAGGCGGGCGTGTTGCAGTACGGCGATCCGGCGGTTCTATTCTTCAACGTCAACACCCCCGACGACCTGGCGCGAGCGGAACTGCTATGCCGGAACCACGACTCGTATCGGTGATCGGCAAGAAGAACTCCGGGAAGACGACCCTCGTGGTGGCGCTGGTGCGGGAGCTGGTGCGGCGCGGCCACCGCGTGATGACCATCAAGCACGGCGCGCACCCGTTCGACCTGGACGAGAAGGGCCGCGACACCTGGCGCCACGTCCACGAAGGTGGCGCCGAGCGCGTGGTGATGGAGACGCCCGGCTCGCGCTTCGTTTTCGCCCGCGCGGACGAGGAGGCCGGCCCGCGCGAGCTGACGGCGCGGTACCTCGCCGACGCTCACTTCGTCGTGGTGGAGGGATTCAAGAAGTCCGACTTGCCGAAGATCGAGGTGTACCGGCGCGCGGTGCACGCGCAGCCCCTGTACGATCCCGCCTCGCCCGAAGCCTCACAGTACATCGCCATCATCACCGACGTGACCGACTTCCGGGCCAGCGTCCCGGTGCTCCGGTTCAGCGACACCAACTGGCTGTACCGGCTGGTCGATCTGGTATCCCAGGGCGCGCGCTGAGGCGCGCGGAGTCCGACCCCGCGACGTGAGCCTCGTTCGCGCCGCCCGCACCGCTTCCCACGCCCTCCCGGGAATCACCGGCCCCGTCGCCGCGCTGCTCCTGGCGGGCTGCGCCGCGCGCGGCGCCCTGCCGCCGCTCGCCCCGCAGGTGGCCGCGCTCGCCGCCGAGATCGACAGCGCGCTCGCGGTGCCCGCCTTCGCCCGGGCTTCGTGGGGCGTGGCGATCCAGTCGCTCGACAACGGACAGGTGCTGTACCGGCGCGACGCCGAGCGGCTGTTCCTCCCCGCGTCCAACCTCAAGCTCCTGACCGCCGCGGCGGCGCTGCTGCGGCTCGGTCCCGACTTCCGGTACCGGACCCCGGTGCTCGCGCGCGGCACGCGGCGCGCCGACACCCTCGCGGGCGACCTCGTGGTGGTGGGCCGCGGCGACCCCGCGCTCGCCGTGGACGCCGCGACCGGCGCCGATCCGCTGGCGCCGCTGCGGCCGTGGGCCGACTCGCTGCGCGCCCGCGGCGTCCGGGTCGTGCGCGGCCGCGTGACCGGGGACGCCACGCTGTTCACCGACCCTCCGCTCGGCCCCGGCTGGGCCTGGGACGACCTCGACGCGGACTACGCCGCGCCCGTGGGCGCGCTGCAGCTCGACCAGAGCGTGGCCTGGATCGAGGCCACGCCCGGGGCGGCGGCCGGCCAGCCGGTCGCGGCGACGCTGCTGCCGCCGTCGACGCCGCTGCGTCTGTTCGACGGCGCCACCACCGCGCCCGCCGACTCCGCCGTGCAGCAGCTGGCCTGGAGCCGCTCGCCGTTCGGCGACTCGGTCGCACTCTCGGGCCGCCTGTCGGCGGGGCGCGCCGCCGCGCGCCTGCCGGTCTCGGTGCCGGACCCCGCGCGCTACTTCGTCGCCGGGCTCAAGGCCGTGCTCGCCGACTCCGGCATCGCGGTGCTGGACCAGGCGTGGCCTCCGGACAGCGCGGCCGATACCCTGTTCACCTGGCAGTCGCCGTCGCTCGACAGCGTGCTGGTCCTGTTCCTCAAGCCCAGCCAGAACCAGATCGGCGAGACCCTGCTCCGCACCCTCGGGGCCCAGGCCAAGGGCGTGGGCTCGATGGACAGCGGACGCGCGGTGGTGCGCGAGGTGCTGACCGGCTTCGGCGTGCCGCCCGACGCGTACGTGCTGGCCGACGGCTCGGGCCTGTCGCGGTACAACTACGTGACGCCCGACGCGGTCGCGCGCGTGCTCGAGGCGATGTACCGTCGGCCGGAGTTCGCGTCGTTCTACGCGGCCCTCCCCGTCGCCGGCGTCGACGGCACGCTGGCGGGCCGCCTCAAGGGCACGCGCGCCGCCGGGAACGCACACGCCAAGACCGGCTCGCTGTCGGGCGTCCGATCGCTGTCCGGGTACGTGCGCACCGCCGACGGCGAGATGCTGTCGTTCGTGCTGCTGGTCAACGGCTTCACCGCGCCGCAGCGGGTGGTGGACGCCGCGCAGGACCAGATCGTCGAGCGGCTCGCGAACTTCAGCCGCGGCGGCGGCCGGTGAACGGCGTCCGCGCGGCGATCGATCTCGTCGTCGCCGGCGTCGGCGTCCTGGAAACGGAAGAGGTCCCGCTTCGCGACGCGCTCGAGCGCGTGCTCGCCGAGGACGTCGACTCGCCGGTCACGGTTCCCTCGCGCACCAACTCCGCGATGGACGGCTTCGCCGTGCGCGCCGAGGACGTCCGGGGCGCCGCGCGCGGAGCGCCGCGGCGGCTGACGGTCGTCGAGGAGGTCCGCGCCGGCGCGCTGCCCACGCGCCCGATCGGACCGGGCCAGGCGACCCGGGTCTTCACCGGCGCGCCGCTGCCGGACGGGGCCGACGGCGTCATCCGCCAGGAGGACACGAAGCGGGCCGGGACCGTCGTCGAGGTGCTCGACGACCGGGACGCCGGCCGCAACGTGCGGTTCGCCGGGGAGGACCTGCGGCGCGGCGCGCGGGTGCTCGATGCCGGCACGCCCCTCGGCGCGGCGCACCTGGGCGTTCTCGCCTCGATGGCCCGCGCCACGGTGCGGGTGCGGCGCCGGGCCCGGGTCGGCATCCTGGCCTCGGGCGACGAGATCGCCGACCTCGACGAGGCCGAGGCGATCCTCGCCGGCCGGAAGACCGCGTCGTCGAACTCCTACACGCTGGAGGCGCTGGTCCGGCTCGCGGGCGCGCTGCCCGTCGCGCTCGGCATCGCGGCCGACACGCCGGCGAGCGTGCGCGAGAAGCTGGAGCGCGGCTTCGCGACCTGCGACCTCGTCGTGTCCACGGCCGGCGTGAGCGTCGGCGAGTACGACTACCTCCGCACCGTGCTGGACGAGCTGGGGTGCCGGATGGTGGTCTCCAAGGTGCGGATGCGGCCCGGGTCGCCCACCTCGTTCGGAACCTTGCGCGGCGTGCCGTGGATCGGCCTGCCCGGCAACCCCGTCTCCACGATGGTCTGCTTCGAGCTGTTCGTGGGACCCGCCATCCGGAAGATGCAGGGCCACGCACGGCTGCACCGGCGTGCCGTGCCCGCGGTGCTGGACGAGCCGGTCATGACGCCGGGCCGCCTCACCCACTTCCTGAGGGCCGTCGTGCGCGAAACGCCGCAGGGCTGGCGGGCGCGGCTCACGGGGCCGCAGGGATCGGGCATCCTGACGTCGATGGTGCTGGCGAATGCACTGCTGGTGGTGCCGGAGGGGGTGGAGGGCCTGGATGCGGGCGCGACGGCGGAAGTGATCTTGTTGGACGACGAGAGGATGGTTGCGGAACCACCCGTGAGAAGTGAGAAGTGAACCTCTCACGGTTGACCTTCACGGGGTCCCCATGAACCTCACCCTTACTCCTCCCATGCTCGATGCCCTGAAGCGCGCCAAGCACATCCCGCCCGACGTGCAGAAGGAGATCGACGGCGTCCGGGCCGACGGCGGCAGCTACCAGCTGCGGCTGTCCGACGACGAGGGCATGGAGCTGTCGGAGCTCCTCCAGTGGCACGTGCGCACCGACCCGGCAACGGGCAAGGCGACGCCCGAGACGGCGCCGTACGCCGAGATCATCCGGCTCATCGCCGAGGCGCAACTCTAGGGAGGTTGCGATGCACGAGCCCGTCCTGGTCGGACTGCTCATCGCCGGCGTGGTCGCCGCGGTCGGCGGCGCCATTTACTACAGTCAGATGCTGGAGCGCCGGAGGACCGCCGCCCTGGCCGACGCGGCGCTGCGACTGGGCTTCAACTTCCTCGCCGGGATCCCGGAGCAGCAGCTCGAGGCCCTGGGGACGTTCCACCTGTTCAAGCGAGGCCACGGGAAGCGCGCCCGGAACCTGATGCGCGGGAAGAGCGGCGACGCCGAGGTCGTGCTGATGGATTACCAGTACACGACCGGCGGAGGAAAGGACTCGCACACCTTCCGGCAGACGGTGGCGATCTACCCGGGCGCGGGCCGCTCGCTGCCGGAGTTCACCCTCGCACCCGAGCACTTCTGGCACCGGATCGGCAGCCTGCTCGGCTACCAGGACATCAACTTCGAGGCCAGCCCGGAGTTCTCGAAGCACTACCTGCTGCGGGGCCCCGACGAGACCGCGATCCGCGCGGCGTTCGGCGCCGAGGCCCTCGGCTTCTTCGCCCAGAACCTCGGGTGGTCGGTGGAGGCACACGGCGGCGCGCTCGCGGTCTACCGGAGCGGCAGGCGCTGCAAGCCCGAGGAGATCCAGCCGTTCGTCGCCGACGCGGACGCCGCCCGGCGGGCGTTGGCGCGGGGATAGCGGCGCCGCCGGCCACGGCGCCTCAGCCGGCGCGGGCCTTCGCGATCTCCTCCGTCAGGCGCGGCAGGATCTCGAACAGGTCGCCCACGATGCCGTAGTCGGCCACCTGGAAGATCGGCGCGTCCTTGTCCTTGTTGATCGCCACGATGACCTTCGCGGTCCGCATCCCCGCCAGGTGCTGGATCGCGCCGGAGATCCCCACCGCCACGTAGAGCTGCGGGCTCACCGTCTTCCCCGTCTGGCCCACCTGCTCGGCGTGGGGCCGCCAGCCCGCGTCCACCACGGCGCGCGACGCGCCGACCGCGCCGCCGAGGGCCTTCGCCAGGCCCTCGATCAGGGCGAAGTGCTCGGGCCCCTTGAGGCCCCGGCCTCCCGAGACCACGACCGACGCTTCCGCCACGTCCAGCCTGCCCTGCTCGGCCGCCTTCACCTCGCGCACCGTGACCCGCGACGCCGCCACCGCGGTCGCCTTGGAGACCGCGCCCGCCTTGGCCGCGCTCCCCGGCGTGAACGCGTTGGGCCGCAAAGAGACCACCGCCAGCGGCGCATCGACGCGCAGCTGCTGGATCGCCTTGCCCGCGTACACCGGCCGCGTCGCCGCGACCTTGCCGCCCTCGATCCCGACGCCCGTCACGTCGCTCGCCAGCGGCGCGTCGAGTCGCGCGGCGATGCGCGGCGCCAGGTCCTTCCCCGCGGCCGTCGCAGCCACGAGCACCGCGCCGTACCCGCCCGCCTTCGCCACTCCCGCCACCGTCCCCGCGTAGCCGTCCGGCGAGTACTTCGCGAACGAGGCGTCCTCCGCGACCAGCACCCGGTCGGCGCCCACCTCGCCCAGCTTCGCCCCCGCCGCGTCCACGCCGGACGCCGCCATCACCAGCGCGTCGACCGTCCCGCCCATCGCATCGGCCAGCTGCCGCGCCGCCCACACGACTTCCCGGCTCGTCTTGCGCAGCGCGCCGTCGCGCTGCTCGGTCACCGCGAGCACGTTGGCCATCAGAGCACCTTCGCTTCCGTGCGGAGCAGCCGCACCAGCTCGGGAACGACCTCGGCCCCCTCGCCCAGGATCCGCCCGGCCTTCCGCTCCGCGGGCAGGCCGAGTGCCGTCACCGCGACGCGGGTCTCGCCCAGCGCCGCAGGCTTGACCTCGATCGGCTTCTTCTTCGCCGCCATGATCCCCTTCAGCGCCGGATAGCGCGGCGTGTTCAGCCCCTTCTCCGCCGTCAGCACCGCCGGCAGCGCGAACTCCACGACCTCCATGCCGCCCTCGATCTCGCGCTCGGCCGTGCCCTTCCCGCCCTCCAGCTCGAGCTTCGACACCGCCGTGACGCACGGCAGCCCGAGCAGCTCGGCCGTCATCGGGCCGACCGCGTGATGGTAGTCGTCCACGGCCATCTTGCCGAACAGCACCAGGTCGTAGCCGCCGTCCCTCAGCTCGGCCGCCAGCGCCTTCGCCACGGCGAGCGCGTCGGCCGGGATCCGGTCCGCCTTCAGCAGGACGCCGCGGTCCGCGCCCATCGCCAGGGCGCTGCGGATCGTCTCCTGCGCCGCGTCCGGCCCCAGCGCGATCGCGACGACCTCGCCGCCGCCCGCCTTGTCCCGGCGCTGCAGCGCCTCCTCGACGGCGTACTCGTCGTACGGACCGACGATGAACTTCACGCCGTTCTCGTCCATCGCGACGCCGTCGGCCGCGATCCGGACTCGGGTCTCGGTGTCCGGCACCCGCTTGATGCAGACCGCGATCCTCACTCGATCCCCTCGGTGGTGGCCCCTGCGCTGCGGCCCGTGGTCCCTCCGGCCGCCCGGGTGCCCGTCCGGCGAGCCGGACGGCGCGCCCCGGGCTCCGTCACTCGAACGCGCTGATCCCGGTGATCTCCTCGCCCAGGATCAGGGTGTGCATGTCGTGCGTGCCCTCGTAAGTGTACACGCTCTCCAGGTTCGCCAGATGCCGCATCGCCGTGTACTCGATCAGGATCCCGTTCGCGCCGAGCAGCCGGCGCGCCTCGCGCGCGACCTCGCACGCCACGTCGACGTTGTTGCGCTTCGCGAGCGAGACGCGCTGCGGCGTGGCCTTGCCCTGGTCCTTGAGCCGGCCGAGCTGGAGTACCAGCAGCTGGGCCTTGGTGATCTCGCTGAGCATATCGGCCAGCCGCAGCTGCTGGAGCTGGTAGGCCGCGACCGGCTTGCCGAACATCACCCGCTGCTTCGCGTAGCGCAGCGCCTCGTCGTAGCAGCCCATCGCCGCGCCGAGCGCGCCCCACGCGATGCCGTAGCGCGCCTGCGTCAGGCAGCTCAGCGGGCTCTTCAGCCCCTGGGAGCCGGGCAACAGCGCGTCCTCGCCGACCTTCACGTCCTGCAGCACCAGTTCCGACGTGTCGGACGCGCGCAGCGACAGCTTGCCCTTCTGGTCCCTGGCGCCGAACCCGGGCGTGTCGGTCGGCACGATGAAGCCCCGGATGCTCGACGGGTCGTCGAGCGCCCCGGTCTTCGCCCAGACGATCGCCACCTTCGCCGTCGAGCCGTTGGTGATCCACATCTTGGCGCCGTTCAGGACCCAGCCGTCCTTCGTCTTCCGCGCCGTGGTGATCATCCCGCCCGGGTTCGAGCCGTAGTCCGGCTCGGTGAGGCCGAAGCAGCCGATCACCTCGCCGGCGGCCAGCTTCGGGAGCCACCGCTTGCGCTGCTCCTCGGTGCCGAAGGCGTGGATCGGGTACATCACGAGGGCGCCCTGCACCGACGCGAAGGAGCGCACCCCCGAGTCGCCACGCTCCAGCTCCTGCATGATCAGGCCGTACGCCACGTTGTTGAGGCCGGCGCAGCCGTATTCCTCCGGCAGGTTGGCGCCGAAGAACCCCAGCTCCGCCATCTCCGGCACCAGCTGGAGCGGGAACTTCCCCTCGAGGTAGTGCTGGTTGATCACCGGGAGCAGGCGGTCGTCCACCCACCCGCGGACCGTGTCGCGGACCGCGCGCTCCTCCTCGGAGAGCAGCGCCCCGACGTCGTAGAAGTCGACACCCTCGAAGCGTGGAGCCATGGATCTCCCGGCCTGGACCTCAGTCCACCCGCGTGGGCCGGCCGCGGCGCCGGCCGGCGGGCACGTCACGCCGCGCCGACGCCACCACGCCGACTTCCGCCGCCTTGTGGCGGAACGAGCGGCCGTGATCCACCGCGTGGCCCTGCTGGTGCTGCCACAGGTGCACCATCTCATGGAGCAGGGTGTGCGTGGCCTCGGCCCAGCCGTGGCGGTCGATGTGCCGGCGGCTCATCGTGATCTCGTACGGATCCCCGGTCTCGTGCCGGATGACCAGCTGGCCGAGCCGGGTGTGCATCCGCCCCGAGAGCCGGAACGGCAACGCGGGCAGCCTCCCGCCGAAGTGCCGCTCGTTGAGGACCCGGAACAGCTGCGCCAGGCGCTCCGCCTTCGCCGCGTCGCCCGGATGCGCCCGGTCGCCGGCGCGCTGGCGACGCGGCGGGCCGGCGGCGTGGTCCTCCGGCCGGAACGAGAGGATCTCGTGCTCGGCCGCGCGCCGCAGCGCGCGCGGCGTGCGCGGCGCCACGAACCGCACCACGGCCTTGAGCACCCGGTCCGGCGCCAGCGTGTAGCCCCGGTGGATCCGCAGCACGCCCTTGGACGACAGGCTCACCATCACGCTGCGGTTGTCGGTGACCTTCACGCCTTTCAGCCCCCGCAGACCCATCAGCTCGAGCCGCCGGGCCAGCAGCGCCTCCTCCGACACCCTGAACCGCGGCGCGGCGTGGGGCTCCGGGTGGCGTTCGACGGGCCGCAGCCAGCGCGGCAGCATCTTATCGAGCAAAGTCCCGTCCTTCGGTCAGCGTGAACTTCCCGGACGCGCGGTCGAAGGCATGAATCTCCACGCGGACGACGCTCGGCGCGACCCGCACGATGTTGAAGCTCGGCGGCCGGTGGTTCCGGCCGCGGGTCGAGAGCGTCCCGGCCGTCGAGACGACCACGCGCCGGCCGTCACGCTCGATCGTGCCGATGCCCTCCTCGTGGTCGTGCCCGCAGCACACCACCTCGGCTCCGGTCGCGACGATGGCCCGGAGGGCGGCGCGCGGCCGCGCCAGCCCCCAGCGGTCGGATATGTGCCCCTTCAGCACGTTGTGGTGCACGACCAGCACCTTGAGCGCGGCGCCGGCGCGACCGAACGCCTCGGCGGCCCTCGCCAGCTCCTCGCGCGGCAGGTGGCCCTTCACCGTCAGGTCGCGCGGGTTCCAGGTCATCGAGCCGAAGGCGAGCCCGTGGGCGGACGCCGCACCGCAGATCACGACGCCGTCCACGCTGAGCGACGGCGCGAGGTCCGCGCCGACGTAGCGCCGGAACTTGGCGAGCCGCGCCCGGCCCAGGAGCGGGACGCCGAACGGCTCCCGCCACCACTGCACGTCGTGGTTGCCGGCGACGCCGTGGACCGGCGCCAGCTTCGCCACCGACCTCAGGAACGCCCGGCCGCACTGGAACTCGCCCGCCCGCGCCCGCTGGGCGAAGTCCCCCGAGACGACGATCGCGGTCGGCGCCAGCGACGGCAGCAGCTCCTCCACCGCCTCGACGGCCGCGATGTCCGCCAGCCCGCCGAAGTGCAGGTCGGAGAGGTGGACGACGGTGCTCACCAGCGGGCGCGCACCCGGTACTCGAGCGTCGCTTCGCCTTCCGGCGGCACCCGCACCGGGAAGCGGAGGCTGGTGGAGCTCAACCGCTCGGCCGGCACGCTGCTCGAGAGCACCTCGAACTCGCCTGCGAACTCGTCGAGGACCTGCACCGTCACCGTGTCGCTCTTCGCGTTCTGAACGGTCACGCGGTACGACGACACCGAGGCGCGCCTGCCTTCCATCGCGAACGTCAGCTGCACGCGCTGCGCCGTGATGTCGAACGCGGTGCCGGTCACGAGGTGCAGCTCGCGGCCCGCGGGGGTGTGCTGGATCGTCGCTTCGCCCAGGAGCTGCAGGCGGCCGCCCGAATCCGGGGACGTCACGCGGACCGTGCCCGCCGGCAGGGGAGCATCGCCGAACGGCGTGCCCCTCGGACGCCGCACCAGGTAGCTCACCTCTGCGTGCTGGTCCTGCTCGGCCTGATCCTGCCGGTATTGGTAGAAGAAGGCGGGATGGCGGAGCACGTACTCCGGCTCCACCGCGACGTCGGCCTGCGCGAACAGCGCCACGCTGCGGGTCTGGCCGGGGACCAGATCCAGCGTGCTGGGCAGCGTGTAGACGTGCGTCTCGCCGACCGACTCCTCCGAGGGCGGCGCGGGGGCCGCCTCGGGCGCCCGCGCCATCGCCATCAGGGCGCCGCCGAGTGCCGGCCGCTGCGCGGCGCGGCGCACGTCCCCGGCCAGGAGCTGCAGCTCCGCCCCGGTGAACGTGAGCCCGCCCGGGTCGTCGATCGTCGCGAGGCCCGCCATCGTCCCGCGTCCGCGGGGCGAGCGCGGCGCGACGAGCGTGTACGAGGCCCGCCACTGCAGTCCGTCGGCCTGGTAGGCGAGCCGCAGCGACGGCCGCGCGCGGGCCGCCACCACCGTCACCGCGACGCGGGGCGCCTCCAGGTCCACGAACGAATCCGGAAACGCGGGCGTTCCGGGGAACCCGTACACCACCCGCCCGGAGATGCGCACCGCCTGAGGGTCGAGCGAGAGCAGCGTGCCGCGCACGAACCGCGGAGAGGAATCGCCCCCCATGACCATGAAGTCGATGTCCCGGCCGAGCGCCCGTCGAAGCGCCGCCTCCGGCCCCGCCGCCGCCACCGCCGTCACGCCCCGGATCTCGACGCCGTCGTCCAGCGCCACCATGGTCCCGGGATCCACCGCGCGCGCACCGAGGTCCACGCCGACCGTGCTCGCCCCCCGCGGCAAAGGTGTCGCAAACGCCCGCCGGACCACGACCCGCCCGTCCTGGTAGACGGTGAGGCTGGTCTCCTGCGCGCGGACCGCGCCGGCGCCTAGGGCCAGCGCCGCGCCGACCGCGCCCGCCAGCGCCAGCCACCTGCGGGCGGCGAGCGGCGACCGCCCAGCGGTCACCGCGACCCTCTCGTGCAGCGTCTTCACCGATTCTCTCCCTTCTGCTCCGCGGTCAGTGGCTGACGGGCTGCGGCACCGTCGCCGCGGCGCCGCTCGCCAGCGCGGCCTCGGGCGTCGCGGCCGGCGCGCCCACCATCCGGCCCCGCCCCAGCACCTTGCCCTGCCGCACGTCCACGAGCACGAGCACGTACTCGGCCACGAATGCGTCGCCGTGCTTGTCGATCCTGACGCCGGCCGGCGCCACGGCCGTCCGGGCGCTCATCAGCGCGATCATGGTGCGCAGCTGGCCCCACAGCGGGTCCGCCAGCGACTCGACGCGCGGATTGAGGAGGTAGTCCGTCTCCAGTCGCGCGGGGTCGATGCCCATCGCCGGCGCCAGGCGCAGCGCCCGCCGCTGCTCGGCGAGGCCGAGCCACGTCACGCCCGGCGCCCCGCGCCGGAACGCGCTGTCGAGACTCGATCCGGCCGCGGCCGCGAGCGCGAACCGCCGCGCCACCAGCCCCGCGTCCAGCGCCGCCGAGTCGCTCAGCACCAGCGCGCCGACCGGCAGCAGGAGCACGCTGGAGCCCGCCAGCGCGTCAACCGGCAGCGGGGCGATACCGATGGCCTGGAACGGGTCCTCGGGCGCCGTGAGGCGCGGAGACCTCCCGCAGCCCACGGCCAGAAGTGATGCCACTATCGTGATAGCGTAACGATGCTTATGCGACATGATTCCGCCGATGGGATTCGTCAAGGAGTGCCGGCGGGAAAGCTAACCGAGGGTCTGGCCACCGTCCACGCGGATGACCTCGCCGGTGATGTGGCGCGCGGCGTCGGTGCACAGGAACACGATGACCTGCGCGACGTCGTCGGGCTCCGCGAGGCGGCCCAAGGGCGTGCTGCCGCGGGCGCGGGCCACGAGCTCCTCGGAGAGGTGCTGGGTCAGCTCGGTCTTCACGAAGCCGGGCGCCACCGCGTTCACGTTGACGTTGGCGGGTCCGAGCTCGACCGCGGCGGCGTGCGTCAGCCCGATGAGACCGGCCTTGGAGGCGGCGTAATTGGCGACGCCGAACCCCGCCTTCATCGCCTGCACCGACGCGACGTTGACGATCTTGCCGTAGTGCTGGGAGCGGAAGATCGGCGCCACCGAGCGGATCATGTGGAACGCGCCAGTGAGGTTGGTCTCGACGACGTCTTCCCACGCCGTGTCGTCCATGCGCCACAGCGCGGCGTCGCGGGAGATGCCCGCGTTGTTGACCAGGTGGTGGACGCCGCCGAGGGCGTTGTGCGCGGCCTGGACGAAGCGGTCCACCTCGTCCTTGTCGCGCACGTCGCAGCGGTCGCAGAACACCGGCACGTTGAGGCTCTTGAGGACCGCCTCGGTCATCGCCGCCTGCACGGCGACGTCGCGGCCCGGCAGTTCGACGTAGTTGAAGGCGACCCCGCAGCCGCGGCGGGCGAACTCCAGCGCCGTCGCCCGGCCGATGCCGGTCGCGGCCCCGGTGACGATCGAGCCCTTGCCCTTGAGGTCGAACTTCCCGCCCGCGGGCTGGGGCTGCTCCTGGTGCGCGACTTCCTCGAGGAGCGCGGTGACGGCGTCCGAATGCGGCTTTGGCACGGCGCGAACATACCCGCGGCCCGGGGCAGTGGCAAGGTATTCGGATTGACTGGTGCGCCGCGCCAAGGCTATGCTAGCGCTCAACATGCGCCGACTCCTGTCGTCCCTCGTCTGGATCGCCGTGGCCGCCCTGGGGGCCACCGCCTTCGCGCTGCTCGCGCTGTCGCGCGGCGAGAGCATCAGCGCCGCGTGGATCCTGTGCGCCGGCGTCGCCAGCTACGCGATCGCCTACCGGTTCTACGCCAGGTTCCTGGCGCTCAAGGTCTTCGCCCTCGACGACCGCCGCGCCACGCCCGCCGAGCGGCTGAACAACGACCGGGATTTCGTGCCGACCAACAAGTGGGTCCTCTACGGGCACCACTTCTCGGCCATCGCCGGTGCCGGACCGCTCATCGGGCCGATGCTGGCCTCGCAGTTCGGCTTCCTGCCGGGCACCCTGTGGCTCATCGCGGGCGTCGTGGCGGGCGGCGCGGTGCAGGACTTCACCATCCTGGTCCTGTCGATGCGCCGCGACGGGAAGTCGCTCGGCCAGATGGCGAAGGAGGAGGTCAACTCGGTTGCCGGCGTCGCCGCGATGCTGGCCATCCTCGCCATCATGATCATCCTGCTCGCGGTGCTCGCGCTGGTCGTGGTGAACGCGCTCCGGTCGAGCCCGTGGGGGCTGTTCATCATCGCGTCCACCATCCCCATCGCGCTGCTGATGGGCTGGTGGATGCGCAGCGTGCGGCCGGGACACGTGCTCGAGGCCTCGGCCATCGGGATGGTGCTCCTGCTCGGCGCGCTGGTCGCGGGCCAGTGGGTCTCGCGTGATCCGACCTGGTCACGCTGGTTCACGTGGTCGGGCACCGACCTGTCCTTTGCGATGATCGTGTACGGCTTCTTCGCCTCGGTGCTGCCGGTGTGGCTGCTGCTCGCCCCGCGCGGCTACCTCTCGACCTTCCTCAAGATCGGCACGGTGCTGGTGCTGGCGGGCGCGATCCTCGTCGTCCTGCCGCAGACGCGGATGCCCGCGATCTCGCAGTTTGTGGACGGCACCGGGCCGGTGTTCGCCGGCAAGGTGTTCCCGTTCGCGTTCATCACCATCGCCTGCGGCGCCATCTCCGGCTTCCACGCGCTGATCGCGAGCGGCACCACGCCGAAGATGGTGATGCGCGAAAGCGAGTCGCGGATGATCGGCTACGGCGGGATGCTGATGGAGTCGTTCGTGGGGTTGATGGCCGTGATCGCCGCGGCGACGCTGGAGCCGGGCGTCTACTTCGCGATGAACGTCCCCTCCGGCGTACTCGGCACGACGGGCGACAGCGCGGCGCGGGTGATCGCGCAGTGGGGCTTCACGCTCCACCCCGGCCAGATGGAGGCGCTGGCACGCCAGATGGGCGAGGCGACGCTGCTCTCGAGGACCGGGGGCGCGCCGAGCCTGGCTGTCGGCATGGCCGCGATCCTCGGCGGGGTCGTGAAGGGATCGGGGCTCGCCCTGTGGTACCACTTCGCGATCATGTTCGAAGCGCTGTTCATCCTCACCACCGTGGACGCCGGCACGCGGGTCGGGCGCTTCATGCTGCAGGAGCTGGGTGCGCACCTCTGGAAGCCGTTCGGCCGGACGTCGTGGTACCCGAGTATCGTGCTTTCGAGCGCGCTGATCGTCGCGGGCTGGGGGTACTTCCTCTACCAGGGCGTCGTCGACCCGCTGGGCGGCATCAACTCGCTGTGGCCGCTGTTCGGCATCGCCAACCAGCTGCTTGCGGCGGTGGCGCTGTGCGTCGGGACGACCGTGCTGATCAAGATGGAGAAGCAGCGGTACGCGTGGACCACCCTCGTGCCGCTCGCCTGGCTGGCCGCCGTGACGCTCACCGCCGGCTGGCAGAAGGTGTTCGCCGCGGACCCCCGGCTGGGCTTCCTGTCGCACGCGCGGGTGGTGGCGCGCGGCACGGCCACGGCCAGCTCCGCCCGGCTCATCTTCAACGACCGCCTGGACGCCGCCCTGGCGCTGGTCTTCATGGCGGTGGTGCTGGTGGTGATCGCCGCGTCGGCGCGCGAGTGGTGGCTGGTGCTGTCGCGGCGGAAGGCGCCCACCGTGAACGAGGCCGCGTTCGTGCCGTCGGCGTACGCGGCGGGAGACTAGGGCCTTGGCCGCAGGCGCGAGCGGGATCGAGGGCGGACGCGCGGCCGCCCAGGCGCGCGAGCGGCCGGTGCGGCGTTCGCTCGGCGGCCTGCTCGCAGTGGTGCGCCAGATCGTCGGCGCGCCGGACTACGGGCGGTACCTCGTGCACCACGCCGCCTGCCACCCCGGGACGGCGCCGCTCTCGGCCCGCGAGCACTACCTCGAGTTCGTCAGCCGGCGGTTCGGAGGCGGCGCGACCCGCTGCTGCTGAGCGGCAGGGCTGCGATCGCCAGCACGGTCACCGCGGCGCTCGCCCCGAACGCCGAGGCGGCGCCGCGGCTCTGGTAGAGCCAGCCGAACAGCGCCGCGCCGGGCAGCGCCACCACGCCCAACGCGCCGTGATACCAGCCGAACCCGCGTCCCCGCCGCGCGCCCGGCGCCAGCCGGGCCACGAGCTTGCGCTCCGGGCTCTCGGTCAGGCCCACGAAGATCCCGAACGCCAGGAAGATCGCCCAGGCCGCCGGCGTTCCGGTCGCCAGCGCGAAGGCGGCAGCCAGCGCGGCGTAGACGGCCCACCCGACGGCGAGCGTGCGTCTCGGCCCCCAGCGATCGGCGAGCGCGCCGCCGGGAAAGGACGCCGTGGAGCGCACCACGTGGAGCGCGGCCCACAGTATCGGGACGAGCGACACCGGTACCCCGAGATCCTGGGCCCTGAGGATGAGGAGCGTGTCGGGGGCTCGCAGGGCCGCCGCCAGGACCAGGACCCAGATGGTCGCAGCGAACGGAGCGTCGGTGGGTGGCGGGTTGTGGGTTGTGACGGGGTCGTCGTTCGCCCCGCCTGCAACCCGCGATCCACGAGCCGCCTCCCTCACCGCGATCCAGGCCAACAAGACCGCCACCGCGCCGGGCGCCGCCGCGATCCAGAACACGTGCCGCACCGTCAGGCCGAGACCCAGCAGCGCCGCCGCCACCAGGGGCCCCACGATCGCGCCCACGTGGTCGGCGGCACGGTGCAGGCCGTAGGCGCGGCCGCGGATCTCCTCCGCGGTCACCTCGGCGATCATCGTGTCGCGCGGCGCCGTCCGGATGCCCTTGCCCACGCGGTCGGCCGCCCGCAGCCCGATGACGTGCCAGGCGGCGCCGGCCAGGGCGATCAGGGGACGGACGGCGGCCGCCATCGCGTAGCCGACGACCACCAGCGGCCCACGCAGCCGCTGTCGTTCGGCGAGGTAGCCCGAGACGAGCTTGAAGCCCGCGGCCACGGCGTCCGCGGCGCCGTCCAGCACGCCCAGGGCCACCGCGCCCCCGCCCAGCACGCCGGTCACGAGCGCCGGGAGCAACGGGTAGATCATCTCGGACGCGAAGTCGTTCGCGAGGGAGGTCGCGCCGAAGTAGTAAACCGCGCGCGGGAGGCGGGAGGGATGAGAGGTTGGGCTGGTCATGGTGCAGGTCCGGACTGGGAGAGGTGAGAAGTGAAAGGTGAGACGTTCAAGTGAGAGGTGAGAAGCGGACAGGCGTGAGAAGGAGGCGATCACCTCTCACGCCTTCATGCATCTCACTTCTCACTTGAACCTCTCACGTCTCACCTCTCTCTTCTCACGCTTCACCAAGCCCCATCCCCCACCTCATCAGCGACACCGGCAGCCCCCCGTACGACAGTACCTCGTCGTGGAAGCGCCGCAGCGTGGCCCCGGCTCCGGTGCGCTGCCGCCAGGCTTCGCGCAGCCGCAGCAGCTCGCGGCGGCCCACGGCGTAGCACAGCGGGCTCGCGGGGTTCGCGCAGTAGCGCCGCACCTCGCCCTCGGCGCTCTCCCGCGCGAGACCGAGCTTGTCCATCAGGATGCGGACGGCCTGCTCCACGGTGAGGCCCGCCGTGTGCAGCTGCACGTCCAGCACGACGCGCACCGCCCGCCACAGCAGGTGCAGGCGCTGGAAGAACGCCTCCTCGGCGCTCGCGAAGAAGCCTTCCTCCCCCATCATCTGCTCGCAGTACAGCGCCCAGCCCTCGACCGTGAGCGGCGTCCACACCACCCGTCGCACCAGCGACGCCTGCGCCTGCGCCACCAGGTGCTGCAGGTGGTGGCCGGGGTAGCCCTCGTGGAGCGCGGTGAGCGCGAGCTCGTGGGCGCTGTGCTCGCCGAGCCGCGCCTCACCGGGCACCGACACGTAGAACCAGCCGGTGCGGTCGGCGGAGAACGCGCCGGGCGGATCGTACGCGGCGAACGGAATGAGCGGCTCCATGAACGACGGGGTCGCGACCACCTCCAGCGCGCCCTCGGGAACGCTGGCCAGCCCGCGCTCGGCGACGAACCGGCGGCTGCGCGCCGTCGCGCCCGAGTACGTGGCGACGAGGTCGCCCCGTGCCGGGTGGTCGCGCCGCAGGCGCTCCACGAGGGCGCGCCACGGCACGCCGGGCGCCAGCGCCGCGGCCTGGCGCTCCAGCTCGCCCTCGGCCTCCCGGATCAGTGCCTCGCCGAAGCGCAGCAGCTCCGGCGCCGTCTCGCGCAGCGCGTGCAGGTAGTGGAGCCGGAAGTCGAACTGGGCGCGCCCGATCGCGAACTCGGCGTCGGAGCGGTCGGCGAGCTCCCCGCCGAGGAACGCGACGAACTCCTCCATCTCCTTGCGCGCCGCGTCGAGCGCCTCCAGCGCCGCCGCCCGCGTGACCGGATCGAGACGCGCCGCGAACTCCGGAATGGCCTCCTCGAACAGCGCCCGCCCCCCCGCCGCGACCGCCAGGCCGGTCTCGGTGAAGACCCGCGCCGGCCGGCCGAGGGTCGCCCGGGCCTCGCGCAGAAAGCGCGGCGTCTCGGCCAGTCGCGACGCCAGCGCCCGGCCGCGCTCCTCCACCGCGCGGTCGCGCCGCAGCAGCAGCGTGAACAGCCCGTCGAACAGGTGCGACAGGTGGAACTCGGGATTCAGCTCGTGCGGCTTCTCCCGCTCGAACCGCGCGATCGCCATGCGCAGGTCGTTGAGCACCGCGGTCTGGTCCACCTCGTCGTCGAGCGACGCGGTGTCGCAGTACTCGAACGCCGACGCCATCGCCTTGAGCGCGGCGAGGGCCTGCTTGACCCGGGGCTTGGTGTAGGTGCCGAGCCGGCCGTCGTGCGCGCTCACGCCCGCCTGGGTCGCGGCGACGGGATCGAGCTGCCACCGCAGATCGAGGTAGGAGGGGACGAGTTCGCGGTACTCGGGCGGCGCCACTGGTACAGTCTGCCCACCGGCCGGAGGCGCGTCAAGCGCGCTTGCGACCTCCTCGCACGGCGGTTAGCCTCCGCGCGTGAGCCACTCCGTGGAGGCGATGGCGGCGATGCCGGCGGTGCGCGAGGCGCGCGCCTGGCTCGAGCGCTTCGACGGCGAGACGCTCGCCTGGCAGTGCGCCATCGCGGCCATCCCGGCCCCCACCGGGAACGAGCGGCAGCGCGCCGACGTCGTGGCGGGGAAGCTCGCGGACGTCGGGATCGGTGCCATCCGGCGCGACGCGGCCGGGAACCTGATCGGCCGGTGGGGCGGCGACGGCGCCTCGGCCGGGGTGGTGATCGCCGCCCATCTCGACACCGTCTTCCCCGAGGAAACGGACCTCACGGTGCGGCAGCACGGCGCGCGCCACGTCGGCCCGGGCATCAGCGACAACGCGCGCGGCCTGGCCGGCATGCTGGCGATCGCGGGGGCATGCCGCCACGCCGGGCTGCGTCCCCCGGCACCGATCACCTTCGTCGCCACCACGGGAGAGGAGGGCGCCGGCGACCTGGCGGGCGCCCGGCACCTGTTCGCGAGCCCGACGTTCCGGCCGGTCGCGTTCATCGCGCTCGACGGCGCGGGCATCGAGCGCGTCGTGCACCGCGCGCTCGGCTCCCGCCGGCTCCGCGCGGTGTACCGCGGCCCGGGCGGGCACTCGTGGGCGGCGTTCGGCGTCGCGAACCCCATCCACGCGGTCGCCCTGGCCGCCGCCGCCGTCGGCGAGCTGCCGCTGCCGGCTTCCCCGCGCACCACGGCGAGCGTCGTCCGCGTCGGCGGGGGCTCCGGTCTCAATACCATCCCGCAGGAAGCCTGGCTCGAGCTCGACCTCCGCTCCGAGAGCGAGGCCGCGCTCGACGCCCTGTACGGCGCCGCCACCGAGGCGCTGGCGCGGGCGCTCGACGGCGCCAACCGCCGGCGCGCCGCCGGCACGGTGCCGCTGACCCTGCAGATCGTGCCGCTCGGCTACCGGCCGAGCGGGATCACCGACGCCGGGCACGAGCTCGTCCAGAGCGCCGTCGCGGCGACCCGCACCGTGGGGCACACGCCCGATCTCGCCGCCGCCTCCACCGACGCGAACGTCGCGATCAGCCGCGGCGTGCCTGGCATCGCGCTCGGCGCCGGCGGCCGCGGCGGCAACACGCACCTCGTCACCGAGTGGTACGAGAACGTGGACGGGCCCGTGGGCCTGTTCCGCGCCCTGCTCGTCGTCTGCGCGGCCGCCGGGCTCGGCGCCGCCTAGCGGCGCGCCGTATTGTTCTCGACCGCCGGGTTGGTTACCCTAGGGCACCCATCACGCGTGCGCCGTGCCGCCTTTCGAGAAGACACCAGGGGACGTGCTGGAGGTCCTGACCAAGCCCATCCGCGAGCTGGGGCTGAAGGTCGAGGGTTCTCCGCTGGAGAAGTACGTCCACGCGCTGTACCGGGAGATCGAGCGCAAGGGGCTCCGCCAGTTCCGGCCGGCGTGCTACCTCACCGACGAGTGGGGCTGCCCGTCGGGCGAGCCGGTGATCGGCATCCCGTTCTACCTCGCCGATCCCAAGCTCGCCGCGCTCGAGAAGGACATGAACGACCTGGAGGACGAGCGCGAGATCCTGATGTACCTGCGCCACGAGGCGGGGCACGCCTTCAACTACGCGTACGAGCTGTACAAGGGCGACGAGTGGCGCGCGCTGTTCGGTCCGTTCCGCCGCGCCTACAAGGACCACTACCGGCCGGTGCCGTTCAGCCGCCGGTACGTGCGGCACATCGCCGGCTGGTACGCGCAGAAGCACCCCGACGAGGACTTCGCCGAGACCTTCGCCGTCTGGCTCACCCCGCGCTCGGGATGGCGCCGCAAGTACCGGGGCTGGCCCGCGATCCGGAAGCTCCGCTACGTGGATCGCACGGCGCGGCGCGTGGCCGACCAGGCGCCCGCGCGGCCGATGGGCGCGACCGACGTCACCGTGGAGGAGATGGACGTCACCGTCGAGCAGTTCTACCAGCAGCACACGCCCGACGAGGCGCAGGCCATCGCGGAGCTGGCGCTCGACGCCGACCTGGCGGACATCCTGCTCAAGCCGGCGCCCCGCCGCCGCAACGGCATCCGCCCCGCCGCTCCCTGGCTCGCCGAGCACCGCAAGCAGATCGTGGACAAGCTGACCTACTGGACCGGCGTGCGGCGGCCGCTGGTGAGGGCGCTGGTCGAGTCGATCGAGCAGCGCGTGGGGGCGCTGGGGCTGGCCGTGGAGGTCGCGCGGGAGGACGCGCAGCTGGTGGAGATGACCGCGTACGCGACGACGCTCGCGATGAACTACCTGACCCGCGGCCGGTTCGTCCAGCCGTGAGGCCCGCGTGACCCAGGCCGGGCTCAGGATCGCGATCCTCTACGACACCTGGGAGGACGGCGGGGAAGAGCCGACCCTGCCGCCCGGGGAGGCGCCGCCGGCGCGCCGCGCCCGGAAGAAGAAACCCGCCCGGCGGCCGCGGCGCCCCAAGCTCGACCGCGAGGAGATCTTCGAGGCCCTGGCCAAGCTGGGGCACGAGCCGTCGTACCTCGTGCTGGACGGGCACGACCCGTCGCTGCTGGCCGTGGCCCGGTGCAACGCCGACCTCATCTTCAACCTCACCGAGTCCTACGCCGGCGACGACACCAAGGACATGAACCTCGCCGCCTACCTCGAGCTGCTCGACAAGCCGTACACCGGCGCCGATCCCCACGCCCTCTACCTGGCGCAGGACAAGTCGCTCGCCAAGAAGGTGTTTCACTTCCACAAGATCCGCACGCCGTTCTTCGCCGTCTCGTACAAGGGCCGGCTGGACCACGCGCACGACATCGAGTTCCCGCTGATCGTCAAGCCGCTCTCCGAGGACGGGTCGATCGGCATCGACGCCACGTCGGTGGTCGAGAGCGTCAAGGAGCTGATGGAGAAGATCCACTACATCCACGACGAGTTCGACTCGCCGGCGCTGATCGAGGAGTACATCGAGGGACGCGAGATCTATGCGGCGATCCTCGGCGAGTCGAAGCCGGAGGCGCTGCCGCTGGTCGAGCTGGACCTCTCCAGGCTGCCCGAGGGCACGCCGCGGATCGCCGGCACCGACGTGAAGTGGGAGAAGGACTCCGAGGGCTACCGGAAGACCCGCTCGCGCGTGGTGGAGGACCTCGACGAGAGGACCGTCGAGAAGATCCAGGAGAAGGCCGTCGCCGCCTACCAGGCACTGAAGCTGCGCGACTACGGCCGCATCGACATGCGGCTCACCGCCAAGGGCGAGATCTACGTGCTCGAGGCCAATCCCAACCCGTGGCTCAGCTCCGGCGCCGAGTTCGCGATGGCGGCGCGTAAGTCGGGCCGCACCTACACCGACCTCATGCGCGACATCGTGGACCTGGCGATGGCGAGGTACGCCTAGCCGACCCGCACCTCGGCGTGCGCGCCGAGCGACGCCGAGCCCGTCAGGCCCTGCGCCACCACCTCGTCGCCGAGGATCGCCCCGTCGAGCCGCACGCGCTCCAGGCGGCAGTTGCGGCCCACGATCACGTTCTGCACCACGCTGTCGCGCACGACCGTCCCCGCCTCGATCGACGCGAACGGGCCCACGGTCGAGCGCTCCACCACCGCTCCGGCCTCGATGAAGCACGGCTGCACGACCTTCGCGCCCTCCCCCAGCCGCGGCAGCGGCGGCCGCTTCTCGGGATGCCGCTCGAGCAGGATGCGGTTGGTCTCCAGCGTGGTCGCCACCGTCCCGCAATCGTACCAGCCGGCGACCTCCGCGGTGCGGATCCGCGCTCCGCGCTCGATCATCCACTGGAACGCGTCGGTGAGGAACCACTCCCCCTTGTTCTGGGGCTTCGCCAGCACGTCGGCGATCCCCCGCCACATCTCGTCGACCTTGCGCACGTAGTACAGCCCGATGTTCGCCAGCTTGGAGATGGGCTCGCGCGGCTTCTCGACGATCCGGGTCATGTAGCCCTTCGCGTCGGTCACCACCACGCCGAAGCGCTGGTAGTCCTCCACCTCCTTCGCCCAGATGATGCCGTCGTCGTCGCTCGTGGCGGCCACCGAGAGGTCGGCGTCGAACACCGTGTCCACGAAGATGATCATCACGGGCCCGTGCACGTGCGGCCGCGCCAGGTCGATCGCGCCCGCCGTCCCGTCCTGCACCCGCTGCTCGATGAAGCGCGACGGGATCGGGTAGCGCTGGCGCGCGTAGGCCTCGACCTGCTCCTTGAGGTGGCCGGTGATGAAGATCAGCTCCTCGACGTCGAGCCCCTCCAGCCGGTCCATCACCCAGTCCATCACCGGCCGCCCGGCGACCTTGATGAGCGGCTTGGGCACCGTGTGGGTGTGCGGCCGAAGGCGCGTTCCCTTCCCGGCCAGCGGAATGATGACCTGCACGTCAGGCCCTCCCGTAGCGGTCCTGGAGGCGGACCACGTCCTCCAGGTGTGGGGTGGAGGCCTCGAGCACGTCGGTGTGCTCGAGCGCCTCGAACTGGTGCACCAGCCCCGCGGGCACGCGCTGCGCCTCGCCCGCGATCATCTCCCGGTCCACCAGGTCGCCGGCGGCGCTCCGGTAGCGGAAGATCATCCGCCCGCGCAGCACGAAGATGGACTCGTCCTTCTGCTCGTGATACTGCAGGCTCAGCAGGTGCCCCGCCTCGATGTGGAGCAGCTTGCCCACGTAGCGGTCGGTGACCGCCCAGTGGAGCTCGTAGCCCCACGGCTTGTCGACCCGCTTCGGCTCGAAGCGGTGCGGATGCCCGGTCACGCGCCCTCCACCAGCGACAGGGTGAACGAGGAAGGGGTCGTCACGCAAGCCCGCACACAGATGCCGCAGCCCACGCACGCCTTCCCGATCACCGGCCGGCCCGCGTCGTCGAGGTCCAGCGCCGCCGCTCCCACCGGGCACACCCGGGCGCAGACGCCGCACTCGATTCCCTGGAACGCGATGCAGCGGGCCCGGTCGAGCGCCAGCACGCCCATCGATTCGCCGGCCCACCCGTCCAGTGGAGGGACCAGCGCGCCGGTCGGACAGACCGTCGCGCAGAACATGCCCTCGCAGGCGATGCACGGCTGCACCAGTGGCTCGATGATCGGCGTCGCCGCCGCGAGGCCAGCGTTGGCGGGCGCGCTCACGATCGCGTCCACCGGACACGCCTCGATGCAGTACCCGCAGCGGGTGCAGGCGGCGAGGAAGGCCGGCTCGCTGATCGCGCCCGGCGGCCGGAAGTGCCGCCGCGGGGCGTAGCGCTCGGCCAGCAGGCTGCCCGCCTGTCCGACGACGAGCTTCAGCGCCTCGGCGAGGAACCCCCGGCGGCCGACCGCGTCGTCGCCGCCGCTCACCACGTCTCCTCCAGGCTCCACACGGCCCGGAGCGCGAGCACGCGGTCCCGGGCGCCGCCCGGGACCGCCGCCGCCGGCCGCGAGACCAGCAGGGGGCAGTCGAGCCGGGTCACGAAGCTCGTCGGGCCGACGCGGTGTGCCGCGCGGATCCCGACGCCCGCGTCGGCCGCGCCGTCCCGGCCGATCGCCGCGCGATCGAGCCACGCTCCGTCCGCGAACGCAGCCACGGCCGCCGAGCGGAAGAGAACCCCCTGCGGCCGCTCGTACAATCTCCACCCCGTCTCCACGCCGACGCCCACCAGCCAGCTGGCGGCCGCCGCGGGCGCGAAGCCGCGCAGGTCGCCGCCGCCGGGCGCCTGGTAATTCACGCCGTCGCGCGACAGCAGCGACCCCGCGCTCCGCAGCAGCGGGTCGGTGAAGCTCTGATACGGATCGGCGCCAGAGAGGAAGATCCGGCGCTGCGGCGGCACGGCCGCGCCCCCCAGCGTTCCCGCCGCCACCGTGCGAACCTTCACGTCGAACGCGCCGGAGCGGATGTCGTGGCGCAGATCCAGCACGCCACGGGCGTAGGTCGAGCCGCGCAGCGCGCGCTGCGGCGCGCAGCCGGGGACGTTGCACGGCACCGCGGGTGGCGGGAGGGTCACCGGTGCGAACGCCTCGCCCACCGTCAGCTCCAGCCGCGAGCGGCGCGAGGCCCCGTCTCCGGACCGGGCCGCCTCCGCCCACGCCGTGAGCTCCGCCGTGTTGGTGTCGGCCCACCGGCCCCGGTCGAGATACCGAGCGTCGGTCACGGTCATCAGCGTGAGGGCCGTGCCCGCTCGCGCCTCCACCGGCCCCTGGTAGCGCGGACTGAGGTCGACCGAGGTCGCCAGCCGCTCGCCCGTCCGTCCCTCGACCGACCAGCTCGCCGCCTCGGTTTCCCGCCGCGGAGCCCGGCCCGACGCCGGGTTGCGGAGCGACACGTAGTAGTCCGGCCGCCAGCGGCCGCGCGCCAGCGTGTCCCGGCCGATCGTCACGCCGGTCGGCCAGGTCAGCTGCGCCTGGTTCAGCTCGAACCGCCCCAGGTAGTTCGAGCGCGACTGCAGGCCGAGGGTCAGCCCGCCCGCGTCGTCGTACCACGCCAGCGGCAGCCAGTTGACGACCAGCCGGTCGCGGGAGACGGGCGTCGTCGCCGACCAGCCGAGGTGCTCCTCCCGCAGGCCTCCGGCGGCCGGCCCGAAGGGCAGATGCGGGACCTCGACGTTGTTGAGGTAGTTCCAGTCCATCGTCTGCCGGGCCGGGTCGAGCTCGACACGGCCCGGCTTGGTGGCGGTGCGCACCTCCACGGTCTCGCGGCGCTGGAAGCCTCCCGCCCGGACGACGAGCGTCGAATCCCCCACCGGCAGCGCGACGTCCACCGGCATGACGCCGTCGCCCAGCCGCTCGATCTCGACGTCGGTGACCCAGCCGAGGGCGTCGTGGCGGCGGCGCACCTTGCGCAGGGCGTAGTCCACCAGTGGCGTGCCGTGCAGCCACTCGGCGAAGAACCACGACAGGTCCCGGTGCGAGACCTCCTCGGCGACGGCCTCGAAGCGCTCCGAGGTGACGTGCCGGAACCGCCACCGCGCGTAGTACTCGCGCAGCACGCGCTCGAACGTCGCCTCCCCGAGGACGTAGCGCAGCATCTCGAGGATCAACTGGCCCTTGGTGTAGATCATGCGCGCGTACGTGCCGTAGTCGCGGTACAGCTCGGCCGGCTGCACGACCGGCTGGCTCCAGCCGTCCAGGTCGAAGCCGAGGATGAGGCGCTGGGTCTCGCGACTCGGCACGCCCATGCCGCGAGACTGGAAGCTCCACCCCGTCTGGAAGGTCGTGAAGCCCTCGTCGAGCCAGCCTTCCTTCCACTCGTTGTTGCCCAGGATGCCGTACGTGTAGAGGTGGCCGAGCTCGTGGAGCACCAGCGATTCACCCGCCCCGCCGAGCATCACCATCATCGGGAACTCGGTGCCGCCGTCCTCGATGCGGTGCACCAGCGTGGCCTGCGGCCACGCGTACGGGCCGTAGACCCGGTCGAGCCACGCCAGCGAGCGAGCCGCGCGGTCCACCGCGACGCCCCGGCCCCAGGTGGCGCTGTCGCCCGGCAGGTACAGCGCGCGGATCACCGTAGGGCCGTAGCGTCCCTCCTCGTACACGTAGTCCGGATTGCAGGAGAAGGCGAAGTGCTCGACGGAGTCGGCCAGGAATCGTACCAGTTTGCGGCCGGACTCGTGCTGGGTGTAGGGTGTAGGGGGTAGGGTGTTCCCGTACCAGTCGCGCTGCAGCGTCACCGGCGTTCCGGGCGTCGCGCGCGCGGCGGCCCAACCGGGATCGCCGGACACCGGCACGCCGGTCGCCGCGCACACCTGGTCGGCCACCAGGTCCAGCGTGACGTCGTAGCTCCCGTACTCGCCGAAGAACTCGCCCTCCGGATAGAGCGGATGCGCCTCCCACCCGTCGCGGTCGTACACCGCCACCTCGGGATACCACTCGGCGAAGTCGTAGCGCCGCCCCTGGCGGCCCTGGCGTCGCGGAACGACGCTGAGGCGCGAGCGCCAGTCCAGCCGCACGACCAGCGAGTCGCCCGGGGGAAGCGGGCGCGGCAGCGTGATCTCCGCCACCGTCGAGTCCGGCGCTCCGGGATAGCGGACCGGGACCTCGACGCCCCCGACGGCGACGGTCCCCAACCGCTCGTACGCGTAATACGGATCGGGGAGGATCGCGTACCAGCTGCGGCCGTTCTCGGCCGTCTCGCGCGCCGCCCACTTCGAGCCGGGGCGGAACGCGTTCAGGTAGAGGTGGAACGCCATCGTGGTCAGGGTGTCCGGGCTGTTGTTCCGGTACCACATGCGGCCCGTGCCGCTCAGCACGCCCGACGGCTCGTCGAGCCGGGCGGCGATGGCGAAGCGCAGGTCCTGCTGGAAGTAGGGATCCGGGCCGGCCTGGGGCCGCGGTCGCGCGGAGTCGGCCTGCTGAGCGAGCAGGGTGGCGACGACGAGGACGGCGTGCACCTCGGAAGCTTACCTCGCGCTGTCGGCGCCGCCCAGTCGCGCGTGCAACATCCGATGCCGCAGCAGCCCGAGCTTGCGCCGCAGCGACCCATCGAACACCCGGTCGCCCGAGCGGACCACCACGCCGCCCAGCAGCGCCGGGTCGGTGCGGAAGTGGGCCCGGACGGTCTTCCCGAACACCCGGCCGAGGCTCTCCGTGACCGCTTTCTGCAGCGCGGCGTCGGCCGGCCGTGCCGTGGCCACGACGGCGTGAACGCGGCCGAGGTGACTGTCGACGAGGCGCTCGTACTCGGCCGCGATCTCGCCGATCATCCCCTGCCGGCCCCGCTGGACCACGGCCTGGAGGAACCGGATGAAAGGGACGGGGGCCAAGCGGCGCAGTGCACGCTCGATGAGGCGCTGCTTCGCCGCCTTCGCGACCCGCGGGGACATGAAGACCGCCTGCAGGCCGGGATCGGCGGCGAGCACGCCGGCCACGGCCTCGAGCAGCTCGCCGCAACGCTCCACGGTGCCGGCACCGCGCGCGGCGGCCAGCAGCGCCTCCGCGTAGTTGCGGGCGACCGTGGTGTCTCTCACGAACGCGTCTGGTGGAGACTGTCCAGGTACTCGCGGACCAGACGGCGGTCGGCCTCGGTGTCCAGGTTCCGCTCCAGCACCTTGCTGGCCGCGGCGAGCGACAACTCCACCGCCTCGCCGCGCAGCTCGGCCAGCGCCTTCTCCCGCTCGGCCACGATCTCCCGGCGCGCCCGCGCGATCAGCTCCTCGTGCTCCGCGCGCGCCCGGGCCAGGATCTCCTCGCGCGCCTTCTCGGCGGCCTGACGGCCCGCCGCCAGCACGTCCTGCGCCTCGCCCTGCGCCCGCGCCAGCTTCTGCTGGTAGTCGGCCAGCACGCGCTGCGCGTCCCGGTTGGCCTTCTCGGCGGCCTCGATCTGCGCCGCGATCCGCTTCTCGCGCTCCTCGACCGTCTTGAGGAGGGCCGGCCAGCCCTTCCAGGCGAGCACGGCGAAAAGGATGCCGAAGATCACGATCGTCCAGAAGGACACGCCCGGGTTGATCGTGAACGGCCCCTTGGGCGCCGCCTCCGCCGCCTGCAGGAGCAGGCCGAAGGCGGGCATCAGAGTACCTTGAACAGGAGCGCGAACACCACGGCCGCGAGCGCGACGCCTTCGACCAGCGCCGCGGTGAGGATCATCGCGCCGCGGATGTCGGCCGACGCCTCGGGCTGGCGGGCGATCGCCTCGACCGCCTGCCCGCCGATCCGGCCGATCCCCAGGCCGGCGCCGATCACCGCGAGGCCCAGCCCCAGGCCGGCGCCCAGCAGCGCGTTGGTGTTCTTCGCGACCGCCGCCGCGTCCGCCACGGCTTGCATCATGGACATTGATCCCTTCCTCCCGACAGGTGTGAACGGCGCCTAGTGTTCGTGCTGCATCAGCCCGATGAACGTGGACGTCAGCAACGCGAAGACGTACGCCTGGATGAAGGCCACCAGCAGCTCGATCGCCATCATGAACAGCACGAACGCCACCGACCCGCCGGCGATGGCCCAGCGGAAGTAGCGGATGTTGCCGAACAGGAAGATCAGCGACAGCAGCGACAGCATCACGAAGTGCCCCGCCGCCATGTTGGCGAAGAGACGGAGCATCAGCGCGAAGGGCTTCACCATCTTTCCGATGATCTCGATGGGCGTCATGATGAGCGTGAGGAGCACCGCCGTGATCCCCGTCGTGCCCGGCGGCGTGAACACGATCGTCTTGAGGTATCCCTTCGGCCCCAGGGTCACGAAGCCCGAGATCTCGATGGTGAGCAGCGCCGTCAACGCCAGCGCGCCGGTCACCATGAAGCTGCCGGTCGGCTTCTCCCCGTACGGGATCAGCCCCAGCAGGTTGCAGTACAGAATGAACCAGAACAAGGTGAGGATGTAGGGCGCGAACTTGGCGCCGTTCTTGTGGCCGATGCTGGCGATGGCCACGTCGTTCCGGATGAACAGGACCATCGCCTCGACCATCGCCGCCAGGCCGCGCGGTGCGCCGCTGCCCGTCGCGCGCTGTCGATTCAAGGCCCGCGCCGTGAAGAACACCGTGAGCCAGACCAGCAGGGCGGCGATCGCCATGAAGACCACGTTGCGCGTCGGCGAGAGGTCGATCGCCTTGCCGCCGACGGTGACGATCCAGCCCGTGGGCAGGTGGATCGGACCGGCGCCGAGCCACTCCCCGAACGGGATCTCGATCTCGTGCGCGTCGCCGGTGCGCTCGAGGATCATCCGTCCGATGTCGGGCGCCTGCATCATTCGAGGAACCGTGTCTCCGCGTAGAGGAGCGTCAGCAGCACGGCGAGGAATCCCAGCGCCGTCCACAGCGCCGGCAGCGCGGACCGCGTCACGAGCACGAGGCCGGCCAGCACGACCACGCCGGCGCCGCGGATCGCGATGCCCGTCGCCCAGCGCCGCACGAACTCCGGCGTGCCCGCCTTCATCCCCGGCCTCAGCAGGGCCACGGCGGTGACCTGTGCCGCCGCCGCCACGCCGCCGCCCACCAGCGCCGCGGCGAGCCCCCGGGCACCGGCTTCGCCCGCCGCGACCGCGGCCACCACCAGCTCGGCGGCGCCGCCGAGCACCGCCATGCGGGCCACCCAGCTCACGGTGCCGCACCTCGCGAGCCCCGGCCGCGCTTCCCCGCGCCTGGCGACTCGGCGAGCACGCGCGCGATGAAGGCGTACATGCCGCCCGCGAGGCCCACCAGGACGCCGATCAGCGTGAAGATCGGCCGCGTGTGGAGCCAGCGATCCACCAGCACGCCGGCGCCGAGGAACAGCAGGACGGCAAAGGCCAGCTGGAAACCGGCCGCCACGATGGCGTAGCCCGCACCGAAGCCGCGGCCTTCAGGGCTCTCGTCCGGTTCCAGGGCCATTCGGGCGGCGGAAATATACCCCTTGTGAAAAGCGCCGCAAAGTCATTCCCGATTGCGCGCGCGGCGGCGACGCGCCGTCCCGGGATGGACGGTGGATGCGCCTAAGCTAGGCGCGCCGCCGTCCGGGAGCCAGCGCGGCGTCCGTCGCACGGCCGCGCGCGCGGACCGATTGACCCCCGCCGCTCGGCCGGGGTAACCTAGGTCCATGAGTACGATCCCGTTTCCCGCCAAGGCCGAGCGCGACGTCGAGCTGCTCGATCGGCTCGCCGCGGCGCGCACCAGGCTCCTCGAGCAGGTGGGACGGCGCATCGTGGGACAGCGCGAGGTGCTCGACGGCATCCTCGCCGCGCTCCTCTCGGGCGGCCACGCGCTGCTGGTCGGCGTGCCCGGGCTCGCCAAGACGATGATGGTCTCGTCGGTCGCGGAGACCCTGAGCCTCCGGTTCGCGCGCATCCAGTTCACGCCCGACCTGATGCCGAGCGACATCACCGGCACCGAGGTCATCGAGGAAGACCGGACGACCGGCGGGCGCGCATTCCGGTTCGTGCCTGGTCCGCTGTTCGGGAACATCGTGCTGGCCGACGAGATCAACCGCACGCCGCCCAAGACCCAGGCCGCCCTGCTGCAGGCGATGCAGGAGCACGCGGTGACGGTGGCGAGCCAGACCTACCGGCTGTCGGAGCCCTTCTTCGTGCTCGCCACCCAGAACCCGATCGAGCAGGAGGGAACGTATCCGCTGCCGGAGGCCCAGCTCGACCGCTTCATGTTCGAGCTGCACGTCGAGTACCCGTCGCGGGAGGAGGAGGAGCAGATCGTCGAGTGGACGACCGGCGAGGCGGCGACCGCGCTCGCGCCGGTGCTCTCGGGCGACGAGCTGCTGGAGCTGATGGGCCTGGTGCGCCGCGTGCCCGCGCCCAGGGTCGTCGTGCAGGCCGCGGTGAAGCTCGCGCGGATGACCCGACCCGCGGATGCGGCCGCGCCCGGAGCCGTGAGGGAATACGTCGCCTGGGGGGCCGGACCGCGCGCGTCGCAGTTCCTCGTCCTCGGCGCCAAGGCGCGCGCGGCGATGGACGGACGCCCGATGGCGGACCTCGAGGATCTCGACGCCGTGGCGCTGTCGGTTCTGCGCCACCGGATCGTGGTCAACTTCCACGCCGAGGCGGCGGGAAGGACGGCGGACGACATCGTTCGAGAGGTAGCCGAAGCCGCGCGACGACCCTAGGCCCGCGCGCGCCGTCGTGCGGCGGCCGTCCTACTGGCCTTCGGAGATCTCGCTCAGCCGGCCGAGCAGCGGCCGGAGGGCGTCGGCCGTGAGACTGGTCTTCACCGTGACCAGGATGTTCCCGAAGCTCGCCGAGCCGGTGGAGTAGGGGTAGGCTTCCGACGCCGGCATGATGCGGAGCGCAGTCACCACGGCCGGACCCGAGCCGCCCCGCACGTTGGCTCCCGCCCGCGTTTCCGTCAGCACGACCCGGTCGCACGTCGACGTCAGCTGCGCGATGCGCACCCGCGTGCGGGGTCCCGAGGTCGAGGCCGTGATGCTCTCGATCGAGAGCCCCTGGATCGCGCCGAGCGTGCCGCCCAGCGTCGAGGTCGCTGCCGCGCGGTCGATCGGCGTCCAGCCGCCCGCCGCCAGCTCCCGGTCGGCATCGCAGGACGCCGTCGGCCGCTGCACGCGGCTCAGGCTGATGTCCGCACTGACCGAGCCTCCCGCGCTCGCCTGGGCCTGCGCGCCGCCCGGGACGTAGCCGTCGGCGCTCGCCTGCAGCGCGACCTGTCCCGCAGGAACGTCCGGGATCTCGAACGCGCCCGATCCGTCGGCCACCGCGGACAACGCGGTGCCGCGCACCGTGACCCGGGCGCCCCCGACGGTGCCGCCCGCGGCATCGCGCACGACGCCTCGGACAACGCCGGTGGTGGGCGCCGGCGGCGGCGCGGGCGGAGCCGGCTGGGCGGCGACCGGAGCGGGACGCGGCGCAGGAGCGGGCGTGCGCGTCGCGACGGGCCTCGGCGCACGAGTCGGGGGCGCGCCGTGCTCGACCTGCGCCGGATGCGACGGCGGGGGCGGCGTCACGACCGCCGCGGGCGCCGCCGGCGCCGGTGCGGTCGGCGCGGGCGCGGGCCGGGCGCCGGTCTGCGTCACGCTCTGGGCCTCGGCGTTGGCATCGGCGGCCAGGCCGAGGCGGCCGGGCCGGCCGCCTCTGGTGATCTGGCCCGCGACGTATCCGATGAACGCGACGCACGCGATCACGGCCGCGATGGCCAGCGAGCGCACGGGGAAGGCCTGGTGATGCGTCGACGTCTTCCCGCTGTCCGCCGTGCCGACCTCGCCGCCCGCCCGGAATCTCTCCAGCCGTCGCGGCTCCGCTCGCGCGGCGCCCGCGTCCGGTGCCGGCGGACCCGCCGCCGCGCGGACGGCGGCCGTCGTCGCGCGCCGCTCCACCGGCGGCTTCGTCCCGGGGGCGTCCGTCGATCTCGTCTGCGGAACCGCTGCGCCGCTCCCTCCCGCAGCGGCACGAGCCTGGTCCCGCGCCCCGCGCATCATCTCCAGCGACTGGTCCGGCGTGACGAGCCACCGCAGATCGATGGCTTCCACCGGAGGGGTGCCCGCCGCGGGCGCAGGGGGCATCGCCGCCCCCGGTGGCGTGGAAGGCGCTCCGACGGGTGCCTCCGCGGCCGGCTGCGCGGAGCTCGACGCCGCGGCCGCCGCCTCGGCCGAAGCGGCGACGCGCCCCGTGCCGTTGTCACCGTGCTCGGCTCCCGACACCTGCTCGACGTCACGCCGCGGCGCGAGCTCTCCGCGCTGCGGTTCGGGCCGGATCGCGGGCGGGCCCGCGGTCGCCGCGGCCTCGCCCGGACGCGGCACCGGCTCGGAAACCCGCCGATCCCGCGACGGCGGGAGGCGCCGGTCCACCGCGCGCCGCGGTGCCTGCCGGCGCTCCACCTTCGGCGGAGTGAGACTCACGGTCCGCCGGCGGTCGGGGCTCGTCCGGCGCTCGGGGCCGCGCCGCTCACCTCCACCGCGCCGCTCGCGGCCGCCCCGGCGGTCCGCGAACGGGCGCTCGACGTGCGCCGGAGCCGCCGCGGCCGCGCGCTGGATCGCGGGCGGGACGGGCGGAGCCGGCGGCGCCAAAGGACGGACCTCCGCCGTCGCGCGACGGGCCGCCGGTCTCGCCACCGGAGGCGCCGGCGCCGCCGCCGTTTCCTCCGGCTCCTCGACCGCCGCCGTCCCCGTACCCGCCGTCTGGCGCACGTGGATCGTCCGCAGCCGCTCGGCGCACTGCGCGCAGTCCACGATGTGTCGCGCCGCCTCCTTGCGCAGCACCGGGTCGGCGAACTCCCCCTCGCGCACCACGTATGCCAGCAGCTCGCGATACTCGAGGTGGCGGACGTGCGAGCGGC